>JAUYAG010000027.1 GCA_030693575.1 Brevundimonas sp. | reverse complement strand
GGATTGCCGTGCCCGGAAACCCAAGCCCAAGGGCTGAGGCCGCGATCAGGACACCGGCAGGAAGGGTTGGTACGCCCTCTCGGGCTCGAACCGAGGACCCTCTGATTAAAAGTCAGATGCTCTAACCAACTGAGCTAAGGGCGCATACCACGCCGGCCGCGTTTGCGGTCCAGCGACGCGCCTTCTGTTGCAAACCGTCGCCGGGGTCAAGGGCTGGCTCGACGCGAACGCGAGCGGAGGATAGGCAGTGACCATGAAACCGCTGTCCGGCCTGCGCATCCTTGAGTTCGACGGTCTGGGGCCGGTGACCTTCGCCGGCATGATGCTGGCCGACCTCGGGGCCGAGGTTCTGCGCCTCAGCCGGAGCGCCGGCGCCGGCGCGCCGGTGTTCAGCGAAGTCGGTGGCGAGGTGCTGCACCGGGGCCGCGCCTCGGTCAGCGTCAATCTGAAGGATCCCGACGACCGCGCGGCGGTGCTGGAACTCGTGGGCGCCGCCGACGCCCTGATCGAAGGTTTTCGTCCGGGCGTGATGGAGCGACTGGGGCTCGGGCCCGAGGCCTGTGCAGCGCTGAACCCGAAGCTGGTGTACGGGCGGATTACCGGCTGGGGCCAGACCGGTCCGATGGCGCGGCAGGTCGGGCATGACATCAACTACATCGCCCTGAGCGGCGCGCTCCACCCCATGGGCGAGCCGGATCGTCCGCCGCGTCCCCCGCTGAATCTGATCGGTGACTACGGCGGTGGCGCGATGATGCTGGTCACCGGTGTGCTCGCAGGCCTTCTGGAAGCGAAATCGACCGGCAAGGGCCGGGTGGTGGATGCCGCCATGACCGACGGTTCGGCCCTGCTGATGAGCCTGTTCCACGCCCTTGGCGCACGGGGCCTGTGGAGCGAGGCGCGCGGGGGCAATCTGCTGGACGGTGGCGCGCCCTTCTATCGTTGCTACACCTGCAGGGACGGACGGTTCGTTGCCGTCGGGGCGCTGGAGCCGCAGTTCTACGCGGGCCTGATCACAGCCCTCGGCCTGACTCCGGATGAGGCACCGCAGTTCGACCTGCCGGGCTGGCCGGCTCTCCATGCGCGATTTGAAGCCATCTTTGCGACCCGCGACCGGGACGACTGGGCCAGCCATTTTGAAGGCACGGACGCCTGCGTCACGCCGGTCCTGACACCGACCGAAGCGGCCCGGCATCCTCACAACCTGGCGCGCGGCACCTTTGTCGACCAGGGCGTCGTTCAGCCCGCTCCCGCGCCCCGGTTCGAGGGCACCCCGGCCGATCCCGTGGCGCAGCCGGTGCCGGTATCCCTCGACGAAGCTGCGCGTCTCTGGCGCTAGGGATCAGGCGACGGCGGATTCGGCCCGGGGCCGCTCGACAGCGCAGGCCTGGGCCAGGGTCGTGGCCAGCAGGACGGGGTCGATCGGCTTGGTCAGGAAGGCATGGACGCCGGCGGCGTCCCAGGCCGCACGATGCACATCCAGCGCATTGGCGGTCAGGGCGATCACCGGCGTGTCGCCGTTGGTCTCGCCGGCGCGGATCCGGCGCGTCGCCTCGAGCCCGTCCATGACCGGCATCTGCATGTCCATCAGGATCGCATCGAAACGCTGGCCCGACGCCGCCTCAAGTGCTTCCGCACCGTTCTCGACCAGGGTCAGGCGGCAGCCGTGCGGCTCGAGCAACAGTTGCAGGATGCGCCGGTTCACCTCGTGATCGTCGGCGGCCAGGATCGAACGGCCGGCCAGCGATCCGCGGGTCTCCACCGCGCGCACAGGCTGCGCCGGCGCATTCTCGACCGCAGTCATCGGCAGACTGAGGGTGAAGGTCGAGCCCTCACCGTCGACGCTCTGGACGGACAGCGAACCGCCCATGAGCTCGGCCAGCTTGCGGCTGATCGCGAGGCCCAGGCCCGTGCCGCCGTAGCGACGGGTCGTACCGACGTCCGCCTGTTCGAAACTGTTGAAGATCTGACCCAGCCGGTCCGCGGGAATGCCACAGCCGGTATCGCTCACAGCCATGTTCAGGCGGCCGTCCGCCCAGCTGGCCTCGATCCGGATCTCGCCCTCGTGGGTGAATTTCACCGCATTGGACATGAGGTTGAACAGAATCTGCTGCACGCGGAGCGGATCGGTACGCACGGCGGCGGGCACATCGGGTGCGATCCGCATCTTCAGCCGGACGCCGTTGGCCAGGGCGCGCGGCTCCCACAGGCGGACGATCGTCGACAGCCGGTCACGCACGACCATGTCGGCGCTTTCCAGCTCCATCTTGCCGGCCTCGATCTTGGAGAAGTCGAGCACATCGTTGAGCAGACCCATCAGCACATCGCCGGCGTCGATCAACATCGACACATGCTCGCGTTGCTGGCTGTCCAGCCGGGTGCGCCGCAGCAGATTGGCGGCCGAGATCACCGCATTCATCGGCGTGCGAATTTCGTGACTGACCACGGCCAGGAAGTCAGACTTGGCCGCGCTGGCGACCTCAGCCTTGCGGCGCGCGCTTTTCTCGGCGTCCCGGGCAGACTTGAGGGCTCCCGTCGTCGACGAGCTCTGCCGGACCGTCACGACCAGGTGGCTCATATACAGGATACAGCCGATCGAGACGAGCAACTCCTGCCAGTTCTGTGTTGAGATCGCGGTGAACACCGGCAGGCCGAGAAAATAGGCCGCATGGGGCGCAACGGCCGAGATCAGGATCGGCCGGGCATGGTGCATGTGAAGGCTGACGTGCAGCAGACCGCCGGCGCACTGGACCATGGCGAACACGCGACCGACATCGCCGCCGTAGAACCACATATAGGCGCTCATGGCGGCATAGACGGTCACGCCGAGCACCGTCGTGGCGCAGCAGAGCACCACATAGAGCCGGTCCGGCTGCCAATCCTCCCGAAGCCGGAACCGCCTGAACACAGCCCAGTCCAGCGCCTGTGTGGCCAGAACGGCCGCAAACCAGAGAGGCGGCCATATGGAGGGCACGACGAACCAGGCGGTGCAGCCGATAAAGGCCGCCAGTGCGATCCGTGTCTTGAGTTCCCGGTATCGCACCAGCGACACCATCGCATACGCAGTGGCAGTCATTCGCACCCCTCTGAATTCGGCGTACGCCAAATTCTGAAAGGATTGGTTGCTGCGTGGTGACCGGCTGCCCGTTCGAGGTTATGGAACAGGCGAGCCGACCGCGCGTTGGAAGGCCGTTCCGGGGGAGATGCCGCTGATGAAACGCCTGACCGCCATTCTGGCCCTGTCGACCGCTTTTGGCGTCGCCGCCTGCGACGATCCGAATGACTATGAGTCGGAGGTTGTCGAGGCGCCGATGGATGCGCCGGTCGCACCGGCCGCTGAAGACGTCGGCGCGCCGGTCGCTGCGCCGAGCGCTGTCGATGCGCCGCCCGCAGATTCGTCCACCATGCCGCCCGAAAAGCGGTCGTCGGCGGAATCGGTTCAGCCTGAAAGTGAAACCCTCTTCTATTGAGCCCGGTCGCCGCCCCATCGGCGCCACAGCGGAATGCGAAGGCCGGCCGGTCCGCACCCTGATGAAGGTCCCAGTTTGACGCCAAGGCCCGCCCTGTTCCTCATCAGCACGGCGGGTGCCTTGATGCTGGCCTCCGGGGCGACAGCGGACCCGCGCGCCCAGATTCGCGGCGAAATGGACACCGCCCTGCGCGCGCAGCTGGTTCTGGCGGTCGGCGAGGTTGACGACGCCCCTTCCAACCGGTTTGAGGCCCGACGCCGCGCGCGTGGTGCCATGGAAGCCGCCGAGGCCCTGTTGCGGTCCGAAGGTTACTACCAGCCGGTGCTTGAAGACGCCGTCGAAGGTGAAGACGCGCCGATCGCGATTGTGAACGTTACGCCCGGACGCCGCTTCGAACTGGCCGAGGTGCAGGTCCTGTGGGCGGCCCCGTCCCCGGATGCGGTGACCGATGCGGCGGTGCGCGGCGAAGTCGACCTGAGCGCCGGTGAGCCCGGTCGTGCGGGCGACATCATCTCCGCCGAGGGACGGATCGTCGCCGGCCTGACCCGCCGGGGCTATGCCGACGCCGCTGCCCAGCCGCGGCGCGTGGTGGTCGACCACGCGACGTTCACGGTACAGCCCAGCTTTCGCATCGCTGCCGGACCGCTGGTGCGGCTGGACGGGGTGAGGCTGGAAACTCGCGGCCCCACGCATGCGGAGTGGGTCGCCGGCCTGGCACCCTGGTCCGAGGGAGAGGTCTATGACCCCGAGGACGTGGCCGAACTGGAGCGCCGGTTGCTGGAAACCGGCGTGTATGACGGCGTCGGGGTGGCGCTGGCACCGACCGACCAGACCAACGCCGACGGAAATCGCCCGATCATCGTCACCCTGACCGACCGACCGCGCCGCATTCTGGAAGCCGGGGCGACCTTCTCGACCGCAGAGGGGTCCGGCCTGGACCTGATCTGGACGTGGCACAACCGGTTCGGCCGCGCCGACACCCTTGTCTGGCAGGCCCGCGCCGCCGACGTCGACAGCCGGCTGGGCGTGTCCCTGAGCCTGCCGCACTGGCGTCGCCCCGGGGAGACGCTGAGACTGTCCGGCTCCCTGCTGAACGAGGATACGGACGCCTATCGCCGCACCGCCGTGGCCCTGGCCGCGGACCTGCAGCAGCGTCTCGGCAAGACCTCCTGGATCAGTTACGGCGTCGGACTGGATGCGGGCCAGTATGACGAGAACCGCTTCGACCCGCTCACCCGGGTGCCGATCAACTTCAACCGCGATCTCTTCATCCTGACGGGACGCGCCAGCGCCTACCTCGATCGCTCCAACGACCCCCTGGACCCGATAACGGGCTGGCGACTGTCAGCCTCGGCCCAGCCGACCGCGGTGACCGGCGAGGACACGGTGCTGTTCCTGCGGACCGAGGCCCAGGCGACCGCCTATCTGCCGCTCCAGGCCGGCGGCAAGACCGTGCTGGCCGGAAGGGTGCGGATCGGCTCGATCATCGGCGGGGAGGAACTGACGGTTCCGTCCGACCGCCTGTTCTATTCCGGCGGCGGCGGCTCGGTCCGCGGCTTTGAGTATCAGGGTGTCGGGCCGCGCCTGCCCGACAACACGCCGCGCGGCGGGCTGAGTCTGTTCGAGACATCGATCGAGGTCCGGCGTGACGTCTGGCGCAACTTCCAGGCCGTGGGCTTTGTCGACGCGGGGGCCATCGGCTTCCAGGAGACGCCGAACTTCAACAACCTGCGCTACGGAGCCGGGGTCGGCGTGCGGTACAAGTTGCCGTTCGGCCCGATCCGCGCCGACATCGCCTTCCCGCTGGACCGGCGTGACGGCGACGCCGACTTCCAGATCTACGTCAGTATCGGGCAGGCGTTTTGACCGACGCGGCCCCTCCTCCCGACAACGCGCCCGTCGATGCGCCTGACACGCCGGCGGAAACGGCGAAGAAGAAGCGCACGCGCTTGCAGGCCCTCGCCTTCTTCGGCGGCATGGCGGCCGCCGTCGTGGCGGCGCTGCTGATTGTCGTCGCGGTCGGCGGACGGATGTATCTCCTGTCGGATTCCGGCCGGGGGCTGGTGACCAGCTTTGTCGCCGGCAAGAAGCTCGGTCGCTATGGCCGGATCAATGTCGAGGGCGTGCGCGGCGACCTGTTCGACGACTTCACCATCGACCGCGTCACCGTGACCGATGCCCGGGGCGTCTGGCTGGAAGCGCGCAAGGTGCGCGTCGACTGGGACTGGTGGCCGCTGATTACCCGCCGCTTCCATGCCACAGAGGTCGAGGCTCAGGTCATCCGTCTGATCCGTCGTCCGGACGTCGAGGCGTCGACCGAGCCGCCGGGGCCGCAGCCGCTGTCGATCGACATCGACCGGTTCACCGCGGATGTCGAACTGCTGGAGGGCTTCAGCCAGGAGTACGGTCGCTGGAAGCTCTCCGGCGAGGCGAACGTGCCGCGCAAGGGCGACAAGACAGCCATCGTCAACGCCGTCAGCAACACCCGTCCGGGCGACTATCTGCGCCTGAACGCGACGGTCGGTGAGGGGCTTCAAGACCTCCGGCTGAACCTGCGTGCCAACGAGGCCCGCGGCGGACCGCTGGCGGGCGCGCTGGGGTATTCGCCGGACCAGCCCTTCTTCGCCACCGCTGTGGTCAACGGCGAGGTCATAGACGCGGTGGTGCGCACCGGGGATTTCGTGCCGCTGGTGATCAAGGGGCGCTATGGCGAGACGCGGACGCGTATTTCAGGCTTTGCCGACTTCTCCGGCTCGGACCTGCTGACGCCGTTCGCCGAGCGGATCGGCCGCACCGTGCGCTTCGGCCTGGCCACATCGAGCGACAGCGATGATGACGGCCGGATCGGCGTTGGCTGGCGCCTGATTGCCGAAAATCTGGACTCGCGCGCCAGCGGCGAAATCCTGCTGAGCGACCAGAGCAGTCCGGACGGGATCACCCTCAACGTTTCAACCCGGTCGTTGACGCGGCTGGTTGGTCAAACCGCAGGCGGTCCCGCAGCCTATCGTGGCGTGTTCCGTGGCGATGCCGCGCAGTGGCGAATGGACGGATCGGTCGACCTGATCGCCGCCGAGGTCGCGAGCTACCGGGCGCAACGGCTCCGGGGACCGCTGAACCTCCAGGTCAGGCAGGGTCGCATGGACCTGGACGGCGACATCCGGGTCACCGGGGGGGCGAGCGCGGGACTGGTCGGCGGCCTCCTGGGCACCTCGCCTCGCCTGTCGTTCGAGGCGCTGCGTCAGGCGGATGGGGCCATCCTGCTCGAGAGGGTCGATCTGACGGGTCAGGCCCTCACGGTGACAGGCTCCGGCGGGCGAAACCTCGTCGGCGCGTTGGGCTTCCGCGGGCGGGCTGAGATCACCGACGCCTCGCGACTGCGCAAGGGCGCGCGCGGCCGGTTCGGCGGGCCGATTTCGGCCTCGACGGCCCGCCCAGGGGCTCCGTGGCGGCTGACGTTCGACGGACGCGGCCGGGGGCTGTCGATCGGGATGGACGAGCTGGACCGGCTTCTCGGCGCGACCCCTCGCCTGCAACTGACCGGCGCGCTGGACGGCGGCCGAATCGCGGTCGAACAGGCGGAGCTGACCGGAGCCCGGGGCACGGCTTCGGCCCGCGGCCTGATCGAGAGTGACGGACGGCTACGGCTGGCTCTGAACTGGAACGCGACCGGACCGTTCGGCGTCGGCCCCGTGGCCATCGACGGCGCCATGACCGGCCAGGGTGCCCTGACCGGGACCCTCGCTGAGCCGCGTGCCGACCTGACCGCGTCCTTCGGCAAGGTCAGCGCCGGGGCCCTGGTCCTGAACGACGCCGGGATGCTCCTCAGCTTCCGCCGCGGCGCTGATGCCTCGGACGGGCGGATCGCCCTGACCGCCGGATCGAACTACGGGCCGGCGCGGGCCAGCGGAAACTTCTTCCTCGGCGGAGACCGGCTGCGGTTGACCGAGGTGGACCTGAACGCGGGCGGGGTAACCGCCCAGGGGGCCATCGACCTGTCGAACAACATCCCCTCCAGCGCGGATCTGACCTTCACCGCCCGCCCGGGTGCCTTCCTCGCTTCCGGGACAGCGGACGGGCGCATCCGCCTGACCGACGGTGCCGGAGCCGAGACGGCGATCCTCAATGTCACAGGACGCAATGTGCGGCTGGCGGGTTCGACCTGGGTGATCCGCACTCTCGATCTGAACGGCCGCGGCACGCTGGAGCGTCTGCCCTTCACGCTGAAGGCCGACGTGGGGGGAGCCACGCCGGTTTCGTTCGACGGCACGGGGGTCTATTCGCGCGCCGGCCCGTCCCAGACGGTGGTTCTCGAAGGCGGCGGCCGCGTGCGCGAAATCGCCTTCACCACCCGCAACCCTGCCGTCATCGCCCTGTCCGGCGACGGCCGCGTCGCGCGGGTTGATCTGGGCATCGGCGGCGGGGTGCTGCTCGGTGAGCTGCGCCAGGACTCCCGGGCCGCAATCATCGAAGCCAACCTGACCAGCGTCGACCTCGGCTCGCTGATCCAGGACATGCGCGGCCGGGTCACCGGCCGCTTGTCGCTGCGGGGTGCCGGAGATGACCTGTCCGGGTCGGCCAACATCACGCTTGACGACATACGCAGCGTCGATGCCCCGCGCGGGATCGCCGTCGACGGCACGTTGAACGCCCTGCTGGTCAACAACACCCTTCGCATCCAGGCGCAGGCCGCGGACGGTGAGGCCGTCCGGGCTGTGGCCGACATCACCCTGCCGGTCGAGGCCTCGGCGGCACCGCTGAGGCTGGCGATTGTCCGTACCCGCGACATGTCAGGCGAAATCTCGATCCAGGGCCAGATCCAGCCGATCTGGGACCTGCTGGCCGGCGGTGAGCGCTCGCTGTCGGGTCAGGTCAACGCCCGCGCGACCATCGCCGGCTCCATGGCGGAGCCGCGCCTCAACGGACGTCTGGACCTGCAACAGGGAACCTTCCGCGACAGCGCCACGGGCGTCCGCCTCGACAATGTCGCCCTCGCCAGCCGGTTCGACGACACGACGGGACTGGTCGAAAGCTTCAGCGCCGTCGACGGCGCGGGCGGATCGATCAGCGGCAACGGGCGGATCGGGCTGAAGCAGGGCTCCGGATCCAGCTTCCAGCTGCTGCTCAACCGCTTCCGGATCATCGACAACGACATCGCCGACGCCAAGGCGTCCGGCCTGTTGACCGTAACCCGCGGCGCGGAGGGCAACATCACCCTCAAGGGCGAAATGGACATCGACGAGGCACGCATCCAGGCCAATCCGCCGGGATCGAACGGCATCGTCCGCATGGACGTCATCGAGATCAACCGACCCGGCGGCGACGTGCCCGAGGAGGAGCAGAACCGTCAGCGCGGCCTGCAGTTCGGCCTCGATATCGCCCTGCGCTCGCCGGGCGGCGACGTGCGCGTGATCGGGCGGGGGCTGAATGTCGAGATGACCGTGGACGCCCGGGTGACCGGCACCATCGCCCGGCCGAACCTGAGCGGCACGGCGCGGGTGGTGCGTGGCGACTATGATTTCGCGGGCAAGCGGTTCGTCTTCGACGAGCGCGGCACGGTCACCCTGTCGACCAATCCGGAGCAGATCCGGTTGAACCTGACCGCGACGCGTGATGACCCGGCCCTGACCGCCACCATCCGCGTCACCGGCACGGCGGCGCGGCCAGAGATCGCCCTGACCTCGACCCCCGCCCTGCCTCAGGACGAGATCCTGTCCCAGGTGCTCTTCGGACGCTCGGCGTCCCAGCTGTCGGCCTTCGAGGCGGCCCAGCTGGCCGCGGGCGTCGCGGCCCTGGCCGGCGGCGGCGGCTTTGATGTGATCGGAAATCTGCGGGAGCTGGCCGGACTGGACCGGCTGTCCTTCGGCGGCGAAGCCTCGAGCCTCACGGTCGCCGGGGGGCGCTACATCACCGATGACGTCTATCTCGAGATCATCGGCGGCGGCGAGAATGGCGCGGCGGTCAATGTCGAATGGCAGGTGCGCCGCAATCTGACCGTCAGTTCGAAATTCGGCGGACAGGGCGACGCCAGCCTGTCGATCCGCTGGCGCCGTCAGTCGCGCCAGCCGGGCGTCGATCGCGAGGACCGACGCCCGAACCGGTGAGGATCGCCTACTGGGCGGCCGCCATGCGGATCCGGTCGAGCGCGCGAGCGCCGCGGATGCCGGCGATGTGCAGGACCAGCTGGATGACCAGGATCACGAAGCCGACATAGAGCTGCCAGGTCGGTGCCGCGGCCGATTCCGGCATGCCTTCCTGTCCAGCCATCATCAGCCCGAAGACGCCGGACACGAGGCCGAACGCCACGAGGATCGCGAAGATGATCGGGATCACGATATTGGGCTTGGCCCACTGCACCAGACCCAGAACGAGTTGAATGACGCAGATGCCGATCGCGCTCCACATGGCGATCTGCATGGCCATCGCTCCCATGCCGGCCATTTCCGGCGCGTCTGCAGACGCCTGGGCCATGGCCGCCTCGATTTCGGCCGAGCCGCCGTTCACCAGCATGAAGACGCCGACGGCACCCCAGATCACGCCCAGGAAGATCGCCAGGGCGCTGGCCCGGGCGGCACCGATCGCCTCGGCCTCGGTGGTGATCGACGCCGTCGGATTCGACGCCTTGATCCAGTCAGTCATTGAATAGTTCCTCCCTTGATGATGACGGAAGCCTAGCCCGCTCGCGCCCGGGGCGAAACCCATGGCTCGCCTTCACCTTTCCGGCCCGGACCGCTAGGGTTCGGCCGCATGCGGATTCTGCCCCCCGACCAGATCGTGCTCGACCATGTCGCGGCGCGCGAGACCTCCATCGTCGGCCGCGCCGTCGACTGGGCCAATGTCAATTCCGGCAGCCGGAACGCCAGCGGTCTGGCGCATGTGCTGGCCCTGCTCGAAGCCGAGGCGCGACACCTGCCGGCCGAGGTCGTGCGCATTGCTACGCAGGGATCGACGACGGTCGGCGATGACGGCGCGGTGCGGGCAGAGGCCCATGCCGACGCCCTGAAGATCACCGCCCGGCCCGAGGCCCCGATCCAGGTCGTGCTCACGGGGCATTACGACACCGTCTTCCCGGCCGAGAGCCCGTTCCAGACTGTCGTGACGCGTGCGGACGGCGCGCTCAACGGGCCGGGGATCGCCGACATGAAGGGCGGCATCTCCGTCCTGCTGGCGGCGCTGGAAGCGTTCGAGACCCATCCGGACCGCGCACGCGTCGGCTGGACCGTCCTGCTGTCGCCCGACGAGGAGATCGGCTCGCCCGCCTCCGCGCCCCTGCTGGCTGAACTGGGTGCGCGCGGCCATGTCGGTATGACCTATGAGCCGGCGCTGGCGGACGGCACCCTGGCCGGCGCGCGCAAGGGCAGCGGCAACTACCATCTGATCGTCACCGGCAAGGCGGCTCACGCCGGCCGGGCCTTCCATGAGGGTGCCAACGCCGTGGCCGGGGCGGCCATCATCGCCGCTCGCCTCCACGCCCTCAACGGTCAGCGCGAAGGCGTCACCGTCAATGTCGCGAAGATCAGCGGCGGCGGGGCCCTGAATGTCGTCGCCGACAATGCCGTCGTTCGCTTCAACGTGCGCGTCCCCGACGCCCAGTCGTCGGCCTGGATTGCGGAGACGGTGCGCCAGATCGCCAACGAGCCCCCCTTCCCCGGCCTGACGCTCGATCTTCACGGCGGCATGACCCGCGCGCCCAAGCCGATGGACGCCAGCCAGACCGCCCTGTTTGAGGCCGTGCGCGTGACCGGTGCCCTGCTGGGCCAGCCGATCGCCTGGAAGCCGTCGGGCGGGGTCTGCGAGGGCAACAATCTGCACGCCGCCGGCCTGCCCAATATCGACACCCTCGGCGTGCTGGGCGGCGACATCCATTCGGACCAGGAGTTCGCCTGGCCCGCCAGCTTCGTCGAACGCGCGCAACTGAGCGCCCTGATCCTGTGCAAGATCGCCTCGGGCGAGATCGATGCGCTGAAACTCAAAGCCCTGCGTCTGGAGACGATGTAACCCCATGCTCGTCGTCCGCCCCGCCGGCCCCGCCGACCTCGACTTCCTGCTGGAGCTGGCCATCCTGTCCGGCCCCGGCTTCACCAGCCTGCCCGAGGACCCGGATCAGCTGGCCGAACGGCTGGATCTCAGCCGCGACAGCTTCGCCGGCAAGATGGAGCCGCAGCAACGCTGGTACACATTGATGCTGGAGGAGACCGAGACCGGCGACGTCGACGGCATCGGCTCGGTCAAGGCGGCCGTCGGGCTGAACCGGCCGTTCTTCTCCTTCCGCGTGGTGACCAACACCCAGTCGTCTCCCTCGCTCGGCATCAAGCTGGAACAGAAGACGCTCGTGCTGGTCAATGAATGCACTGGCTGGAGCGAGGTCGGCTCCCTGTTTCTCAAGGCGGACCGGCGCAAGGGCGGCGCGGGACGGCTGCTCAGCCAGTCGCGCTACATGCTGATCGGAGCCGAGCCGGACCTGTTCGCCGACACGGTGCTGGCCGAACTGCGCGGCGTCTTCACGCCCGACGGCGCCTGTCCGTTCTGGGATCATGTGGCGCACAAATTCTTCCCCATGGATTTCGACGAGGCCGACCGGATGACCGGCTCGACCGACAAGCAGTTCATCCTCGACCTGGCCCCGCGCCATCCCATCTATATCGACCTGCTGCCGGAGCCGGCGCGGGCGGTGATCGGCAAGGTGCATCCGCAGGGCGTGCCGGCCATGGCCCTGCTGGAGAGCGAGGGCTTCCGGCCCAACGGCCTGATCGACATCTTCGACGCCGGACCGACCGTGACCTGCGGCCGCGACAACATCCGCACAGTGCGCGACGCGCGGCGGCTGACCGTGGCCCTGGCGCAGGAGGTCGAGGCGGAACTGCCGGCCCTGATCTCGACCGACAACGTCGGCGGCTTCCGCTCGGTGCGCCAGCGCGCGGTGATCGAGGGCGATGTGGTCACCCTCAATGCCGAGACCGCGGACGCCTTGCGGGTGCGGGCGGGCGATACCGTGCGGGTGAAGACATGAGCGACAGCATGACCCATTTCAAATCCATCGACCCCGCCACCGGCGAAACCGTCTGGGAAGGCGCCGCCGCCTCGGCCGCAGAAGTACAGGCCGCGGCCGACCGTGCCCGCGCCGCCTTCCCCGACTGGGCAGACCGTCCGCGTCAGGACCGGATCGACGCCGTCAAACGCTATCAGGCGGTCCTCAAGGCCCGCGCGCCGCAGATGGCAGAGGCGATCTCCAGGGAGACCGGCAAGGCCCTGTGGGAGACCACGGCCGAACTCGGTGCCATGGCGGGCAAGGTCGACATCTCCATCCGCGCCTATGACGAGCGCACCGGCGAGCGCACGGCCGAGACCGGTTTCGGCCACGCCACCCTCCGCCATCGCCCGCATGGCGTGGCGGCGGTGCTCGGCCCGTTCAACTTCCCCGGCCACCTGCCCAACGGCCACATCGTCCCGGCCCTGCTGGCGGGCGACACGGTCGTGTTCAAGCCGTCCGAAGAGACGCCCCTGATCGGTCAGCTGATGGCCGAGGCCTTCGCCGAGGCGGACCTGCCCGAGGGCGTGGTCAATGTCGTCCAGGGCGGGCGCGACACGGGCGCGGCCCTGCTGGATGCGGGCATCGACGCCCTGATGTTCACCGGCTCGGGCGCGGCCGGCGCCCATTTCCGGCGGAAGTTCGCGGACGATCCGCATGTCATCCTGGCGCTCGAGCTGGGGGGCAATAATCCGCTGGTGGTCTGGGATGCGGCGGACGCGGAAGCCGTGGCCGGGATCGTGGTCCAGTCGGCCTTCGTCACCACGGGCCAGCGCTGTTCCTGCGCGCGGCGGCTGATCGTGCCGGAGGGGCCGCAAGGCGATGCCATCGTCGAGGCCGTCAACGCCATGGTCGAGCGGCTGATCTTCGCGCCTTGGAACTCCACCCCCGAACCCTATGCCGGACCGCTGATCTCGGTGAAGGCGGCGGAAGCGGCGCTGAAGGCGCTGCAGGACCGCATCGTCATGGGCGCGAAAGTCATCCGCGCCTCCGGACCCGTCGGCAACCTGCCCGGAGCCTTCGTGCGGCCCGCAATCATCGACGTCACCGGCCTGGCCGTACCGGACGAGGAGATGTTCGCCCCGTTCCTGTCCGTCACCCGGGTCGCCAGCTTCGACGCGGCCATCGCGGAAGCCAACGCCACCCGCTACGGCCTCTCCGCCGGTCTGGTCAGCGACGACCCCGCCAACTGGAACCGCTTCATCCGCCGCATCCGCGCGGGGGTGGTCAACTTCAACCGTCCGACCACGGGCGCCGCCGGCGACATGCCCTTCGGCGGCCTCGGGGCCAGCGGCAATCACCGCCCGTCAGCCTATTACGCCGCCGACTACTGCGCCTATCCGGTGGCCAGTTTCGAGGCCGGGGCGGTGAAGAATATTGAAGGTGAGATCAAGGGGTTGAGGGGATGAGGCGCCGCATTGGGCCAGAGCCACTCCTTGTACGTATGCGTTTTGCATTGCTCATGACAGTGAGCTCCGTCGTGGTCGCCACTCTTCTAATCGCGTTTTACAGACTCGTCGGAAGTGGGCGAGCGAACATCTCTATCTGGTGTGGCATGTTCGGGTTCGGGATGGTCTTGGGAGCGCTCGAGTGCCTTCGTAGGGGACGCCGGACGGAGGCTGCGGTTCTCGTGGCGATTGCTGTTGTAGTGATTGGCTCCACTCTCGGAGCCTACCAGTTGATCCCCTCGTCGCAACCCATCTGGATTACTCCCAATTGACCCCCGCCCTCGAGGCCAATGCCGACGGCCTGATCGGCCCGACCCATTCCTATGCAGGCCTGTCGCCGGGCAATCTGGCGTCCAGTCTGAACAAGGGCGAGGCGTCCAACCCGCGCGCGGCGGTGCTGCAGGGCCTCGACAAGATGAAGACGCTAGCCGACCTCGGCCTGCCGCAATACGTCCTGCCGCCGCACGAGCGGCCGAACATCCCCTTCCTGCGCAGCCTCGGCTTCACCGGTTCGGACGCCCGGGTGCTGGAACAGGCCTGGAAGGACGCGCCGACCTTCGCCGCCGCCGCCTGCTCGGCCTCGCCCATGTGGGCCGCCAATGCCGCGACGGTGACGCCCAGCGCGGACAGTGCCGACGGCCGGGTGCATTTCACCCCCGCCAACCTCGTCACCAACCTGCACCGCTCGCTGGAGCACGAACAGACGAAGCGATCACTGGACGCCCTCTTCCCCGATCCCGACCGGTTCGCGGTCCATGACGCCCTGCCCTCCGTCGCCCATCTCGCCGACGAGGGCGCGGCCAACCATGTCCGCCTGTGCGCTGATCATGGCGAGCCCGGTGTGAACCTGCTGGTCTGGGGCCGCGAGGCCTTTGAGCCCTGGGCCGACGCCTTCCCGGCCCGCCAGACACGCGAGGCCTCG
The DNA here is from genome assembly GCA_030693575.1 of Brevundimonas sp. Lineage (GTDB taxonomy): Bacteria > Pseudomonadota > Alphaproteobacteria > Caulobacterales > Caulobacteraceae > Brevundimonas. The sequence goes on along the minus strand of JAUYAG010000027.1, from coordinate 13,419 downwards.
CAGGCCGTCGCCAGCCGTCATGGCGCGTCCGGCGTGGTGCTGGCCCGCCAGTCTCGCGCCGCCATCGCCGGCGGGACCTTCCACAATGACGTGGTCTGCGTCGGCGCGCTGGAGACCCTGTTCTTCCATGAGCTCGCCTTCGAGGACACGGACGGCACCAAGGCCGCCATCCGCGCCGCCGCCGGGGGCCGCTTCGAGCCGATCTTCGTCGAGGTGCCAACCGCCGACCTGCCGTTGGCTGACGCCATTTCCAGCTATCTGTTCAACTCCATGCTGGTTCAGATACCGGGCGACGACCGCCTGACCCTGATCTGCCCGACCGAGACCCGCGACAACCCGCGTAGCCATGCGGTCGCCGAACGGCTCGCGGCCTCGAACGGGCCGATCGGCAGGGTCGAATATGTCGATGTGCGCCAGTCGATGCGCAATGGCGGCGGCCCCGCCTGCCTGCGCCTGCGCGTGGTGCTGACCGAGGCCGAACAGGCGGCGACCAATCCCGCGATGCGGCTGACCGACGACCTGCACACGCGGCTGTCGGCCTGGGGTGCCAGGCACTACCGCGACCGGCTGACGCCCGCCGACCTCGCCGGGCCGGACCTGCTGGAGGAGAGCCGCGTCGCGCTGGATGAACTGACCGGCCTGCTCGGGCTCGGCGGCGGCTTCTATCCGTTCCAGCGGGGCTGATCGCATGCCCGTCGTTCTGCGCAGGGCTGTCGAGGCAGACGCCGGCGAGCTTCTGACGCTGCAGCGGGCCGCCTATGTGACCACGGCCCAGCTGTATCGCGACCCGTTCCTGCCGCCCCTTCTGGAAACCCTGGAGCAGGTCGCCGAAGCCATCCGGTCGGAGATCGTTCTGGCGGCGGTCGACGGTCATCGCATTGTCGGGTCGGCGCGGATTCGCATCGAAGGCTCCGTGGGCCATATGGGGCGGCTTGTGGTCGCGCCGGACCGCGAGGGTACGGGGTTCGGCGTCCGCCTGGTCAAGGCGGTGCAGGAGCATGCGCCGCCGTCGGTGCGCCGCTTCGAGCTGTTCACAGGGGCGAAGAGCGAGCGCCATATCGCCCTGTACTGGCTTCTGGGGTTCGAGGAGTTTGACCGGCGCTTCTCGGACGAGGGTATCGAGCTCGTCTATATGAGCCGCGACCGCACATAGGCCGGGGCGTCAGGCGTACAGGAGCGACACCCGTGGCCGACTTCACCCACCGCATTGCCACCGAGGCCGACATTCCGGCGCTGGTCGCGCTCATGGACCGGTCCATCACCGGGCCGCTGGCCGCCTTCCTGACACCCGACCAGATCACGGCCAGCCGGAAATTGATGGGGATCGACAGCCAGATCATCGCCGACCGGACCTATGTCATCGTCGAGGCCGACGGTGAACTCGCCGGCTGCGGTGGCTGGAGCGGGCGGATCACCGAATACGGCGGCGACCACACGCCCGGACGCAAGCCCGCGCCGCTGACCCCCGGGGTCGACGCCGCCCGAATCCGCGCCATGTACACCGCGCCCGGGTTCGTTCGCCGGGGCGTCGGTCGGCTGATCCTCGACCTGTGCGAGTCCGCCGCCCGCGACGCCGGCTACGATCGCGCCGAACTGGTCGCGACAATGGGCGGAGAGCCCCTGTACCTCGCCGCGGGCTATCGGGAGATCGAACGGTTCGAGGACGACCGCGGCGGTGCGCCCGTGCCACTGGTCCGGATGGGCAAGCCACTGGTTGGCCGGCCGAACGAACCCGGCTAGCGTCGGTCATCAGCGGGGAAAACAGCGTGATCAGACAAATCGCCTTCGGGTGCGCCATGCTCAGCCTGCTGGTGCTGGCCGTCGCCACGATCGCGGGCGGGATGGCCTACCCCGGCTACGATCACCTCACGCAATACATCAGCGAGCTCGGCGCGACCGGAGCTCCGACCAGCGCGGGCGTCAGCCTCGCCTTCATGGTCTCCGGCGGATTGCTGGCGGCCTTCTGGCTGCTGTGCGCAGACCTGTTTCCACGCAGCGTCCTGTCGATCCTCGGCTTCGGCCTCAGCGCCCTGAACGGCGTCGGTCTGGTGCTCGGCGGCGTGTTTCGCTGCGATTTCGAATGCTCCACCGCCGACCTGAGCCCGGCGGCGGTTCTGCACGATGTGTTCGGTGGCTTCGGCTATCTGTGCGGCATCGCGGGCGTCTTCCTCGTCGGTATCGCCGCGCGGCGCTGGCCGCAGGGCCGCGGCCTGTTCGGCCTCAGCCTGATCTGCGGCGTTCCGGCGGTGCTGGTCATTGGACTGATCCATCCAGCCTTCGAATGGTATGGCGGGGCCCAACGGGTGCTCGAGATCGCCCTCGCCGTATGGACCCTGGCCGTCGCGCTGCGGGTTCGGACAACAGACCGGGGAACAGCATGAAGCCGGCCCGAAATCCCGCCCTGATCCTCGGCGGCTGGCTGAGCGTCGCCGCGTCCCTGCTGCACATCGGCTGCATCATCGGTGGGCCTGACTGGTACCGCTTCTTCGGTGCCGGCGAAGAAATGGCAGTAATGGCCGAGCAGGGCTCGATGACGCCGACCCTGCTGACCCTCGGCATTGCCGCCATCCTCGCGATCTGGGCCGCCTACGCCTTTTCGGGCGCGGGCCTCCTGCCCCGCCTGCCGCTGTTGCGTACCGGGCTGGTCGTGATCAGCGCCATCTATCTGCTGCGAGGCCTGGCGCTGATTCCGGCGCTGGTGCTCAACGGGGCGAGTGTGATGCCGTTCATCCTGTGGAGCTCGCTGATCGTGCTCGTCTATGGCATCGCCTATGCCGTCGGGACCTGGTCCGCCTGGCCCCATCTGAGGCCCCGCCGATGAGCGCCGCCCAGGAGACTTCCGCCATGACCCCTGCCCGCCGTCTGCGCAATATCATCGGCGGATCGGCCGGGAATCTGGTCGAGTGGTTCGACTGGTTCGCCTATGCCGCCTTCACCGTCTATTTCGCCCCGATCTTCTTCCCCGAGGGCGACAGCACGGCTCAGTTGCTGAGCGCGGCGGCCGTCTTCGCCGTCGGATTCCTGATGCGGCCCGTGGGGGCCTGGGTCATGGGCGTCTATTCGGACCGCAAGGGGCGCAAGGCGGGCCTGACCCTGTCGGTGACCCTGATGTGCACCGGCAGTCTGATCATTGCCTGCACGCCCGGCTATGCGAGCATCGGCCTGGCCGCCCCGGCCCTGCTGCTGTTCGCACGGATGCTCCAGGGCCTCAGCGTGGGCGGGGAATACGGTTCCTCGGCCACCTATCTGTCGGAGATGGCCACGGCCAGGCACCGCGGCTTCTGGTCCAGCTTCCAGTATGTGACGCTGATCTCCGGTCAGCTGCTGGCCCTGCTGCTGCTGATCGTGCTGCAGAAGACGATGGCCGAGACCGACCTGGCGGCCTGGGGCTGGCGCATTCCCTTCTTCATCGGGGCGGCGCTGGCGGTGGTGGTCTTCTGGCTGCGGCGGCGGCTGGACGAGACCTCGGCCTTTATCGCCACCGATGCGGACGAGGCGCCGAAATCCAGCGCCCTGCTGCTGATCCTGAAACATCCGAAGGAGGCGCTGATGGTCCTCGGCCTGACGGCGGGCGGGACCATCGCCTTCTATACCTACACGACCTACCTGCAGAAATTCCTCGTCAACACGAGCGGCTTCTCCAAGGCGACGGCGACCGAGGTCAGCGCCGCGGCCCTGTTCGTCTTCATGCTGCTGCAGCCCGCAGTGGGGGCGCTGTCGGACCGGGTCGGACGGCGACCTGTGATGATCGCCTTCGGCGTGGCGGGCGTGCTGTTCACCGTCCCGATCATGACCGCCCTGTCCGGCGTCGAGAGCCCGTTCATGGCCTTCCTGCTGGCCATGACCGCCCTGATCATCGTCAGCGGCTACACCGCGATCAACGCCGTGGTGAAGGCCGAGCTGTTCCCGGCCCATATCCGCGCGCTGGGCGTCGCCCTGCCCTACGCCATCGCCAACGCCCTGTTCGGCGGCACGGCGGAATACGCCGCCCTGTGGTTCAAGGGCGAAGGCATGGAGAGCGCCTATTTCTGGTACGTCACCGCCCTGATCGGCGTGTCGCTACTGACCTATATCCGCATGCGGGATACGGGTCGTAATAGCTTGATCACGCACGACTAACCCTTCAGCCGCGCCAGAGCCTCAGGGAACCGGCGCGACAGCGGCGCGCGAACCTCGCCCAGTTCGATGGTCCAGTCGCCGGAACCGTCGGGTGCCAGACCCGTAACGCGCGCGCCGTTCACCAGCCAGGACCGGTGCGCCCGCACGAAGCCGAACCGCTCCAGTTCCGTCTCGATTGCCGCCAAGGTCGCGCGCATGAGCGGCCGGCGTCCCTCAGCGAGCCAGAACTCGACATAGTTTCCAGCCGAAGACACCGCCAGAATATCCTCCACCGGGACCCGGATGATGCGGGCGCCGTCGCGGATATCGAAGGTCGGACGCGGCTCGATCGCCCGCCCACGACGTTGCTGTTCGCCAGCCAGCCAGAAAAGGGTGGCGTTGGCAGCATAGGTCAACAGGTCCTTGCGCAGCTCATAAGGAAATTCGTCGAGCAGCGGGCCTGCGCCGTAGCTGTCGCCCATCGCCGCATAGACAATCTTGCGGAGCACGACGAAGCCCGCGACATGCAGGAGGGTATAGGTCAGGGCGGCAAGCGCGTGCAGGACAATGGCGCGAGGCCAGCCCCATTCCGTGGGCGACGCGTAACGAACGGCCAGCATGCAGATGAACGCGCAGGGCAAGGCCGTCGCGCCGCTGGTGAGCGCCCAGGTCCAGGCCTTCCAGGGATCAAGGCCGGGACGGTCCGACAGGCTGGTGAGGGCACCGACGATGGCGAACAGACCGATGGCCACGACCACCAGCAGAACCAGTACGATGAGTTCGCGCCGGTCCTTCGGAACATAGCCGGGCCGCTCGCCCCCGAGGTCGCGCCGCTTGCCCCACAGACGTTGCAACGGCCCCGTCAGCGTCCGCATCCGTGACTGATCCTTCCGTTCGATCAGGTCTCTCATGCCCCCGTCGTCGTCCCCTGAGATGTCTGCGCCCGAGCCCGCGGCGACCCGCCGATACGATCTGGACTGGATCCGGGTGGCGGCCTTCTTCCTGCTGATTCTCTATCACGTCGGCGTCTTCTACGAGTCCGATGACTGGCACACCTCAAGCCCGCGGCCGATCAAGGGGATCGAGATCGTTATGAGCCTCTCCAGCCCCTGGAGGCTGGCGCTGCTGTTCCTGATCGCCGGCTTCGCCACCCGTTTCATGACCGCCCGGCTCTCTCCCGGCCCGGGCGGTGCCGGACGGCTGGCCTGGAGCCGGACGGGCCGGCTGCTCATCCCCCTGATCTTCGGCATGCTCGTGATTGTCCCGCCGCAGACCTTTTTCCAGGTGGCCCAGTACACGCCGCATCTCGTTGAACCCTGGCCCAGATTCTATGCCCTCTATCTCAGCGGCGAGCATGACTGGGGCATCACCACACCGACCTGGAACCATCTGTGGTTCGTCGCCTACCTCTGGGTCTACAGTCTGGTCCTGGCCTGCCTTCTGGCGCTCACCGGCAAGGGTCTGGCGACGGTGGGGCGGTGGCTGGACCGGCCGCTGTCAGGCCCCCTCCTGCTTCTCGCGCCCATTCTCTACCTGGGCCTCGCGCGCCAGCTTTATCCCGTCTTCGACCGGACCCATGCCCTCGTCGACGACTGGTATCTGCACAGCGTCTACCTGCCGCTGTTCCTGTTCGGCTTCCTCATCGCGAGGTCCGAGCGCATTCGGCAGACCTTCATCGCTCAGAGATGGGCCGCCCTGGCCATCGCCGCAGCGGCCTGGCTGGCGTGGCAGGCCTATCTCCTGACCTGGACCGGGTTGCCGGGCGATCTTCAGCTATGGACGCCGTTCGCGGAAAATCCGCCCGCCTTGCTCCGCATCGCCATGCGCTGGACCTATGCGGCGATTCAGTGGGGAGCAATCGCGGCCATCCTCGGCTTCGGCGGCAAGCATCTCGCCTTCGACCGACCCGCCCTCCGCTACCTGACCGTGGCCGTCTTCCCGCTCTACATCCTCCATCAAACGATCACCGTGGGCGCGGGCGCCTGGCTTCCGGGCCTGCAACTCCCCCTGGCCGTTGAGGCCGGGCTGCTGGTCGCGATCACCTTCGGCGGGGCCTTCGCGGGGTATGAGCTGGTCCGGCGCATTCCTCCCCTGCGACCTTTCCTCGGACTAAAGCTCCGCTCTCAGGCCGCGAAACGCCCGCCCCGCGCCGCATAGGCCTGGGTGCCGCGGGTGAAGATGGTGTCGGTCGGCAGGATGGCGTCTATGGCGATGTCCGCCGCGCCCTTCAGCCGCTCATAGATCGGGCCGAAGTCCTGCAGCGTCTCGCGCTTCAGCTGTTCGATGGAATCGATCACGAAATAGACCTGCTGGAAGTCGTCGATCCGGTAGAGGGTGCGCATCACCCTTTCGAGGTCGAATCCGAGGCGGTTGGGGGACGGATCCTCCAGCGAGAAGACGCTCTCGGTCGCCGAGGAAACGATCCCTGCCCCGTAGATGCGCAGGCCATCGGTGTCCTGCATCAGCCCGAACTCGACCGTGTACCAGTACAGGCGGGCCAGGTTCTGCAGCACGCCCAGCGAGGCCGCGCGCTGCCCGCCCTTGCCATAGGCCTCCATATAGGCGGCAAAATCGGGGTCGGTAAGCATCGGCACATGGCCGAAGACATCGTGGAAGATGTCCGGCTCCTGCAGATAGTCCAGCTGGTCCGGCTTGCGGATGAACTGGCCCGAGGGGAAGCGGCGGTTGGCGAGATGGTCGAAGAAGACCTCGTCCGGCACCAGTCCCGGCACGCAGACCACGGTCCAGCCCGTGAGGGCCTCGAGCTTTGGATTCATCACCGCGAAATCGGGAATGCCGCCGGTGTTTAGGTCAAGCGCCGTCAGCCCCTTGAGGAAGACGTCGGCGGCCCGGCCGGGCAGGATCTTCATCTGCCGGGCGTAGAGCGTATCCCAGGTCTGGTGTTCGACCTCGCTGTATGAGGCCCAGTCCTGCGGGATGGTCCAGTCGGCGGCGGCACCTTCCGGGGGCGCGTCGAACACATGTTCGAAGTCGGACATGGACCTGCTCCTGCAACCTGCGGGCTCTGAAAGACCCTTGCCGGCAATCTAGGCCTCTCGCGCGGCACGCGCCAGCGCCCGTCTAGTGAATGGCGTGGGCCCGGGGCGCATGGCGGCCCTGGGAGTCGACCGTGAACCAGCGCGTCTCGGCCTCGCGCGTCAGGGCCGAGAGTTCAGGGTCGTGCTCCAACGCCGTTTCGGCTGCATAGGCGATGAAGCCGCCGTCCGGACCGATGGCCAGGACCTGATAGAAAGGCTGATCCGGCGTGACCTCGCCCGTCTCCCCGGGCAGACCGGCGTAGGAGGCGTCGATGTCGATCACCACGCCGCGGAAGGCGGCGTCGCGGTGACGGACGATCTGGCCGAGGCCGAATTTTGCGACAGTTTCCTGGGTCATGGCGAGAGATTGCCTGACCCAACCTGAGCCTTGTCCGCGTCACGCCGTTCATTTTCGCGACAGACACGCTTGGCGGAGGCCGTCGCACAGTCCTAGAGTGACCGGGACGGGCACCGCTTCGGACCGCCCACCATGAAAGTTCGGCCCATGCCGGAGACCGACGGCGCGCCCCCACGGCGTGACGACCGGTCCCAGCCCCGAAGGTCCGATGGGCAGCGCGCCGCGAACGGTGCCGCCGGGGATCCAGGGGCGTCAGGTCGCGATGCGCCGCTCTATGGCGCGCTCGATCTCGGGACCAATAATTGCCGGCTGCTGATCGCAAAGCCGGCGCGCGACGGCTTTCGCGTCGTCGATTCCTTCAGCCGCATCGTGCGCCTGGGCGAAGGCCTGTCACGCACGGGCCGGCTCGATGGGGCGGCCATGGACCGGGCCTATGAGGCCCTGATGTTGTGCGGCGAACGGGTCGCGAAAAAGGGCGTGGACTCCTCCCGTCTCATGGCAGTGGCCACCCAGGCCTGCCGTCAGGCCGAGAATGGTCCGGACTTTATCGAGCGGGTGCGCGTCGGAACCGGTCTGAAACTGCGGATCATCGACCCGGTCGAGGAAGCCCGCCTGGCCGTGCGAGGCTGCCTGAACCTCTTCGACAATTCGGCGGAGGCGGTGCTGGTCGTTGATGTCGGTGGCGGTTCCACCGAACTGAACTGGCTTTCGAAGCGGGGCGACAGTTTCGTGCTCGAAGGGTGGATGTCTGCGCCCGTCGGGGTCGTCACGCTCGCGGAACGCCACCCTGAACCGGCTGGCGATCTGGAGGACTGGTACGAAGCCATGGTCGCCGACATGGGTGCCGCCATCGCCGACTCGCCGGTCAGTCCTGCCCTGAGAGACCTGTTTGTCAGTGGCCGCGCCCATATGGTCGGTACCTCAGGCGCGATCACCAGTCTGGCCGGTATCCACCTGGGCCTGCGGCGCTATCAGCGCAATCTGGTGGACGGCCTCTGGATGACGCGGAAAGATTGCGAGGCCGCCGCAGACACCCTGAAGCGTCTGGGGGCCGATGGCCGCGCCGCCGAGCCCTGTATCGGTCCCGATCGCGCCGACCTGGTGCTGGCCGGTGCCGCCATCATGGAGGCGGTGCAGCGCGCCTGGCCCTCCGACCGGGTTCGGGTCGCCGACCGCGGCCTGCGCGAAGGCCTGCTGCTGCAGCAGATGCGCGAGGACCGGAAACCGAACCGGAGCCGCCGCCGCGGCCGGTCCTAGTTCGTGACCTGAACCGGCAGGACGATGTCACAGACCGAAAAGTCTGCGCCGCGCGAGGCCCGTGTTTCGTCGACCATGGACCTGAACCTCGGCGAGTCGGTGGCCAGCACCTGAACCGACGGGCGCTCCCCTTCCGCGATGTCGGCCGCGATGCGCACCCGCGTCATCCGGTCGGGCTCGGCCGTGACCATGCCGTTGTCGCCGTCGCCGACGCGAAGGGAACGGACGACGTCGAGACCTGCCACCGTCATGCCCCAGATGGTGTAGCGCTTGTCCAGAGCCGGATAGGCCTGACGCATCAGGAAGAACTGGCTGTTGGCGGTGTCATTGCCCTCGTCACGCGCCATCCCCGCCACGCCGGGGCAGTAGAGACCCCAGCCGTGCACCTTTCCGTCGCCGGTCAGGGCGAAGGCGGCGTCGGGCTGGGTCTGGACCGGCAGCGAATGGAAGAACCCCACCCGGGCCCCGGACGGTTCGGCGACGGCCGCGAAGGGCATGGCGCTGTCGCGGCGGAAGGTGAATTCGCCCTTCAGGTCCGGATAGGGGCTCTGACCCTCACCGTTGCCCAGCGGGTCGCCGGTCTGGGCCATGAACCAGTCGATGACCCGATGCCAGGGCACATTGTCGTAGAAGCCCCGGCGCGCCAGCAGCTTGATCCGCTCGACGTGCAAGGGTGCCACTTCCGGCATCAGCTCCACCAGAATGCGGCCGCGCGTCGTGTCGATGACCAGCAGGTTCTCACCCGGCACCGCACGCCATTCGGGAAGGACCACCGTCGTCGCCGGAGCGGGCGGCGGAGGCGGAGGGCCGCCGACGTCCTGGGCCAGCGCGGGGCCAGTGATCAAAACGGACAGGGCCGCGAGCCCGGCAATGGTCTTCATGGCAAGCTCCCCTGCGCCGATCATCCGCCCGTAACTTCGGCGATCGGCTGGATATCGCAAACGGTGAAGCGCGCGCCGCGCTCGGTGCGCACCTGTTCCACCATGGCGGCGAAGGCCGGGCTGGACGTCGTCCTGACCCGGACAACCGGGCGCTGCCGTTCCGGCAGGGCGGCGGCGGTGCGGGCACGGGTCATCAGGTCGGGATCCTCGACCCGGCCATTGGCGGCCTCGACGCCCGGCTTGAGCGCGCGCACCACATCCAGCCCGGCCAGGACGCGGCCGAACGGCGTGTAAAGGCCGTTCAGGCTTTCATTTGTCCCGGTCATGATGAAGAACTGGCTGTTGGCGCTGTGCGGATCCTGATTGCGCGCCATGCCGAGGACGCCCGGGCAGAACAGGGCCTGGGCCGCCGTCTTGAAATCGGCCGTGACCATCATCTGGGCGTCCGGCTGGGTGAAGACCGGCATGGACCCGGCGATGCCCAGCAGACCGGCCTGGCCCGCGGCCAGGTTGACGAAGCCGAGATCCCGGCCGCGCCGGAACTGGAACTCGCCCTCAATGTCCGGAAGGTCGCTGCCGCCCGCGCCGGTACCCAGCGGATCGCCGGTCTGGGCCATGAAGTCCGTCAGAACCCGATGGAACTTCAGCCCGTCATAGAAGCCCTGGTCGGCCAGGGTGCGGATGCGCTCGACGGACAGGGGCGCCATCCGCGGCTCAAGCTCGATCAGGATGCGGCCCTTGGCCGTGTCGATGATGAGCAGGTTCTCGGGCGCGATGGTCCGCCATTCCGGCGGTGCCGTCTGGGCCACGACAGGGCCGGACGCAGCGAGAATGGCCGTCGAAAGCGCGGCGGCGATGGCGATCCTGAAGTTCATTCTAACCCTTGACCTTGGCCCGCACCATTTCGGCGACGGCGGGGCTGACGAAACTGTCGATCGCGCCGTCGAGACGGGCGATCTCCTTGACCAGACGCGAGGCGATGGCCTGGTGCCGCGGATCGGCCATCAGGAAGACCGTCTCGATGTCGGCATTGAGGCGCTGGTTCATCGCCGTCATCTGGAACTCGTATTCGAAGTCCGCGACGGCGCGGAGGCCCCGCACGATAATGCCGGCGTCCAGTTCCTCGGCGAAATGCATCAGCAGGGTCGCGAAAGGCCGCACCTCGACCCGGTCGCCCAGGTGGGCGACCTCGGCCCGAACCATCTCGACCCTCTGGTCGGTGGTGAACATCGGGCCCTTCTCGTCATTGCGGGCGACGCCGATGACCAGCCGGTCGACCAGTTTCACCGCGCGGCCGATGATGTCCATATGCCCGTTGGTAACGGGGTCGAACGTGCCCGGATACAGGCCGATGCGCATCGCTTTCCTCCCCGTCGCTACAGTGGTTTAGCAGGCACCAAACCGCTGGCCTAGAGTGGCTGGACCGGGCTCGAGGCCCAGGCACCCTGCAGGCGCTCGATCAGGCCCGCCGGTGATGTGAAGTCGCGATCGCCGATCGCCGCGATGGCGCAGGCCGGGGTGGCGCTGTTGCAGAGGAAGGCCGCGTCGAACCGGCCCAGTTCGTCCACATGCAACGGCTCAGTTCGACCCGTCAGGCCGGACGCGCCGAGGCCGCGCTGCACGAGCGCCTGGGCGACCCCCGCGAGCATCGGCGCTTGCGGCCAGACTACGTCGTTCCCGGAGATAAATCCGATGTTCCAAAGACTTCCTTCGGAAATCCTGCCTTCCACATCCATGAACAGGGCGTCGTCAAAGCCGGCGGCGCGGGCCAGCCGACGGGCGCGGATCAGGCCGAAGGTCGCGACGTGCTTCAGATGCGGCGCTTCCCGGCCATAGGTCTGGACCTGCACCCGCACGTTCTGCGCCAGGGGTGGCGGCGGCGGCGAGACCGAGATCATCACCCTGGGTCGTCCCCGCCAGTCGGGCGTTCGCGGACTGATCTCCGGCGAAAACAGACCGACCCGCAGCCAGCAGGCGCCGCGTCCCGCCACGGCCGCCCGCATCAGGTCGCGCAGTCGGGCCTCCCCGACGGCCTCGCCGAACAGCTCCAGTGCCTCGGCCTCCAGCCGCGCCAGATGCAGATCCAGCCCCCGCGCGCCGCCCTGCTCCACCCGGAACGAGGTGTAGGCGCCGTAGTTGATCAGGGCGACATGGATCAGGTCGTCCGCGGTGGCCGGTTGGCCGTCGATGGAAAGCGTCGGGCTCAAAGGTCGGGTGCCTGTGCAACCGTCGTCGGGCTTTCGCCGGACTTCGCCCATGGCACCTTCTTACGCCATTTGCCCAGGCTCCAGAAAAGGATCGCCGGTATCGGGAGGGACGCCATGATCCACCATGGATCTGCGGGGCCCATCCCCTTCAGGAAGCCCGCGCTGAAAATGGCGATATAGATCGGCTGGAACGCGACGGCGCCCGTCGTCCAGTTCAGCGTGAACTGGCCGACGCCGAACAGGTTCAGAATCATCCAGCCCCAGCGCCGGCGGATGCCAGCGAAGACAGCGGAACCGAGACACAGCACCGCTGACAGCGCGGCTCCCGCCAGAATGAGGAAATGGGCCGGAGACTTCCCGACCAGGGTGAAGCGCGCCGCCGCGGCCTGCTCCTCGGCAGCTCGGACCGCCGTCTCTGTTATCCGGACAGCCCTGAATCCATCGACGCGCCACGCATCCTCTGCGTTCCGGACCATCAGCACTTCGGTTTCGACCTGACCCTCCGGATGGGTGTACCGCCGAACCACGCGATAGCTGGCTCCGTTCGTCGTCGACACATCACTCCCCCAACCGATCGTCGCGGCCTCATCGGGCGTGCTGGCGTAGACGTGGCGCTGCAACTCCCGAAAGGGTCCGGCGAGGTCCTGGGCCTCGAGGGCGGGCGTGGCCATCACCTTGACGGCGGCGACGTCATTACGCCTCACCGCTTCATACACCCGATCGGCCTGGGCCTCGCGTTCCGGATCCACCCTCGGCAACGCGCAGGCACCGAGGCAAAGCGTCAATGCAAGCAACAGATAGCGCAACATCGCAGTCCCCCTGATGCCGCCAGCATGCGACGGCCGGGAGACCGTGCGCAATCAGCTTTCGGCGGAGCCCTGTTCGGTTTCCCCTTCGCCCGCACCCTCATCGCCGCCGCCACTGTCCGGCAGCCGCTCGACCGAGACGACCTTTTCGCCGTCGGCGGTGCGGAAGATGGTGACGCCCTGGCTGGACCGGCCGACGATGCGAACCTGGTCGACCGGGGTGCGGATCATCTGGCCGCCCGAGGTCACCAGCAACAGCTCGTCGCTGTCCTCCACGGGGAAGGAGGCCGCCAGACGGGTGCCCGCGCGGCCGCCCAGGCCATGGGCCGTCAGCCCCTGCCCGCCCCGGCCGGTGCGCCGGTACTCATAGGCCGAGGATCGCTTGCCGAAGCCGGTCTCGGTGACGGTAAGGATGAACTGCTCGGCGGCGCCCAGCTGGGCGATCCGCTCGGTCGACAGGATGGCATCACCCGCGGCCTCGTCACCGTCGTCATCGGCGGTCGCAACCGGTTCGTCCTCGGCCCCGTCCGCCGCCCGGCGCATGGCCGAGGCGTGTTTGACATAGGCGGCCCGTTCGTCCGGTGTCGCATCGACCCGGCCCAGCACGGCCATGGAGATGACCTCGTCGTCCTTCTGCAGACGGACGCCGCGCACGCCGGTCGAATCCCGGCCCTTGAAGACCCGTACGTCGTCGGCCTTGAAGCGGATGGCGCGGCCCAGGGCGGTCGTCAGCATGACGTCGTCCTCGGCGGTGCACAGGGCGACGCCGACCAT
>JAUYAG010000014.1 GCA_030693575.1 Brevundimonas sp. | reverse complement strand
AGGCCGGCGCAGACGGCGCCTGCGGCTCGGACGGCCGCGGCGAAGGCCCGTCGTCGGACCAGGCGACGTCGGCCGGGATGATCAGCGCCGCCGGCCCGGCCCGAACCGCCGCCGTCACTGCCCGAGCGGCCAGATCGATCGCCTGGGCGGCCGTCTCCGCCGTCTCGAGCCAGCGGCTGACCGGCCGCGCCAGGGCCTCGATGTCGCTTTGCAACGGGGCGTCGTTCTTGCGGTGGTAGGTGGCGTGATCGCCGATCAGACTGACGATCGGGGTCCGGGCGCGAAAGGCGTTGTGCAGATTGGCGACGCCGTTGCTCAGCCCGGGTCCCAGATGTAGCAGGGTCAGGGCCGGGGCGCCGCGCATGCGGCCGTAGCCGTCGGCGGCGCCGGTGACCACGCCCTCGAACAGGCCGAGCACCGGGCGGATGCGCGGCACCCGGTCGAGGGCGGCGACCAGATGCATTTCCGAAGTTCCCGGATTGGCGAAACAGACGTCGACGCCCCGGTCGGCGAAAGTCTCCAGCATCCGTACGGCGGTTTCCATGGCGCGCTCCGCTCCCGCCGGCCGGGGACTCAACCGGCAAGCTGTTTCCGCAGTCGAGGTTAGGCGCGTCCGCCGGCAAAGAATGTCGCGTTCCTGACAGTCCGGAGGTATAGAGAGTCGCATGGAGATCACCGTCGCCAGCCGCATTCTCGGGTCTGACGCCTGGCTGGGCGCCTTGCCGTCGGACACGCGCGCGGCGCTGCTGGGGGCCGCCCGGATCCGGGCCGTCGACAACGGCGCCGCCGTCTACCGGGCGGGCGATCCGGGCGACGGTCTCCATGCGGTGCTCGAAGGGGAAATCCGGCTAATCGGACATTCCGAGGCCGGGCGCCGCCTCGGGTATCTGATCCTGCGACCGGGCGACTGGTTCGGCGAGATGTCGGTGCTGGACGGCAAGCCCCGCTTTCACGATGCGATCGCCTTCGGCCCTTCCGTCGTCCTGCATGTCGACTCGACCCGGATCGACGCCATCGCGGCCGCACATCCACGTTTCGACCGCGCGATCGGGGCGTTGACCTGCCAGCATCAGCGCGCCGCCCTGGCCTTCGTGGAGCAGGCCCTGACCGCCTCGACCGAGGCCCGTCTGGCCTTCATCCTGACAGAGATGGCGGGCCGCTACGGACGCCCCGTCGGAGCCGGCGTCGCGATCGATCTGCGGCTGAGCCAGGAGGATCTCGCAGCCCTGGTCGGGGTCTCGCGCCAGAGCCTGGCCGCGCTGCTGGGACGGCTGCGTCGCGAGCGGGTGATTGAAACCCGCTACGCCCGCCTCGTCGTTCTCGATCTCGAAACGCTCCAGCAGAAATGCGGGCGGTCGCGGTCCTAGAGCATCTGGCGACCTGATTGAAGTGCGGAGAATCCCGACAAATCTGGGCTCCGATTCAACCATGGATGAGCAAGACGCTGTCAGTGGACCTGCGGGATCGTGTGGGCGGGTGTCGTGCCCGCAGGCGGCGACCCGGTCTGCGTCAGCACGGCGAGCGTGATCCGCTGGCGTTGGGACGAGCCTGTCCAGGCTGTGGCGGCACTTCGTGCGTCGCTCGATCACGCTCAAAGCCCGATGACGTCGAGATCAGGGACAACCTGGCCGCCCACAAGGGCATCCCGGTCCGGGACGCCGTCGCCCGGAGCATCCCGATCTGCTCACCAGGCGAGTGCTCAAACGACTTCGCCACTGCTGATATTATGCAGACCGATCGAAGACCGCTCCAGCTGGGCACGCCGCGTCCATGGCCGCCATCAGGGCGTGTTTCAGGGGCGATGAGGGCCTCTCGGGATCGCGCATGGACGCCCGCAACGCCTGCCGGGACTGGAGCTTGACAATCATCATGCCGGTCGGTCGCTATCGTTGCTATGGTGGCGGTTGAAACTGCAGGCGGGGGAGCCGTACGATGCAGCGATCGCGATCAATCCGGCGAATTTACGCAGTGCGGATGGTCAACTCGGACCTCATATCCAGACGGACGCGACGTGAAATGGGGATGGCGGTTACGGCCGCAGTTTAGGGATGAACGCTGATGTCTCCCGGGCAGTCTAGACGCGTGGTCACGGGATCAGCCTGGGCGCAACGGTGCACGGCCTGGCTCAGCGATCAGGTCGGTGGCCTGTTTCCGGGCTATTTCGCCCTGGTGATGGCCACCGGCATCATTTCCAACACCCTGTATTTCGAGGGCCAGCCTGCACTCTCGAACCTTCTCTTCACCGCCAATGTGTTCGCTTACGCCTGGCTGGTACTGTTGACGGTGATACGTGTTCTGCGGTTCAGGACGGCGCTCTGGGCCGACCTTACCAATCCGGCTCTCGTCTTCGCGTTCTTCACCATTGTGGCCGGTAGCGATGTGCTCGGCATCGGCATGAATCTGCGCGGGTTCGGTCAGGTCGCCTTGGCCCTGTGGATTTTCGCCCTCGTCCTGTGGTTTTGTCTCATCTATTTCAGTTTTGCAGTCCTGACGTTTCTCAATACAGCCCAAGGCGCGAATGTGGTCCACGGCGGTTGGCTGATCGCGATCGTGGGAACGCAGTCTCTCGTTATTTTGGGGGCCGCCCTGGTCCCTGCGCAAGGGGACGCGGCGCCGTTGCTGTTCGTGTTCATCCACATGCTGTGGGGCGTGGGCTTGGGGCTCTACGGCATCTTCATCACATTGTTCGCGTACCGTATTTTCTTCTTCGATGTGGGGCCGAGGGATATTACCCCGCTCGTGTGGGTGATCATGGGAGCGGCCGCGATCAGCACCAACGCCGGCTCAGTCCTGATCATGAGTGACACCGGCGTCCCGTTCCTGATCTCCATGCGTCCGTTTATCGACGGCGTGACGCTGATCATGTGGGCCTGGGCCACATGGTGGATTCCATTGCTGCTGTTGTTCGGCATATGGAAACATGGGGTGCATCGCGCGCCGCTGGTCTACACGCCGATGCTCTGGAGCCTCGTCTTCCCGCTCGGCATGTATGCGTTGGCGAGCCTGCGGCTTTCACTGGCGTCGGAGATCGCCGCTTTGAAGACCATCGCCGAGGCTATGGTATGGGTCGCCCTGGCAGCTTGGGTGGCAACCGCGAGCGCGCTCGCCGGCTCTGTGTGGCGAGGCCTGCGAATACATTCTGGGCCGGGCCGGGGCGTGGCGCCGCCTTCATAGACCGAGCGCGGTCTCCAGCAGGTTCAACTGAAGAAAGCCCGCGACGAGGAGGGTGTTGGCCGCCCAGGTGATGGTGAGCAACCTCGCGACCATATGCCAGACTGACGTGCCGGCCGTCGAACACCGCCAGATCGCGGTCAGGATCCATACCGTGTAGGCTAGGAATGCAATGAGCAGGATTTCCTGTACCCAGACGTCATCGCGGTAGAACGCATCAATAAACGCCGTTATCATCAGTGCGCTGATAAAAACGCCATAACCCCAGAACACTTGGCCCAAAGGCGCGTCGCCATTCCAGGCGCGAATCGGCGATGCGAATAGTCCAGTCATCGCCCCCCCCCCGGTTTCCGGTCGCAGTGTCCGATTTTGGTTGGTTCAAGGCCAATCCTCCAGTTGCGGGGCTCGGAATCGCACCGAATGAAACCCCGGCGAACAGACGGGCGGGACTGTAGCACAGCTTTTCGAATTCAGAGAATTCGCTCAAAGCTCGCGATCGTATCGCGAGAATCCGCCAAGTCGATGTCGGGGTTCAGCCTAGCACGTGTAGTATCGGCTGGCCCATGTCCAGCAGGTGCGGGCTCCGACCCTGAAGCCCGGAGACGTCGTGATCACGGACAACCTGGCCGCCCACAACGGCCTCCCGATCTGAGACCCCATCGAAACCGCCGGCGAACGGCTGCTGTTCCTGCCCCCCAATCCCAACCTCAATCCGATCGAGAACGCCCTCGCCACGCCAAAGGGCCGGCGGGATACGTCGCCGCCAGATCAATCGACCAAATCCAGGATGCCATCGCCCGGATCATCCAACCTGCTCACCAGACAAGTGCTCAAACGACTTCCCCACCGCTGGATATGATGCAAACCGAGCGGAAAATGCCCTAGAAGAACGACCGCAACCGACGCAGCTTGCCTTCGGAATGGGGCGGGAATCGCAGGCCGCTGTCGAACCGGGCCGGACGGCGCAGCACGGCCTTGGCGTGGGAGAAGGCGTCGAAACCGGCGCGGCCGTGATAGGCGCCCATGCCGCTCGCGCCGACTCCGCCGAACGGCAGGTCCGGGACGGTCTGCTGCAGGATCACGTCATTGCCGCAGAAGGCCCCGGCGCTGATGTCCCGCTCGGCCCGGTCGATGGCGTCGCGGTCGCGACCGAAGGCATAGGCCGCCAGCGGCTTGTCCCGCGCCCGCACAAAGGCCAGCGCCTCATCCCAGCTGTCGTAAGGGATCAGCGGCAGGATCGGCCCGAAGATCTCCTCCTGCATGATCGGCGCGTCGCCCGGGACGTCCACCAGCACCGTCGGCTCGATGAACAGGCGCGCCGGATCGGCGCCACCGCCGATCACGACCCGCCCGTCGCCGAGATAGGCTGAAAGCCGATCGAAATGACGCCGGTTCAGGATCCGTCCATAGTCGGGACTCGTCGCGGCGGCGTCGCCATGGAACCGCGCCAGCGCTCCGCGATAGGCCGCGAGGAACGCGTCTGTCCGACCGCGCGGGACGAGCACATAGTCCGGCGCGGTGCAGGTCTGGCCGGCGTTCAGCGACTTGCCCCAGGCGATGCGGCGGGCGGCTTCGGCGAGGTCGGCGCTGTCGTGGACCAGCGCCGGGCTCTTGCCGCCCAGTTCCAGGACCACGGGCGTCAGGTGTCGGGCGGCGGCGGCCATCACCAGCCGACCCACCCGCGCCCCGCCGGTGTAGAGGATGAGGTCGAACCGCTGTTCCAGAAGACGCGCCGCGCCGTCCGCGTCCCCCTGGACGACCTGGACAGCCTCCGGGTCGAGATAGCGGGGCAGGAGCTTCGCCAGCAGACCAGCCGTGGCCGGCGCCTGCTCGGAGGGTTTGACGACCGCGGCGCACCCGGCGCCAAGCGCACCGATCAGGGGCGACAGGGTCAGGAGGAAGGGGTAGTTCCAGGCCCCCATGATCAGGGCCACGCCGCGCGGCTCCGGCACGACCCGGGCCGCGCCCGGGAACAGCGATAGCGGCGTACTCACCCTCCGGGACCGGGCCCAGCGATGAAAGGCCCGGGCGGTCTCCCGGGCCTCGGCCCGGACCAGCCACGCCTCGGCGGTCAGGGCCTCGGCGCGCGGTTTTCCCAGGTCCTGGGCAAGCGCTCTGGCGATGTCCTCTTCATGCCCGTCGACCAAGCGGATCAGCCCGGAGAGCTGCGCGGAACGCCAGACGGGATCCCGCGTCCGGCCCTCGTCAAAGGCCGCCCGGGCCGAGGCGACGGCGTGATCATAGCTCCGGTCGGAAGACAGCGCGTCCATGGCGAACCTCGTGAAGACAGCCTCTCGCGGTCGGGCGAACGCCTCACCGTGACGCTTTCGGTCGCACGCGGGTGCGGACGACGCCATGCGGCGCATCACCGCCGCCTTGCGGCGTCGGACCTGCAGGATTGCCCAACAGACGAAAACCCATCATTGAGCGCGGAATCCGCCGCGGAACCCGTTCATGGCCCACCTCTCCACCAAGACTTACGGCGCCGACCGGGGTCTGTCGTGCGCCTTCAGGCAGTGGGCCGCCGACAGCCATTGCCACCTTCTCCACGGCTATTCGCTGGGCTTTCGCTTCACCTTCGCCGCCGAGCAGCTCGACCATCGCGGCTGGGTCGTCGACTTCGGCAAGGGCGGCTTCGGCCGCATCCGCGAATGGCTTCACGCGACCTTCGACCATACGCTTCTGATCAGCGACGACGACCCTGATCGGGACGCCTTCCTGCATCTGGAAGCTCTCGGCCTGGCCCAGGCGAGACTGGTCCCTGGAACCAGCTGCGAACGCCTGTCGCAGTACGTTCTGGAACACGCCGAACTTCTGGTTCGGGAAGCCACCGACGGCCGGTGCTGGGTGCAAAGCGTGGAATGTTTCGAGCATGGCGCCAACAGCGCAATCTATGAAAATCCGGCCGCCCTGCTCTCAAGGATAGATCTGGAAGTCTACACTAGCCTGCTGGCGGACGCGCCGAGCGACAAGGGCTCACGCTGAAATCTCTGGGGGTCGCCGCCCCCGGCCCCAGCGAGGGTGACGCCGCGGCCGTTCTGGACTTCTGATCCGGCTCAGAGGAAGCGCCGGAAGAGGATGTTGTTCTCCAGATGGACATGCTCGCGCAGGTCCATATCCAGCTTGTTGCAGCCGGCGTAGAGGGCGCGCCAGGTGGCGCAGGCTCCTTCCGGCGCGACGAAGTCGTCGGTAAGGTCCGCCATGAAGGCGAGCAAATCCCCCAGCTCCTCATGCTCCTGCATCATCCGGGCGATCGGGTCGCGCAGAACCGGACCCACGCCGTTGATCATGGCCGGAAACAGGACCGCCTCCTCCTTGTGTTGATGGTCTTCCAGGTCCTCGAACATGTCGGACAACAGGTTGGCGAGCCCCCGCGGACAGTCGATCCTGTCCTGGTGCACAGACTCGACGCGGCGGGCCAGTTCGATGACCACCGGGAATTCGCGCCGGTGCACCTTGTGGTAGCGCTCAATGATGTGGGCGATCAGATCAACGGTCTCGGCGGGCGCATGAACGCCCGGCGTCTCCAGAGCATGGAGTTCCGCCTCAAGGGCCGACAGGTCCAGTCCGCGGCTTTCCGCTTCCCTGGCGAGCAGGGCGTCGCCCTTGCAGCAGAAGTCGATCTTGTGGCGGCGAAAGACCGCAGTGGCTCCCGGCAGGATGACGGCGATCTCGCCGACAGACAGATGTTCAAGCGCCATGTTCCGGGTGCCCTCTCCGTTTCACGCTCCGATTCCCGGACGCTGCGATTCGTTTTCCTAGGCCGCTGGCGCCGACCGTCGCTTGACGTCAATCAAGCCCCTCGTTGATAGCGGTCCGGGTCTGCGACACCCTCGGGACCCTTGCCCGCGCCGCAGGGAATCAGCGAGTCTGACCTCCGTTTTTGAAGCGGTGCAGACATGGCGTTGGGCAGTCCGCTGGCAAGCGAATTCTGGAGCAGCAAATATCGCTTCCGGCCCCACGACGGGGCGGCAGACGCGACCGTCGAGGCCACCTGGGACCGGGTCGCAACCGCCCTCGCTGAGGCTGAACCGGTCAAGTCGCGCGGTCGCTGGCGCGCCCGGTTCCGGGAAGCGCGCGAAGGCTATCGCTTCCTGCCCGCCGCCCACGTCCCGTCGGCTTGTCCGCGATGCGGCACGCCGGGCCTGGTTCGCGAGGAGGGCTGCCACAGTCGTCTCGACTGCGGCTATTCCCGATGCGGATAGCCCCGTTGCGGATTGCGCCGTCGACCCGTCCGTGGACCGACCTCCTGTATAGGGCGCGCAGACCAGTCGAGATTTTTCTAACAGCCTCGCTCAGGGGCGTCGCCCGCCGGCAGCCGGAGGCCTTCGACCGGCTGGGTCCGGTCCGCCACGCCACCATCCGGATCAGCCCCGCCGACCTGCCCGTCGCCTTCGAGATGCGGCCGGACGGCGTGGCCGGGTCCATCCGCGTGGTGCGGCCCGACTCGGACGCGGGCGCGGCCTCGGCCCGCATCAGCGGACCCTTGCTGACGCTTCTGGCCCTGTTCGACGGGCGCGGGGACGCCGACGGGGCCTTCTTCCAGCGCCGCATTGATATCGACGGAGACACCGCCGCCATCCTGGCCCTGCACAATGCGCTTGAGGCCTCGGAGCTGACGATGGCCGACATCCTGGGTCTGCCGCGGGGCTTCGATCCGGCGCTGCAGACGGCGCTGTCCGTCGTCGGGCGGTGGCGTCACGGCGAGGTTCGCCCGTGACCGGCGCGGCCTCCCCGTCGCTGGAGCTGGTCTGCCCCGCCGGGTCGCCGGCGATGCTGAAGGCGGCGATCGAGGCCGGGGCGGACAGCGTCTACTGCGGCTTTCGCGACGAGACCAATGCACGCAATTTTCCCGGTCTGAATTTCTCTCCGGAGGAGCTTCGGGCGGCGACCGACTGGGCTCATGAACGCGGCGCCCGGGTCCTGCTGGCGCTCAACACCTTCGCCCGGGCCGACGCCACCGACCTCTGGCGAGCCTCGGCCGACGCGGCGGCGCAGGCCGGCGTGGACGCCGTGATCGCTGCGGACCTGGCGGTGCTGTCGCATATGCGCGCCAACCATCCGGCGACCCGACTCCACCTGTCAGTCCAGGCGGCGGCGGGAACGCCCGAAGCGATCGCCTTCTACGCTCGCGAATACGGAGTGAAGCGGGTGGTTCTGCCCCGCGTCCTGAGCGTCGAGGAAATCAGGAGCCTGACCCCGGAAATAACTGTCGAGACCGAAGCGTTCGTCTATGGCGGCCTGTGCGTCATGGCGGAAGGCCGCTGCGCCCTGTCCTCCTATGCCTCCGGCCGCTCGCCGAACCTGTCGGGCGTGTGTTCGCCGCCTGAGGCGGTCAGCTTCACCGAAGACCATGGCGAGCGCACAACGCGGCTGTCCGGCTTCGCCATAGATCGGCTGCCGGCGGGCGAGGCGGGCGGCTATCCGACCCTGTGCAAGGGCCGGTTCCGCGGCGGCGGGTCCAGCGAGGCGGCCTATCTGTTCGAGGATCCGGTCAGCCTGAACGCCATGAGTCTGCTCGCCGGTCTGGCCAGGGCGGGCGTCACCGCCGTCAAGATCGAAGGGCGACAAAGGGGCCGCGCCTATGTGGCGCGCGTCACCAAGGCCTTCCGGGCCGCCATCGACGCCATCGGGCGCGGGGAGTCGCCGGCCCCCTATGAGTCGCTGCTGGGCGATCTCGCCGAGGGCGCGCGAGAGACCACCGGCGCCTATCGGAAGCGCTGGCGATGAGGGCGGCGATGGAATTGGCGATCGGACCGCTGCTGTTCAACTGGGCGGCGGACCGGGTCGAGACCTTCTACGCCAGGATCGCCGACGAGGCCCCGGTCGGAACGGTCTATCTGGGCGAGGTGGTGTGCGGAAAGCGTCAGCCCCTGTTGCAGGACGTCCTGGCGCGAGCCGCCGAGCGGCTGGAGGCGGCGGGCAAGACAGTGATCTGGTCCACCCTCGCCCTCCCCTCCACGCCCCGGGAGCGCCGGTTGGCGGCCGAACTCGCCGCGGATCCCGATCATCTGATCGAGGCCGGAGACATGTCGGCGGTCTGGAGCCGGGCGCCCGCCCCCTTCGTCGCCGGCCCGCTGCTGAACGTCTACAACGCCCCGGCGGCGGCGGAGCTGGTGCGGTTGGGCTGCGTGCGTCTGTGCGCCAACGTCGAGCTTCCCCTGGCCTCGATCGCCGAAATCGCGCAGGCCTGTCCCGGGCTCGAGCTGGAGCTGTTCGCCTTTGGCCGTTTGCCGCTCGCCCTGTCGAGCCGATGCGCCCAGGCCCGGATGGAGGGGCTGCACCGGGACGCCTGCCGCTATGTTTGCGACCGATATCCCGACGGGATGGATGTCGCGACCATCGAGGGACAGGACTTCCTGGCCGTCAACGGGCTGCAGACCCTGTCGCACGGATGCCAGCTGGTCGATGTCGAGGTCGAGGCGCTCAGGGGAGCCGGCGTGTCGGTCCTGCGGCTATCGCCGCACAGCCTGGACATGGTCGCGGTTGCTCATCTGTTTCACGATTTCGTCGAGGGGGAGATCACGCCGCAAGAGCTGGGGCTGGGGATCGCGCTCCTCGCCCCCCCGGGGCCTCTGGTCAGCGGCTATCTGCACGGGGCGGTCGGCGCCCGCCGGGTCGGCGCCGGTGCGGCGTCGTGAGCGCGGCCGAACTGGCGGCCCGCCGTGCGCGGATCGACCGGATCGATGCCGTCCTGGTGCGGCTTGTCGCCGCGCGCCAGCGCCAGGTCGCCTTGATCGCCGGGCTCAAGGCCGGACCCGAAAGTGTGCGGGATCCCAAACGGATCGCCGCCATTCTCGCCCGCGTCCGCTCCGACGCACGCCGCTGCGGCCTGGACGAGGCGATCGCGGTGCCGGTCTGGCGCGAACTCCTCGAGCGTTCGGCCGAGGCCCAGCAGGCGCTGTTGGGCCGGCCTGACCTGATGGGTCGGCTCAACGATGGGCCGGGCGCGGTGTCCAGCCCGCCAGGCCCGTCTGTGCGTCCTCCGACCATGCCGGGCGGATCCCTCGCCCACGAGTCTCTATGAACACCGCATCCTGCTGCAAGAACTGCGCGAGGGGACGGCCTTTTTCTATGAGTACGTCGCGCTTCACGAATCCGGTCACGCCCGCTTTCAGCTGAAAATCTTGAACCTCGGAAACAGTATGGTGCGCGGTAGGCGTCTGGTCCTCGGCCGGGACGGCGGCACTCCTCGCCTTTGCGGGATGCGATCCCAGTCAGGAAGTCGCCGTCGAGACGCCCGTGACTTCAGGTGCGGGCGGATCGCCCAGATATGTTTCGTTTGAGCGGGGCTTTCGCTCCGGTCATTCGACCAGCGTTCCATACGGGGCATGCGGGAAAGATCTTGCTGGCTCATGGCCAGGAGCTTGTCGCGTCGCGAATGGCTTCAGCCAAAAAAGCGGCGGAGGCGATGAACCTAGACAAGATGGCCGACGGCCCTCCCATCGTAGAGGCCCCGCTGCGGGGTCAGATTTGACATGAATCAAGGACAAACCTCCAGGCGGTTCTAGCCTGTAGAAGCCAGTCGACAAAACGCTGTCGCCATTAAGCCTCGCCAATACTCAGGGTATGGACATGATTATCAATCCACAGTTCAAGCGGCCTCTGGCCGCCGCCGCAGCCTTGGTCGTGATGGGGCTGGCCGCCGGCCCGGTCGCCGCGCATTGCGACAGCCTTGGCGGTCCTGTCGTCGCGGACGCTCGCTCGGCCCTGAGCGCCGGAAAGATTGATCAGGTCCTGAAATGGATCGGTCCGGATGACGAAGCGGCGATCCGTGATGCGTTCGAGATAACCTTGGCCGTTCGGAGCGAAAGTGAAACTGCGATGCATCTCGCGGATCGCTATTTCTTCGAAACACTCGTTCGAATCCACCGGGCGACGGAGGGCGAGGCCTTCAGCGGTCTCAAGCCGGCCGGGAGCGTAGACCCGGCGATCGCTGCTGCGGACCGGGCGCTCGAAAGCGGCCAAGGTAACGTCATCGCCGAAGAGATCGCCGCCGGGGTTAGAGCCGGCGTTCAGGAACGGTTCGCTGCCGCATACGCCGCCCGGCAGACGGCAGACCGCTCCGCCGCGGATGGCAGGGCGTATGTTCAGGCCTATGTGCAGTTTACGCACTTTGTGGAGACGGCAAGCCACTTGGTGGAGAGTGGGGCGAGCCATCAGCATGCCGACGACCCGCAGTCCCACCGATGAGCGGCAGCGGCTATGGGGCTGTCATCGGTCAGCGTCGCCACCAACGCGCTACGTGTGAATCGCGTCAAGCTATAGAGCCGACGCTACACTCTTGATCGACGACGGCGTGGGGGGTCATCGAGACCGAGAGGCTGGGAGCCATCACTGGCCGCTCTGGGTCGAGGCTGTGTGAAAACGTCGTCGGATCGACGGAATTTGCCTTATAATCCTTAGCTCGGAGGCGAAGTTGGCGCGGATTTGCCTGGCACCAACCGCTTCCTCTAGGCAGCGGACCGGATGTCGTTCGCTACGACGCCGAAAATCTGCACGGCGAGTTCGGGCCGAAGTTCCGTCTGTTGGATAGTATTACGGATTTGCACGAGACGCCTTGGGAGACGCCTCAACAGTTCATGTATTGCTTCTGCCGGATGGAGTGACATGCGCTCGGCGCGCGACCCCATCCACTACCCTCCCCTCAAGCTTCCGAGTAGTCCGCTCATGTGCGATGGTGCCGGTCGGATGACGGGAGCCGACTTGTTCCCGCGCAATCGCGAACTTGGCACGTTCGCCAGTTGCGGGCTCGCCTATGCCGACCAGCAAGGCGTCAACTAGGCATTAATCCGCAATCGAAAACTCCCAAGTGCGGTGCGCCCGAAAGCCGAAGCCACCAATGTTAGTGACTAGTCACTCACTTTCGGGTATCATCACCTTCATGGCACGCCAGAACCTCCCCGCCGCCCAGCGCCGCGATATGACCGTCGAGACGGTCGTGGACCTCGCCGCCACGAACAATCCGGCCGAAATCACAACCGGACAAATCGCCCAGCACATGGGCCTTTCCCAAGGCGCGCTCTTCCGACACGTCCCCACCAAGGACGCCGTCTGGAGTGCAGTCATGGTCTGGACCGCCGACCAACTCACCCAACGCCTGGACAAGGCCCTCGCAAAGGAGGCGTCGCCCTTGGCTGCTCTTGAGGCGATGTTCATGGCCCATGTCGGGTTCGTCGCCGCCCGACCGGGCGTGCCCAGGATCATGTTCGGCGAGCTGCAGCGCACGGGCGATACGGCCGCAAAGCGCGGCGCGAGGGCTCTGATGGACGGCTGTCGGACCCGCGTCATGGGGCTCCTAGAGCGCGGCAAGTCTGATGGCTCACTGCCCGGCGATCTGGATGCCGAGGCCGCCGCGATGCTGTTCATCGGGACGATCCAAGGCCTCGTGATGCAGGCCATGATCGCGGGAGATTTCGCGGCGATGCGGACCATGGCCAGCCGGGTCTTCGGCATCTACCTCAAGGGCATTGGTGCGCGGTCATGAAGTTTTCCCTGCCGGGCAATCGTCGGACGTGGATGTTGATCGCCGTTCTGGCGTCGCTGGGCGTGGCGTTCGCCTATGTGGCGCTCCGCTCCGGCCCGCTTGCGCCGGTATCGATCACCTTGGCGACGGTCGATGAAAGGGCGATCTCGCCATCCCTGTTCGGGATCGGTGCGGTGGAAGCGCGCTATACGCACCGCGTCGGCCCCACGACCGCCGGGCGGGTCCGGACGTTGCTGGTCGATGTCGGGGACCATGTCGTTGCGGGCCAGCCACTCGCCGAAATCGATCCGATCGATCTTGATGAGCGCATCGCCGCGCAACAGGGGGCCGAGGGCCGTGCGGCGGCGTTGGAACGCACAGCGCAGGCGCAGCTCGCCGACGCCGAGGCGCGGGCGCGGCTGGCTCGAACCCAGGCGGGACGTACCGAACAGCTGCTCGACGGCGGCTGGGTCTCCCAGGCGGCGGTCGATACGCGACGCCAAGAATTGCAGGTCGCGCAAGCCGGGTCTGCTGCGGCCCGGGCCAATCTCGCCGCCGCAACGCAGGACCGCGGGCGCGCCGGCGCGGAAAGCGCGGCGCTTGTTCGCCAAAGGTCCAATCTACGCCTTGTCGCCCCCGCCGATGGTCTCGTCGTCCGCCGTGTG
>JAUYAG010000007.1 GCA_030693575.1 Brevundimonas sp. | reverse complement strand
AACAGGACCTTGGTCTTGACCGTCTCGGGGTCCTCGAAATTGATCGTGTCGACCTTGAGGAGGGCGAAATAGCGCTCGCCCTCGCGCGGGCCGCGAACGGCGCCGTGAATGGTGTCGCCCGAGCGGAGGCCAAAGCGGCGGATCTGCGACGGTGAGACATAAACATCGTCTGGGCCCGGAAGATAATTGACGTCCGGGCTGCGCAGGAAGCCGAAGCCGTCGGGCAGGATTTCGAGCACGCCGTCGGCGATGATCTCGACTTCCTCGTCGGCGAGCGTCTTCAGGATGGCGAACAGCAGGTCCTGTTTACGCAGGTTGCCGGCGTTCTCGATCTCCAGGCTTTCGGCGAAGGCGACCAGATCTTCCGGCGTCTTCTCGTTCAGTTCCTGCAGGGTGATGCGACCATTGGGGACGATCGGCTCGCCGTCATCATCCTCGTCGCCGTGCTCCTGGTCGACCATGGGCAGGTCGGCCGCGGCGACTTCATTGCCGGCCTCGGGCGCTTCGGCCTCTGCGGTCAGTTCGGTTTCGGGCGTGTCGGTGGCGTCGGTCATGGCGTGCAATCAAAAGCATCGCCGCAAGACAGGGCGTCTCGCGGGCGGGAAAATCCAGCAATGTCTGGCCTTGCGGCCGGGTGGGAAGGCGACGGGTCGTCCCGGCGAGATCGGCGGGCGTCGCGAAGAGTGGGACTGCCCCAGACTCCTGCAGGGCGGTTCGCCTGAGCGAAACCACGCGGGGGCCGGCAGGTCAAGCTGAGCCGCCTAGCCGAACGTCCATTGCGTGGTCACGGAGAGCACCATCACGATGGCGATCACGAACGGGACCTCATTGGTCATGCGCCAGAATTTGCCGGAGCGGGTCGAGGTTCCGGCCTTGATCCGCTTGAGCTCACCGGCGAGGAAGCCGTGCCAGCCGCTGAGGGCAACCACCCCCGCCAGTTTGGTCACCATCCACGGATGGGCGAGGAAGCCCCAGCCCTCGCCGTATTCGAACATATGGATGCCGATCATCCAGACCCCGAAGATCCAGGCGACGATCATGGACGGATTGATGATGATCTTCAGCAGCCGATGCTGCCAGGTCCGCAGCAGGTCCCGCATCTCCGACCGCAACGGCTCGGCCTTCTCCGCCTGCTCGGCGTCATAGGCATAGAGGCGCGGCAGGAAGAGCATGCCGGCCATCCAGGCGATCACCGCCAGGATATGCAGGCCGCGGACGATCTCGAAGGTCATGCCGCCCTCCGCTCGCACGTCCGGGGACAGGCCTTCCAGTCCGCCCGGCAACCGGGACCCCAGGGTGCCGCGCCCGTTCGCGACAGGGCCTCGACCACGGCGTCCGCGAGCGTCCTGATGAAGGGTGCGGCCACGCCGACCGCAGGGCTGCGCAGATAGGGCG
This sequence comes from Brevundimonas sp., assembly GCA_030693575.1. GTDB lineage: Bacteria > Pseudomonadota > Alphaproteobacteria > Caulobacterales > Caulobacteraceae > Brevundimonas. Next base: position 4,398 of record JAUYAG010000007.1, on the reverse strand, counting down.
TCACGCCCAGCTCGTGGGCGAGTTCGGCGTATTCGATGTCCAGCTCGACCAGGGTCTCGATATGCTCCGAGACGAAGGCCACCGGCGCCACGACGACCCCGACCCCGTCACGCCCGGCCTGGGCGATGGCGTCGGGCGTCGACGGCCCCAGCCATTTCATCGGTCCGACCCGGCTCTGGTAGCAGATCGCCCAGGCGCCCTCGGCCAGCCCGGCCCGGGCGGCGATGGCGGCGCAGGTCGATTCGATCTGCTCCTGATAGGGATCGCCCTTCTTCGTGATCAGGCTTTCCGGGATGCCGTGGGCCGAGAACAGCACCCGGACGGGCCGGTCGCCGGCTTCCGCCAGCTTCGCGCGCACGCCCTCGGCCTGGGCCTCGATCCAGCCCGGCGCCTCGGGGTAGCAGCAGACCGTCCGGCTGACGCCCGACCCCGCATAGACTTCGGCCCACCGCTTCAGCGAGGACTCCGTCGTCGTGGTCGAGAACTGGGGATACAGCGGCAGGAGGACGATCTCATCGGGGCCGAAGGCCGCCACATCGACCGCCGTCTCCTCGGACAGCGGCCCCCAGTAGCGCATGGCGATGAAGGCGCGGACTTCGTCCCCGGGCAGCATTCCGGTCAGGACCCCGGCCATCGCCGCCGCCTGCCGACGGGTCTCGGGCAAGAGCGGCGAGCCGCCGCCCATCAGGGCGTAGTTGGCCTGGGCGGAGGTCTCACGACGGCTGGAGATAAGCCGCGCCAGAAGCGCCCGGAACGGATTGGGCAGGCCGATGATGGCCGGGTCGCTAAAGAGGTTGAACAGGAAGGGTTTGACCGAGGCCTGGTCGTCCGGCCCGCCGAGATTGAACAACACCACCGCGATGCGACGGCCGCCCGGGGTCACGCTCATTGGGCGCCGATCCGTTCCAGAACCTGTTCGACATGGGCGATCGGCACGTCCGGCAGGATGCCGTGGCCGAGGTTGAAGATCCACGGCCCCTGCCCCCAGGCCTCGAGCAGTTGATCGACCCGTCGATCCAGCATCGGCCCGCCGGCCCGCAGCAGCAGGGGGTCCAACGCACCCTGGATCGGCTTGATCGCCTGCACGCGGCGTCCGATCTCCAGCGGGCAGGCGGTGTCGAGCGCCACGGCCTGGACGTCGACCTCGGCGGCATAGCGTTCCGCCAGCGCCGCCGAGCCACGGGGGAAGCCGATCAGCGGGACGGTGACGCCCAGCTCCCGCACGCGACGCACCAGCTTCTGGTGCGGCCGCAGGACGAGGCTTTCGAAGAGATCCTCCGGCAGGCCCTCGGCCCAGCTCTCGAAGATCTTCAGCACCTGGGCCCCGGCGTCGGCCTGCATCTTCAGATAATGGGCCGTGGCCTCCACCAGCACGTCCAGCAGGGCCGCGACCTTGTCCGGCTCGGCATAGGCATAGGTCCGGGCCTGGGCGCGTTCGCCCTTGCCGATGGTCCGGGCCTCACCGTCGAGCATATAGGTCGCCACGGTCCAGGGCGCGCCCGCAAAGCCGATCAGGGTGCGTTCGGGCTCCAGCTGCGCCCGTACGAGCGAGAGGGTCTGGCCGACCTGTTTCAGAGCCTCGCCCGCCCCAGCGGTGAGATCGTGCATGCCCTCGACCGGAGGCAGGGCGCCTAGGCGCGGTCCCTCGCCGGCCTCGAACCAGACCTCCTGGCCCAGGGCGCGGGGGATCAGCAGGATGTCGGCGAAGACGATGGCGGCGTCGAAGCCGAACCGCCGCATGGGCTGAAGGGTCGCTTCGGCGGCCTTCTCGGGATCCAGGCAGAAGGAGATGAAATCGGGCGTCGTCGCCCGCAGCGCACGGTATTCTGGCAGGTAGCGCCCGGCCTGACGCATGAACCATACCGGCGGTCGCGACGTCGCCTCGCCGGCGAGAACCTTGAGCAACAGCGGTGTATCGGGGGAGACGGTCATGTGACCCCGGTCCTACCGGGGGGCCGGGTCCTGCTCAAGCCCGTCCCGTGTCGCACCCTTCCATTCCTTCTCAATAAAAGAGTCTTGAGGTTTGGAAGTAGAAGGCAGGACCGGGGATGGCGGGGACAAACGGACGGTTTGGAGCGGATGCGGACGGGTTTTCCGCAAACTGTCACCGTCGGTGGACCAGCCTCCCACGGGGTTGGTGAAACCGGGGATAAATCCTAACGAGGCCTTAACGACGGGACCGCGGGGCGTGCGGCGTCCATCCGGGGCTGGGCGCCGTTAACGTCTCGTTAAGGATCTCCACAGGCGGATCGGCTCCGGCGGAGGGGCTTGGGATGAAAGACGGCGATGCGGGGCGCCCCGTCCACCTCTGTCCCCGCTCGCAGCCCGTCTCCGGCGCCGCTATAGGAAAAGACCCACGCTTCGGTCTCGACGGCGCCCCACTGGCGCCCCGGGCCGTCCACAGGAGACTCGCAATCATGGACAGCCGCCGATGACGCCGGGTTCGCCAGGCCGCGCCCAGGCCCCCTCGCGGCTGGCGACCTATTTCCATGTCCACCTGGTGTCCGACTCCACCGGCGAGACGCTGAATGCCATGGCCAAGGCCGTGGTGGCCCGTTTCGACGGTGTGATCCCGATCGAGCACATCTATGCCCTCGTCCGCTCGGCCAAACAGATGGAGCGGGTGCTGGAAGAGGTCGCGGCCTCGCCCGGCGTGGTGCTGCACACCCTCGTGGATCGTCAGCTGCGCGAACAGCTGGAAGAGGGGTGCCGCAAGCTGGACATGCCCCAGATCGCGGCGCTGGACCCGCTGGTCGGTGCCCTGTCGCGCTATCTGGGCGCGGCCCTGTCGACGCGGGTCGGGGCCCAGCACGCGCTGGACACCGACTATTTCAACCGCATCTCGGCCCTCGACTACGCCATGGCCCATGACGACGGCCAGGGCACGTCCGAACAGCTGGAGGGGGCCGACGTGGTCCTGTGCGGGGTCAGCCGCACCTCCAAGACCCCGACCTGCATCTATCTGGCTCACCGCGGCATCCGGGCCGCCAATGTGCCGCTGGTGCCCGGCCAGGAGGACGGCGAACGCCTCGTCGGGCTGAAAAATCCTCTGGTGGTCGGTCTGACGGTCTCGCCGGACCGGCTGGTGCAGATCCGCAAGAACCGGCTGGACGGGCTGAACGCCAACCGGGCCAGCGCCTATGTCGACCACGACGCCGTGCGTGACGAGACGGTGAAAGCCCGCCGGGCCTTCGAGCGCCGTGGCTGGCCGGTCATCGACGTGACCCGCCGGTCCGTCGAGGAGACGGCGGCTGCCATCATCAACCTGCTGAACGAGCGCCGCACCCGCCGGCTGGGAGCAGCCTGGTGAGCGCGCCCTCGGAACGTCTGATCCTCGCCTCGAAAAGTGCGGCGCGGCGGTCGATGCTGGCCGACGCCGGCGTGGCCTTCTCGGTCCAGGTCGCGGATGTCGACGAGGACGCGGTCAAGGCCGTCCATGACCCGGCCGATTCGGCGGGGCTCGCCGTTGAACTGGCCCGCGTCAAGGCACTGGCGGTGTCACGCCACGACGGCGACGCCTGGGTACTGGGCGCGGACCAGACGCTGTCTTTCGAGGGCGGCCTGGTGTCGAAGGCGGCCTCGCTCGCCGACGCCCGCACCCGGTTGGGCACCATGCGCGGCCGGACGCATCAACTGCATTCCGGCGCGGCCCTCGCCCGCAACGGCCAGATCGTCTGGTCCGGCGTGGATACGGCGACCATGCGGGTGCGCGACTTCTCGGACGCCTTCCTCGACGCCTATCTGGCGGCCGAGGGCGAGGCGCTGTTGCACTGTGTCGGCTCCTATCGGCTGGAAGGCATGGGGTCCCAGCTGTTCGAGGTGGTGGAGGGCGACTATTTCACCGTCCTCGGCCTCCCGCTCTGGCCTGTGCTGGCGGAGCTGCGCCGGGCCGGAGTGCTGAGGTCATGACGCTCCGGGCGGGCGTGGCCGGCCAGCCGATCGTCCATTCGCTCAGCCCCCTGATCCACACCGCCTGGATCGCGGCGGCGGGACTGGACGCGGACTATTGCGCGTTCGGGCCGGCGGACGCCGCGGGCTTCGCCGAACTGGTCGCGGACGGGCGGGCGGGACGGCTGCGCGGCCTGAATGTCACCGCCCCCTTCAAGGAACAGGCGCTGGCGCTGGCGGATGAGGCGAGCGCGGCCGCCCGAACCTGTGGCTCGGCCAATCTGCTGGTGTTTGAGAACGGCCGGGTCCGGGCCGACAGCACCGACGGCGTCGGCCTGATGGCGGCGCTGACCGAACAGGCCCCGCAGTTGGACGTGCGCGGCCGGACTGTGGTGGTGCTCGGCGCGGGCGGGGCGGCGCGGGCGGCGGTCGCGGCCCTCAGCGGTACCGGCGCGGCGGTCGGTGTGCTGAACCGGACCCGCGCACGGGCGGAGTTGCTGGCGCAGGGGC
>JAUYAG010000208.1 GCA_030693575.1 Brevundimonas sp. | reverse complement strand
CGGCCTCGGTCGCCGTGAACAGCTGCATCGGCTCGGAACCACCGTGAATGGTGTTGGCCCAGATCACCGTCGGGAAGGTGCGCAGCGACGTGTTGTAGTCGCGCACGGCCTCATTGTAGTCGCGTCGGGCGATGGCGATGCGGTTCTCGGTGCCTTCCAGCAGGGACTGCAGCGCGATGAAAGTCTGGTTCGACGTGAGGGCCGGATAGCGTTCCACGACCAGCAACAGCCGCGACAGGGCCTGAGAGAGCTGGCCCTGGGCGGCCTGATAGCGCTGGAAGGCGGCCGGGTCGTTGAGCGTTTCGGGCGTGACCGTGACGCCGGTCGCCTGCGCGCGGGCCTCGATCACCTGGGTCAGGGTGGTGCGTTCGGCGATGGCCGCGCCCTGCACGGTCGCGACGAGGTTCGGCACCAGATCCGCGCGGCGCTGGTACTGCGACTGGACATCCGCCCATTTCGCCTTGGCCGCTTCTTCCTTGGTCGGAATGGCGTTGATCCCGCAGCCCGCCATGGCGGGGGCCAGGATCACGACGGCTGCGAGGGCGGAAGCACGGGGTGAGAAGCGGATCATCGACGTCTCCTGACAGGCGAGAGACCGACTATCGTGCCTGAGCGGCGACGGTTCAAGCGTCCAGAGGCTCTGGCGTAATGTTGATCGACCGGCAGGCCGCCGAATAGGTGTTGGCCAGCAGGCAGGCGATGGTCATCGGCCCGACGCCGCCTGGCACCGGCGTGATCCGTCCGGCGACCCCGGCGGCCTCGGCGAAGGCGACGTCGCCGACCAGACGGGTCTTGCCCTCGGCCGCTTTCACCGGGTTGCGCGACGGCACACGGTTGATGCCCACGTCGATCACGGCCGCGCCCGGTTTGATCCAGTCGCCGCGGACCATCTCGGGCCGCCCGACGGCGGCGACCAGAATGTCTGCGGTGCGGCACAGGGCCGGCAGGTCGCGGGTCCGCGAGTGGGCCACGGTCACGGTGCAGCTCTCTGCCAGCAGCAGCTGCGCCATCGGCTTGCCGACGATGTTGGAGCGCCCGACGATGACGGCGTTCAAGCCGGACAGATCGCCGAGTTCGGCCTTCAGCAGCATCAGACAGCCCAGCGGCGTGCAGGGGACAAGACCCGGCAGGCCGACGGCCAGTCGGCCGGCGTTGACGACGTGAAACCCGTCCACATCCTTGTCGGGATCAATGGCGTCCAGCACGGTCGAGGCGTCGATATGGCCGGGCAGGGGCAGCTGGACCAGAATGCCGTGGATGCCCGCGTCGGCGTTCAGATCGGCGATCAGGGCCAGCAGGTCGGCCTGCGATGTCTTGTCCGGCAGCCGATGCGTGTCGGACCGCATGCCGGCGCGTTGGGTGGTTTCGCCCTTGTTGCGGACGTAGACCTGGCTGGCCGGGTCTTCGCCGACGATGACGACAGCCAGGCCAGGCTTGACGCCGTGAGCCGCCTCCAGGCGCGCCGAGGCGGCGGCCACGCGCTCCACGAGGCCGGCCGCAAAGGCCTTGCCGTCGATCAGGGTCGCGCGGGCGGGGTCGGCCGTCATGGATTTCGGCTCCGGTCGTCAGGAATCGTGCGGATGCCGCGATTTACAGAGGGCGCGGTTCGGCGTCTATGATCGGAGTCGCATTCAAGGGGATATCCATGCGCCGTAAGTCCATTCTCGCCGCCGTCAGCCTGCTGGCCTTGTCGGTCGCGGCGCCGGCGCTGGCCCAGAGCGCGGAGACCCTGTCGCCCGGACGGACGGTCGAGGGTCAGATCGCGGACGGTGACGGGACGGCGGCGGACGACGCCTATCGCTATGACGATTATCTGATCCGGGCCCGCGCCGGCCAGAGGCTGGAAGCGGTCATGCGCGCCGCGGACTTCGACGCCTATCTGGAGGTCTTCCATCAGGGCGACAGCGAGGCCCTGGCGAGCGACGACGACGGGCTGGGCGAGGGCACGAATTCGCGGCTGCGGTTCACGGCGGACCGGGCCGGGACCTATGTGCTGCGGGCCCGCACCCTGTCGGGCGTCGGGGGCGGTGCCTACACGCTCGGCCTGACGCAGCGGCCGGAGGCGGGACGCGCGCCGCGGCCGACCGGCATTCGCGTCGGCCAGTCGATCGAGGGGGCGTTGACGGCCCGCGATCCGGAGACCGAGAGCGGTCATGCCTATGATGCCTACAGCTTCCGCGCCCGCGAAGGCGACCGGTTCACCATCGATCTGATCGCCGATACCTTCGATCCGTTGGTCCGGGTCGGTCAGATGCGGGCGGGCGAGTTCGTCGAACTGGCCATGAATGACGACACGATGGAGACCGGCCTGAACTCACGGCTGATCTTCACGGCCGAGACGACCGGCGACTACATCATCCGGGCGACGCCGCTCGGGGCCGGCGACGAGGGTGCCTATACGGTAGCGCTGGCGCGCGGGCCGGAACTGGCCGCCGCCCAGACCATCGAAATCGGTGGTTCGGTCGAAGGCGCTCTGGCCGAGGGTGACGGCAGGGGCGCGGGCGGCGAGATCGCCGACGCCTACCGGTTCTCCGGTCGGGAGGGCCAGCGGATCCGGATCGACATGAGCTCGGGTGAGTTCGACACCTATGTCGAACTGTTCGACGCCAATCGCGTCAGCCTGGCCGAGGACGACGACGGCGCGCCGGAAGGCACCAACTCGCGCCTGACCTTCACCCTGCCGCGCACCGGCGTCTATTTCATCGAAGCGCGGGCCTTCTCGGAGTCGACGGGGGCCTATTCGTTGTCGGTCTCCGAGGTCGAGCCGGACAAGGCCCCCGAGGCGCTGGCCTTCGGCTCGCCCATCCAGGGCGAGATCGCCGAGGCGGATCCGACGGACGGTGACGGGCGCAGCTTTGACGCCTTCGCGTTCAGCGGCGCGGCGGGTCAGCGGGTTCAGGCGATCATGCGCTCGGGCGACTTCGACACCTATCTGCAGATCGGCCGTGCGGGGGGCGAGTTCCAGGCCCTGGCTTCCGATGACGACGGTCTGGGTGAGGGCACGGACTCCCGGCTCAGCTACACCCTGCCGGACGACGGCGACTATGTGCTGCGGGTTTCGCCGCTGGGATCCGAAGGAGAAGGGCTTTACGCCCTGGAACTGCTCGATCGCGGACCGCAGCCGCAGCCAGGCAGCGTTCTGGTCGGCGCCACGGCGCGAGGGGTGCTGACCGAGGCCGACGCCACCGCCGCCGACAACAGCTTCTACGACGCCTATCGGGTGACGCTGAAGGCCGATGAGAAGCTGCTGATCACCATGGTCTCCAATGAGGTCGACAGCTTCGTCGTCGTCGGGCGTGAGCAGGAAGGCGGCACCTTCGAGGTGCTGGGTTCGGACGACGACAGCCTGTCGGACACCCATGCCAAGCTGGAGTGGACCGCCCCGACGGACGGCGTCTACGAGGTCCGGGCCGGAACCTTCCAGCAGGGTCAGACCGGGGCCTATGCCCTGAATGTCGAGAAGCAGCCCTAAGGGTCTCGCTCCGGGTCGGCCGCAGGCGTAGTATGCCTGCGTGTCCGAAATCGTGAACCGCAAGGATCAGCACCTCGACGTCATCCTCGCGGGGAAGGCGACTCATGGGCTGGACAACGGCTTCGGCGCCGTCCGCTTCGTGCATGAGGCCCTGCCGGATCTGGATCACGGCAAGATCGACCTGGGCACGGACTTCCTCGGGCGGCGGCTGAAGGCACCGCTGCTGATCAGTTCGATGACCGGCGGACCGGCGCGGGCCGAGGCGATCAACGCCCGGCTGGCCGAGGCGGCGCAACATCTGGGCATCGCCTTGGCGGTCGGGTCGCAACGCGCGGCGCTGGAGGCGGGCGCGCCGACGCCGGGGCTGGACATGGCTCTGCGGCTCAAGGCACCCGACACGCCGATCCTGGCCAATATCGGCGCGGCCCAGCTGACGCGGGGCTTCGGCGTCGACGAGGCCCGGCGCGTGCTGGACATGATCGCCGCCGACGCCCTGATCGTGCACCTGAATCCGCTGCAGGAGGCCTGTCAGCCCGAGGGCGACCGGGACTGGTGGGGCGTCGGCGCGGCGCTGGAGGCGCTGGTCAAGGCCATCGACGCGCCCGTGGTGGTCAAGGAGACGGGGGCCGGGATTTCGGCGGCTACGGCCCGACGGCTGTTCTCCATGGGGGTGGCGGCGGTCGATGTGGCCGGGGCCGGGGGTTCGAACTGGGCCACCGTCGAAGGCGAGCGGGCCGAGGGAGCGGCCGACAAGGCCCATGCTGCCGGATTCGCTGACTGGGGCATCCCGACGGCGCGGGCCATCGCGGAGGTCCGGTCGGCCTGTCCCAGGGGCCTGATCATCGGTTCCGGCGGCATCCGCGACGGTGTCGAGGCGGCCAAGGCCATTCGGCTGGGGGCCGACATGGTCGGTCAGGCGACGGGTGTCCTCACGGCGGCGACGGTCTCGACCGAGGCGGTGGTCGAGCATTTCCAGACCCTGATCCGCCAGATGCGCACCGTCTGCTTCTGCACCGGCTCGGCCAATCTGACCGCCCTGCGCAAGGCGCCGCTTCAGGGCTGACGTCGCTGGCCGGCGAGGGGCGGAAAGACACTGTTCCAGCCGAAAAATTGCGTCGCTATTCGAGGCGAGGGCAGGGGCATGCCTTCGGCGGGGTCGACAGGCCTCTGTGCGGTCCTGTCGGGGGAGTTCAGCGTGTCAAAGACCGCGCCCTTGGGCGTTGGAGCATTGATGCACGCGGCTGCGTCGATTTCGGTCGCAGGTGAGGATCCTGCGTGGATTCCGCCGTCCCGGAGGGTTCGAAAGGATCGCTTCCGGGTCCAAAGGGGCGGAAAGATTGGGGGCGAGAAGACACTGTTCCGCCGGAGCTTGTTACAACGAGACGTTGGTGCGAACGTCGAGTGATGCGAGCGTCGTCCAGACCCCTCCTTGGCCTTCTGGCGTGCGCGTTCACGCTGATGGCGGCCGAACCTGCCGCCGCCTGTTCGCTCGTTAGCTATACGAACAACGGGCGATACATAGGCGGCGATCTGACGTCACAGATATCGACCAAGGCCGACACGATCCAGATCGTTCGGGTAACCGCAAAACACCTGATTCGGCGGACCTACAGTCGTGGCGAGTGGTATCTGAATTTCGGCGACTTTGACGTGCCGAACGACCGGCCTGAGTTCACCGATGAATTTGTCTTTGAACTGTCGGTGGTTGAAACGTTGAAGGACGGACCTCGCCCGGAGGAATTCCTCTACGAGTCCAGTCCGCGCATTCTTGGCTACGACCGCTCAGCGCTTCGCGATTTGATCGCCGACGCCTCCGAGGACGTCGATGCGCAATCACACCCCAACAGCTTGCCGATCTGGTTGCTGGACCGCCCCGGCGACGATGGATACGCCTTTATCGGCGCGGCCGAGGGATCGGGGCTTGGCGGCGGTGAATGCTTTTCCCCCTACATGCTGGATGTCGGGCAGACACTGGTCGCCCTCCGGGATTCCATGGGCCGCCTGTATCCTGCCGTTGGCGCGTTTCCGCTGGAGATCGACGTGGAGTTCGCCACCGGGCAGCGGCGAAACCGGCGATTCGCCCTGAACATGCAGTCGCTGGTCCCCGTGAGCGGTCTGGACGACCCGTTTGTGGCCCGGCTTCGCGAGGCGCTGGGAAGCCGCTAGCCGGTACCGGCCAGGCGCATCCGGAAAGCTCAGCTCGACGGCAGCAGGTCCCCCGCGAACACCCGGTAGCGCCCGGCTCGCACCCCGTCGGTCGCTCTCGCGATGTCGGGGGCGAAATAGTGGTCGGAGCCGTAGGTGGCGGCGGCCTCGCGGACGATGGCCCAGACCTTTTCGAGGTCGGGCGACGAGGTCAGCGGGCGGTGGAACTCGATCCCCTGGGCCGCGGCCAGCAGTTCGATCCCGACGACGGCGGCGGTGTTCTCGGCCATGTCCAGCAGGCGCCGCGCGCCGTGGGTGGCCATGGAGACGTGATCCTCCTGGTTGGCGGAGGTGGGCACGGTGTCGATGCTGCAGGGGTGGGCGACCATCCGGTTCTCGGCGACGAGGGCGGCGGCGGTGACCTGGGCGATCATGAAGCCGGAGTTGAGGCCGGATTCCTTGACGAGGAAGGCGGGCAGTTCGCTCATCTTCGGGTCGACCAGGATGGCGGTGCGACGCTCGGAGATGTTGCCGATCTCGCACAGGGCCATGGCGATCATGTCGGCGGCGAAGGCGACCGGCTCGGCGTGGAAGTTTCCGCCGGAGATGACGTCGCCCTCCTCGATGAAGACCAGCGGATTGTCGGTGACGGCATTGGCCTCGCATTCCAGCGTGGCGGCGGCGTTGCGCAGGACGTCGAGCACGGCGCCCATGACCTGGGGCTGGCAGCGCAGGGAGTAGGGATCCTGCACCTTGGCGCAGCCTTCGCGGTGGCTGTCGCGGATGGCCGAGCCGTTCATCAGTTCGCGCAGACGCGCGGCGACGGCGATCTGGCCGGGCTGGCCGCGCAGGGCGTGGATGCGGGCGTCGAACGGGGCGTCCGAGCCCTTCAGCGCATCGACCGACAGGGCACCCGCGGCGATGCCGGCGGCGAAGGCGGCTTCGGCGGCGAACAGGCCGGCGAGGGCGAGGGCGGTCGAGCACTGGGTGCCGTTGAGGAGGGCGAGGCCTTCCTTCGGGCCGAGGACCAGCGGCTTGAGACCGACACGGGCGAGGGCGGCCTCGGCGGACAGGGTCTCGCCCTTGTGCCGGGCCTCGCCGACGCCGATCAGGACGCAGCTCATGTGGGCCAGCGGGGCGAGGTCGCCCGAGGCGCCGACCGAGCCCTTGGACGGGATGCAGGGCAGGACGTCGGCGTTGACCAGGGTGATCAGGGCCTCGAGCGTCCCGCGGCGGATGCCGGAGGCCCCCTTCGACAGGCTGGCGATCTTCAGCACCATCAGCAGGCGGGTGACGTTGTCGGGCAGAAGGGCACCGACGCCGCAGGCGTGGCTGAGGACGAGGTTCTTCTGCAGCGTCTCGAGATCCTCCGTGGCGATGGAGGTGTTGGCCAGCAGGCCGAAGCCGGTGTTGACGCCATAGACGGTGCGGCCCTCGGCCACGATGGCGGCGACCACGGCCGCGCCGCGTTCGACGGCGGTCCAGGCGGCGGGGCTGAGGGAGACCGTGCAGGGCGCGTCGAGGATGGCGCGGAGCTGTGCGAGGGTGAGGGGGGCGTGGCCGATGGTGAGGGTCATATCTGCTTCTGTTTGTCCCGTTGCGGGAGATTCGGAAAATCTGTCTGCGGCTCAGCCGGGCCGCCGCCGGGTGACCCATAGCCCGAACACGGCCGCGATCGGGAACATCAGCACGCCATAGATGGCGGCCGGCAGCGACATGTCCGGACGGCCCAGCACGCCCTGCGCGATGACGATGGCGAGGGTGGCGTTGTGGATGCCGACCTCGAAGGCGCTGGCTATCGCCTGGGACGTCTCGACCTTGAGCAGGCGCGGGACGGCATAGCCGACCGTCAGGCTCAGGACGCAGAAGACGGCAGCGATGCCGCCGAGCAGGACGAAGTTGGCCGCCAGCAGGTCGAAACTGCTCGCGACGGACCCGGCGATCACCAGCACCAGTATCGCCATGGAGGCGATGCGGACGGGCTTGTCCATGGCGGTGGCGAAGCCCGGCTTCATGGCCCGCACGGTCATGCCCAGCGCCACCGGGCCGAGGACGATCAGGAAGACCTCGAGCGTCTTGCGGAACTGCAGGCCGACGCTGAGGTCGCCGGGCTGGAAATACGCGATGGCCAGGTTGGTGAGGACGGGCAGGGTAACGACGGCGATGACCGAGTTGATCGCCGTCAGCGAGATGTTCAGCGCCACATCGCCCCGGAACAGATGGCTGTAGAGGTTGGCCGTGGTGCCGCCGGGCGAGGCCGCCAGCAGCATCATGCCGACCGCGAGGATCGGCGGCAGCCGGAACAGCAGCACCAGCCCGAAACAGATCGCCGGCAGCAGCAGAAGCTGGCAGGCGAGGGCGACGGCGGCGGCTTTCGGCTGTTTGGCCACGCGGACGAAATCGGCGGGCGTCAGGTCCAGCCCGAGGCCGAACATGATGACCCCGAGGGCGAGGGGCAGGGCGACGGCGGCGAATTCCATGCGGGGGCCTCAGGTATTTGCTGTCCCTTCTCCCCTTGCGGGAGAAGGTGTCAGGCCGCAGGCCTGACGGATGAGGGGTTGCACTGACCGGTCCGGTCAGCGGTTGGACGTCGAAGCATGGACGGCCCGGCTTGACCCCTCATCCGTCTCGCTTCGCGAGCCACCTTCTCCCGCAAGGGGAGAAGGGATGTCATGCGAGGCTCGGCAGGTTGAGGCCGTGTTCGCGGGCGGCGTCTTTCGCGATCTCATAGCCGGCGTCGGCATGGCGCATGACGCCGGTGGCCGGGTCGTTCCAGAGAACGCGTTCGAGGCGTTTCGCGGCTTCCGGCGTGCCGTCGGCGACGATGACCACGCCGGAATGCTGGCTGTAGCCCATGCCCACCCCGCCGCCATGGTGCAGCGAGACCCAGCTGGCACCCGAGGCGGTGTTCAGCAGGGCGTTGAGCAGTGGCCAGTCGGACACGGCGTCTGAACCATCAATCATTGACTCCGTCTCGCGGTTCGGGCTGGCGACCGAGCCGGAGTCGAGATGGTCGCGGCCGATCACGATCGGGCCGCTGAGCTCGCCCGAGGCGACCATGTCGTTGAACATCAGGCCGGCGCGGTGGCGGTCGCCGAGGCCGATCCAGCAGATGCGCGCCGGCAGGCCCTGGAAGGCGATGCGCTCGCCCGCCATGTCCAGCCAGCGGTGCAGGCCGGCGTTGTCGGGGAACAGCTTTTTCATCGCCGCGTCGGTCTTGCGGATGTCCTCAGGATCGCCGGTCAGGGCGGCCCAGCGGAACGGGCCGATGCCGCGGCAGAACAGCGGGCGGATGTAGGCAGGGACGAAGCCGGGGAAGTCGAAGGCGTTCTTCACGCCCGCGTCGAAGGCCACCTGACGGATGTTGTTGCCGTAGTCGGTGGTGGGGATGCCGGCGGACTGGAAGTCCAGCATGGCCTGGACGTGGACGGCGCAGGAGGCGCGCGCGGCGGTCTCGACGGCGGCGGGGTCGGAGACGCGTTTGTCTTCCCATTCGGCGACGGTCCAGCCCTGCGGCAGGTAGCCGTTGATCAGGTCGTGGGCGCTGGTCTGGTCGGTGACCAGATCGGGCCGGACGCCGCGCTTGACAAGTTCAGGCAATACATCAGCCGTATTGCCCAAGAGACCGACAGATATCGCTTTTCCATCCGATTTGGCCTGTTCGATCAGGGCCAGGGCCTCGTCGAGGGTTTCGGCCATGACGTCGAGGTAACGGGTCCGCAGCCGCATCTCGATCCGGCTGCGCTGGCATTCCACCGCGAGGCAGGAGGCACCGGCCATGGTCGCGGCCAGGGGCTGGGCGCCGCCCATGCCGCCGAGGCCGCCGGTCAGGATCCATTTGCCCGACCAGTCACCGCGATAGTGCTGGCGTCCGGCCTCCATGAAGGTCTCATAGGTGCCCTGAACGATGCCCTGGGTGCCGATATAGATCCTTGAGCCGGCCGTCATCTGGCCGTACATCATGAGACCCTTGCGATCGAGTTCGTTGAAATGCTCCCAGGTCGCCCATTTGGGCACCAGGTTGGAGTTGGCGATCAGGACGCGCGGGGCGTCGGCGTGGGTGCGGAAGACGCCGACCGGCTTGCCCGACTGCACCAGCAGGGTCTGGTCGGGTTCGAGGTTGCGCAGCTCGGTGACGATGCGGTCGAACGACGGCCAGTCGCGCGCGGCCTTGCCGATGCCGCCGTAGACGACGAGGTCCTCGGGGCGTTCGGCGACCTCGGGATCGAGGTTGTTCATCAGCATGCGCAGGGCCGCCTCCTGCTGCCAGCCCTTGCAGGTCAACTTGCGTCCGCGCGCCGCTCGAATGGTTCTCATATGCCGAATTTAACGAATTTGAAGGCCTGACACCTAATCAAAGGCGCCGGATAAGACCAATTCACGGGCGGTTTCGAGCTTGCCGGAGAGGACTTCGTCGCCTTTGGACGCTTTGACGCGGGAGCGGAGGACCGCCAGGCCCGCCTCGACGCCCTTGCCGGATTTGAGGGGACGGTGGAATTCGATGGCCTGGGCGGCGCAGACGAGCTCGATG
>JAUYAG010000134.1 GCA_030693575.1 Brevundimonas sp. | reverse complement strand
CCTTGCGGGCCGCCATCAGGGCCGCCTCGTTGACCAGGTTCTCGAGGTCGGCGCCGGAGAAGCCGGGGGTGCCTCGGGCCAGCACCTCCATGTCGACGTTCGGCTCCATCTTGGTCTTTCTGGCATAAATTTCCAGGATCTGCTGGCGGCCGACGTCACCACCAAGACCATCGCCCGCGGCACCCCCGGTTTCTCGGGCGCCGATCTGGCCAATCTGGTCAATGAGGCCGCCCTGATGGCGGCCCGCAAGGACCGTCGCATGGTCACCCATCGCGATTTCGAGGACGCCAAGGACAAGGTCATGATGGGCGCCGAGCGCAAATCCATGGCCATGAACGAGGAAGAGCGCCGCCTGACGGCCTATCACGAGGGCGGCCACGCCATCGTGGCGATGAACGTCAAGATGGCCGACCCCGTGCACAAGGCAACCATCGTCCCGCGCGGCCAGGCCCTCGGCATGGTGATGCAGCTGCCGGAAGGCGACCGCTATTCGATGAAGTACCAGCAGATGGTCGACCGCATCGCCATCATGGCCGGCGGCCGCGTGGCCGAGGAGCTGATCTTCGGCAAGGCGAACATCACCTCCGGCGCCTCGTCGGACATTCAGCAGGCCTCGAAACTGGCGCGCCGCATGGTCACCCAGTGGGGCTTTTCCGACATCCTCGGCACCGTCGCCTATGGCGAGAACGAGCAGGAGGTCTTCCTCGGCCACTCGGTCGCGCGCAGCCAGAACGTCTCGGAAGAGACGGCCCGGATCATCGATTCCGAGGTCAAGCGCATCGTCGGCGCAGGCTGGGATGAGGCTCGCCAGATCCTGACCGACAAGGCCGCCGATCTGGAAACCCTGGCCCAGGCCCTGCTCGAGTACGAGACCCTGTCGGGTCAGGAGATCAAGGACCTGCTGGAAAAGGGCATCGCCCCGAACCGCGACGAGAGCAACTTCCCCAACGCCGGCCCGTCGGTCTCCGTGCCGATCACCCCGGTGTCGGACGCCGTCGCGGTCGAGGTCCAGACCGTCCACTGACCGGCTGAAAAGACAGGACCCGCCGCGGGTATCGCTCGCGGCGGGTTCTTTCAGATGAACTTGTTTGCATTATAAACAAGTCTATGAGATATGGCTTTCCATCAAGAGGGGAGCCCTTCCATGTCGTCATCCGAAACCGAACCGTCCGGCCGCCTGTACGGCCTCGACGCCTTGCGACGGACCGCGCTTAAGGCCGGTGCCGTGGCGGTGAGCCTGCTTGCCTTGGGCGTGGCCGCGCCCGTGACGGCCCAGAGCTCATCGAACCCGACCGCCGCCGATCAGGCTCCCGCCGGGCCTGGCGGCTATGTTCGTCCCGCGGCGCCGGGGCGGCTCGTCGCCGTGACCGCGGACCGGCGGCTGCACATCTTTTGCAAGGGCGAGGGCTCCGGCCCGACGGTGATATTCGAGGCGGGGCTGTCGCAGTACACGGCCAATTCGACCCTGGCGGCCACCCAGGACGCCATCGCCGGCTTCGCCCGGGTCTGCACCTATGACCGCACCGGCATGGGCTGGAGCGACCCGGCCCCCGAAGGCTGGACCTATGCCGACAGGACGCGGGACTTGCACGCCCTGCTCCAGGCCGCCGGGCTGGAGGGTCCCTTTATCCTGGTCGGCCACTCGCTCGGCGGGCTTCTGATCCGCGCCTACGCCGAGGCCTGGCCCGATCAGGTGGCGGGTCTGGTGCTGGTGGACGCCAGTTCTGAACGCGATCTGCCCGACTTCGAGGCTGCCCGCGGACCGACCGTCTCACAGATCGATGCGGCGCTGGCCGTCTCGCGACCGGGGGTCCCCATCATCGGCATGCCGGCGGGGACCTCCGCGGAAGTGCAGATGGCGTTCACGCCGGAGGTTCTGCGAGGGGTGAAGGCCGAGTTCGAGGCCCTGGCCGGGCTTGACGCGGCGACCCTGCCTCCGGGCGCGCCGGGCGCGCTGGGTCAGCTGCCGCTGATCGTCATCCGCCGGGGGCGAACGATGTCCCCGCCGAGCCAGGCCGATCTGGATCATCGCCAGAACCAGGAGAGTCTGGCGGACCTGTCCTCAAACAGCGTGCTGATCATCGCCGAGAACAGCGGCCATGTGATTCCGCTGGATGAGCC
This sequence comes from Brevundimonas sp., assembly GCA_030693575.1. Taxonomy (GTDB): domain Bacteria; phylum Pseudomonadota; class Alphaproteobacteria; order Caulobacterales; family Caulobacteraceae; genus Brevundimonas. The sequence continues at coordinate 16,130 of JAUYAG010000134.1, read as the reverse complement.
GCAGGTCGTGTCCGACGCGGTCCGCCGGCTTCTCGCTGCCCTGAATTCCCCCGACCGCCGTCTGTGAAGGAGAACGGTTCGATGACCCATTCCGAAACCCACCCATCCGGCCGCCTGCACGGCCTCGACGCCCTGCGCGGGATCGCCCTGCTGCTGGGCGTCGTACTGCACGCCTCCATGTCCTATTTCCCGGTCACGATCTGGATCGTGCCCGACACCGACAACTCGCCGGTCGCCAGCGCGATCTTCTTCGCCATCCACCTGTTCCGGATGACGACCTTCTTCCTCATCGCCGGTCTGTTCGCGCACATGATGCTGGACCGGCGCGGGGTCGTCGGCTTCATCAAGGACCGGGGGATGCGGATCGCGGGACCGCTGGCGACCTTCTGGTTTCCGGTCCTCGCCGCGATCATTGCGGGGCTGATCTGGATGGCTGCCATCCGCAACGGCGGCTCGATTCCGACCGACGGGCCGCCCCCGCCGCCGCTGACGCTCGAGACCTTCCCGCTGACCCATCTGTGGTTCCTGTGGGTGCTGCTGATCCTCTATGTGGCCTTACTGGTCCTGCGCGCGCCGTTCGCCATGGCGGACCGCGACGGCGGCTGGGGCCGGTTCGTCGACCGCATCACGGGCGGCCTGATCGGGCCGTGGACGCCGGCCCTGATGGCCGCCCCGCTGGCGGTCGCCTTCTGGCTGACGCCCAACTGGATGCCCTTCTTCGGCATTCCGACGCCGGACACGGGCCTGGTGCCCAATGCGACCGCCCTGACCGCCTTCGGGACCGCCTTCGGCCTCGGCTTCCTGCTGGACCGCCGCCGCGACCTGCTGGTCCGCATCGAGCGGCTGTGGCCGGTGTTCACCGTCGTGGCGCTCGGCGTCGGATCGGCGGCCATGGTCTTGGTCGGCGGCCCGGTGCCGGAGCTCGCGCCGGTAACCGATCCGGAGCTGAAGGTCCCGCTGGCCGCCGTCATGGCACTCGCCGTCTTCGCCTCGACCTTCGCGGTCCTGTCGCTGGCCCTGCGTTTCGCCTCCGGCTACAGCGCCGTCCGCCGCTACCTCGCTGACTCGTCCTACTGGGTCTACATCGTCCACCTGCCGCTGGTCATGGTCGGCCAGATCCTGGTGGTGAACCAGACCTGGCCCTGGTTCGTGAAGTTCGGCGTGGTCATCGGGGGAACGATGGCGATCAGCCTGCTGACCTACGAACTGCTGGTCCGTCACAGCTTCGTCGGCGGATGGCTGAACGGCCGCCGCATCCCCTGGCGCCGCCGGCGGGACGCGGAATTCTCGCCCGCCGAATAGCTTGCCAAGACCTGCCGGCTCGTCCACCCCATCGGGACGAGCCGGCTCCGGAGAATCGTCATGCCCGCCAAGCCCCGCCTGCATTCCGCCGAGGAAGACCTCGCCTTCATGCGCTCGATCGTCGAGGGCGGCGGGCGGCCGCCGATGACGCTGGCGGTCTGCTATCTGGCGGGCGGGCTGCTGTACGGCCTGCAGTGCCTGTTCCACGTCGGTCAGGCGACCGGCCTGATCCGCTGGCCCGACCTCGCCAACCTCGTCTTCGTGGTCGGGATCAGCGCGACCTTCCTGTCGATCCTGACCTGGGCCATCCTGAAGGATCGCAAGGACGGCAGCTCCAATCGCGGCCCCGTGGCGACGCGGACGCTGAACGCCGCCTTCAGCGCCACCGGCATGGCCAACTGCGCCGTGATCATCGTCTTCGGCGTCGGCGCATACCGGGATCAGGACTTCGCCATCTGGCTCTATTACGCGGCCATCGTCTTCGCCCTTCAGGCGGCCGCCTGGTACATGGCCTGGACGCTGAAGCGGAAGGGCTGGATGCTCGCCACGGCGCTGGGCGGCTGGGTCACGGCCGTGGCGCTCGGCGTGCTGGTGCGCGAGCCCTTCCTGTATCTCGGCGTCTGCACCGTCGCCCTGTTCCTGCTCTTCGCCCTGCCGGGCTGGGTCCTGTTTCGCGACGCCCGCGCCGGATCGAAGGCGGCCTGAACCATGGGACTGGCCGATCTCGGACGGATCGACGAGGTCATCCACGGTCGCATGCGGCTGGGGATCATGGTCTATCTGTCCGATGCCGACAGCGCCGACTTCACCGAGCTGAAGACCGTGCTCGAGGCCACCCAGGGCAATCTGTCGGTCCATCTGAAGAAGCTGGAGGAGGCGGGCTTCGTGGCCATCGCCAAGAGCTTCAAGGACAACAAGCCGCTCACCCGGGTGTCGATCACGCCGGACGGCCGCAAGGCGTTCGGCGCCTACCTGGACGCCATCGGCAGTCTGATCGGGGGCAAGGACTGATGAGCCGCCCGCAGGTCATGGGCATCGTCAATGTCACGCCCGACAGCTTCTCCGACGGTGGCCGGCTGGCCTCGGTCGAGGCGGCGGTGGCGCACGGCCTGCGGCTGGTCGAACAGGGCGTCGACATCCTCGACATCGGCGGCGAAAGCACGCGACCCGGCGCCGAACCGGTCGCCGAGGCCGAGGAGATTGCCCGCGTTGTCCCGGTCATCGAAGGCCTGCGCGCCCACTGGGCCGGCCCGATCAGCATCGATACCATGAAGCCCGCCGTCGCCCGCGCCGCCGTCGCGGCCGGGGCGACGATGTGGAACGACGTGACGGCGCTCGCTTTCGCGCCCGACAGTCCGGCCACGGCCGCCGAGCTCGGCTGCGAGGTGGTGCTGATGCATATGCGGGGCGAGCCGCGCACCATGCAGGCTGATCCGCAGTACGGTGATGTGGTCGCCGAGGTCGCGGACTGGCTCGTCGCCCGGGCGGACGCGGCGATGGCGGCAGGGGTGGCGCGGGGCCGGATCTGGCTCGACCCCGGGATCGGCTTCGGCAAGACGGCCGCGCACAATCTGGCCCTGACGGCGCAACTGGAGCGGTTGGCCGCGACCGGCTTCCCCGTGCTGTACGGAGCCAGCCGCAAGCGGACGATCCAGTCGGTCGACCCGACGGCGACCGATCCGGCCGACCGGCTCGGCGGGTCGCTGGCGCTGGCGCTGGCGGCGGCCCGGGCAGGGGCCTCCATCCTCCGCGTCCACGACGTGCGCGAGACGGTACAGGCGCTGGCCGTCCAGGCGGCAGTGATGGCGGCGGCCGACCGCAACTGACTTGTCCGTTCGGCCGCTCTGCCGCATGGGAGGGACATGCTCGACCAGCCCCCCTACCGCGGACGCGTCCTGATCATCGCCGGCTCGGATTCCGGCGGCGGCGCGGGAATTCAGGCCGACATCAAGGCCGTGACCATGCTCGGCGGATACGCCGCCACGGCCATTACGGCGATCACGGTGCAGAACACCCTGGGCGTTCACGGCGTGCATCCCCTGCCGCTGGACCTCATCGAGGCGCAGGCGCGGGCGGTGCTGGACGATATCGGCGCCGATGCGATCAAGACCGGCATGCTCGGGTCGACGGCGGTGGTCGAGCGGGTCGCCGCCATCCTCGATTCGTCTGACGCCCCGGCAGTGATCGATCCGGTCATGATCGCCAAGGGCGGCGCGGCCCTGCTGGCGGACGATGCGGTGGCCGCCGTGCGGTCGTTGATGATTCCGCGCGCGGCCCTGCTGACCCCCAATGCGCCCGAGGCCGAGGCGCTGACGGGTATCGCGGTCGCCGACCTCGACGGCCAGCGCCGCGCCGGCGAGGCCCTGCTGGCCATGGGCGCGCGGGCGGTGCTGATGAAGGGCGGCCATGTGCCGGGGGCGACGGTGGTCGACCTGCTGCTGACCCCGACGGGAGAGACCCTGCTGGAGGGCGAGCGGTTCGATACGCGCAACACCCACGGCACGGGCTGCACCCTGGCCAGCGCCTGCGCCGCGGGACTGGCCAGGGGCCTGCCGCTCGAGGCCGCCGTGGCCGAGGCATGGGCCTATGTCGCCGAGGCCATCCGCCGGGCGCCGGGGCTGGGCGGAGGGCACGGGCCGCTGGACCATGGCTGGCCGCTGAGGCGCGACGCATGAGCGGCCTTGAAGCGCGGCTGGTGGAGATCGTTCGCGCCGACCCCGGCCTGATGCACGTCCTGACGATCGTGCGGGACCAGGACCTGCCGGACTGGCGCATCTTCTCGGGGGCGGTCTACCAGAGCGTCTGGAACGCCCTGACCGGGCGACCGGCGGGCTACGGCGTGCGCGACTATGACGTCGGCTATTTCGATCCGGACACCAGCTGGGACGCGGAGGACGTGGTCATCAAGCGCGTTGCTGCCGCGTTCGAGGAGCCGTTCCGCAGCACGGTCGAGGTGCGCAACCAGGCGCGGGTGCCGATCTGGTTTCCGGCCCATTTCGGCGAGCCCTATGACCCGTTGTCCGGCACGGATGAAGCCCTGGAGCGGTTCGTCGCCCCGGCCTTTGCGGTCGGCGTGCGGCTGGAGGCCGACGACACGATCAGCGTGGCGGCGCCGCTGGGCCTGGAGGACGTCTTCGCCCTGACCCTGCGGCCCAATCCGAACCGGCCCCGGGCGAAGGACTGGCCACGCGTGATCGATCGGGCCCGGGCCCGGTGGCCCGAGCTGACCGTGATCGAACCGGAGCCTGCCTGATGCGCCAGTGGACCGTCGACGCCTTCGCTTCCGCCCCGTTCAAGGGGAACCCCGCCTGCGTGGTCGAGCCCTTCGATCAATGGCCGTCCGACGGCTGGATGCAGGCGCTGGCGAAGGAGAACAACCAGGCGGAGACGGCCTTCCTCCTGCGCACCGGCGATCCGGCGCGTTTCGGCCTGCGCTGGTTCACGCCGGGGATGAGGTCGATCTGTGCGGCCACGCGACCCTGGCCTCGGCCCATGTTCTGCTGGCCGAGCTGGGGCTCGAGGCACCGGCCCTGACCTTCGACACCCGCTCGGGACCGCTGATCGTGAGCCGGGCGAGCGTCGGCTATGAAATGGACTTCCCCGCCGGCCCGCCGCGTCGGACGGCCCCGCCCGCCGGTCTGGTCGAGGCGCTGGGAGTCACGCCGGCCGAGGTCTGGGCCGGGCGCTATCTGGTGGCGGTGCTGGACAATGCGGCGGCGGTGCATGCCGTCACGCCCGACATCCGGGCTCTGGCCCCCATTCAGGGCGAGGCGGGCGAGGTCGGTCAGGTGATCGTCTGCGCCCTTGCCGATCCGTCGGACGATGTCGATGTGGTCGATCGCTTCTTCGCGCCGGGTTGCGGCGTCGACGAGGATCCGGCCACGGGTTCCGCGCACTGCATCCTCGGGCCGCTCTATGCCGACAAGCTGGGCCGGACGACGGTGCGGTTCCGGCAGGTCTTCCCCGGTCGGGGCGGCGATATCGAGAGCGAGACCCGCGGCGACCGGGTCCTGCTGCGCGGACAGGCCCTCACCGTGATCGAGAGCCGGCTGAGGGTCTGACACAAGGAAAGGGGCGCGACCCTTTCGGATCGCGCCCCCCGGACCTTCGGGGAGGAAGGTCAGGCCCTAGTAGCGGCGGTTGTCGTTGTCGCGGCGTTCGGCGCGGACCTGCATCGACAGGCGGTCATAGCGGCGGTCCAGCTCGGCCCGTTCGCGGAACGACAGGCCGCCCCGCATGTAGCTGCGCTCGAGGTTGACCAGCGCGTTCAGCTCATAACGCAGCCGGGTCGCTTCCCGGCGGCTGAGCTGGCGGTTGCGTTCGCCCCGGTCGATGCGGCGGTCCAGCTGGTATTTGCGCTGGCTGATGTTCTGCCAGTTGCCGCCACGGTCATTGTCATAGCGACCACCGCGGTCGTTGTCGTAGCGGCCGCCACGGTCCTGTTCATAGCCACCCCGACCATCACGGTCCTGGTGGCCGTAGGACTGAGCCATGGCGGGGACCGCGACGGAAGCCGCGGCCAGGGCGAGGGCGGGGATGAGAAACTTCTTCATCATCGGACTTCTCCTTGAGCGTTCCACGCGGACCGGGGTGGCCGGCGTTGATGTGAGATGACCATCACTCGGCTGAGCGCGATCTGAACGGCGCGCGTCAGCTTTCATTCATCGGCATGAATTCGCCGTCACGCCCCGTACGGCGCGCCGCGACGGCAATTCCTCGACGCGCGCGCGAGGGGGGCGGCGCGAAAGGTGAAACATGTCTACACTGGTCGTTCAGCCGTCGTTCAGAGCCCGGGGCCTAGACCGCTCTCCATGATCCGCCCGTCCGCCATACTGCTTGCAGCCCTGATCGCCGCCGCGCCCCTGTCGCAGGCGGTTGCGCAGGACCGTGGCCCGCGCGGGGATCGCCAGCAGCAGGAAGACGACCGTCCTCGAATCAGCGTTGGCGAAGCCGTTCAGCGGGCCTCCTCGGGCCGTCAGGGCCGGTTCCTCGGCGCCAGCAACCGGGGCGACACCATTGTCGTCCGCTGGGAGTATCCCGGCGGCCGCGTCGCCGACATCATGGTGGACGCCCGCACGGGTCGGGTCGTGGGAGAACGCTGAATGCGAGTCTTGCTTGTCGAGGACGACGTCGATCTGTCGCGCCAGCTGAAACTGGCCCTGGGCGACGCCGGCTATGCCGTGGATCACGCCGCGGACGGCGAGGAAGCGCATTTCCTCGGCGACACCGAACCCTATGACGTGGTCGTTCTCGACCTTGGCCTGCCCAAGATCGACGGCGTCTCGGTGCTCGAACGCTGGCGCCGGGACGGCAAGACCACGCCCGTGCTGATCCTGACCGCCCGCGGCGCCTGGTCCGACAAGGTGTCGGGCTTCGACGCCGGGGCCGACGACTATCTGACCAAGCCCTTCCACACCGAGGAGCTGCTGGCCCGCCTGCGCGCCCTGCTGCGGCGTTCGGCCGGCATCGCCTCGGCGACCCTGTCGTGCGGCGGCCTGCGCCTCGACCCGCGCGCCGCCCGCGCCACGGTCAGCGGCGAGCCCCTGCGCCTGACCTCGCTGGAATACCGGCTGCTTCATTATCTGATGATGCATCAGGGCCGGGTGATCAGCCGGACCGAACTGGTCGAGCACCTTTACGACCAGGATTTCGACCGCGATTCCAACACCATCGAGGTCTTCGTCGGCCGGCTGCGCAAGAAGATCGGCCCCGACCGGATCGAGACCGTGCGCGGCCTCGGCTATCGCCTGACGCCCCTGGCCGGGGAGTCCGACGGGACGTGACCGAAGGGGCGGGGGGCGAAGCGGCGCCGGCCGAAGACCGGTCCTGGGGCCGCTGGATCGGGCGGCCGGGCCGAAGCCTGACCCGGCGGCTGATCTGGCTCGCCTCGGCGTGGATCGTTCTGGCCCTTGTCCTGACCGGCTGGGCCCTGACCAGCCAGTACCAGGAATCGGCTCTGAGACGGCTGGGCAATGTGCTGGCCGAGACCATCGATGAGGTGGTGATCGCGACCAATGCCGGGCCGAACGGCGTCGTCGTCGCTGAAATCCCCGACGCGCAGACAAACCGGGCCCTGTCCGGAAAATACTGGGCGGTCGCCGAGCTGGACGGGGAGGGCGGCATGCGCTTCATCGCGGGCTCGCCGTCACTGGCCGGCGAAAGGCTGGCCATACCGCGAGACCTGGCCGACCGGCTGGTTGCCGCCAACGGCGCCAATATCAGCTTCAACGATTCCGGCTTCCTGCGGCCCCCGCTGCGTCAGCCGCTGCGGGTCGCCGCCAGTCTGAAGTCGCTGCCCGGCCGCACCGAGCCGCTGGTCTTCATGGCCGCGATCGACCGCACCAATATCGAGAACGACACGCGACAGTTCGCGACCTTCACCTGGACCGCCCTGTTGATCCTCGGCGTGGGCCTGGTCATCGCCGTCTTCCTGCAGGTGCAGATCGGGCTGCGTCCGCTGTTCAGTCTCCGGAACGAGATCGCCGACGTCCGCAAGGGCAAGGCCGCCCGCATCGCCCGCAGCTATCCGATGGAAATCCAGCCCCTGGCCGAACAGGTCAACCGGCTGCTGGACCACAATCAGGAGACGGTCGAACGGCAGCGCACCCACGTCGGCAACCTCGCCCATGCGCTCAAGACGCCTCTTTCCGTCATGCTGGCCGAGGCCGGATCACAGAAGGGCGACCTGCCCGACATGGTCCGCAAACAGACCGAGGTGATGAAGGCCCAGGTCGACCACCACCTGCGCCGCGCCCGCGCCGCCGCCCGTGCCCAGCTGCTGGGCGAACGCACGCCCATTGCCGAGGTTCTGGACGAGATGGCGGTGATGCTGGAGCGGGTGTTCGAGGAGAAGGCCGTCGAGATCGACTGGCGCGCGCCCGACGAACTGGGTTTCCGCGGCGAGCGTCAGGACCTCCAGGAAATCCTCGGCAATCTGATGGAAAACGCCTGCAAATGGGCCAGGCGTCGCGTGCGGATCACCGCCGGTCCGACGGGCCTGGGCCAGATGGTGGTGGTCGTCGAGGACGACGGCCCCGGCCTGCCGGCGGACCAGCGCGAAGCCGCCCTGGAGCGCGGTGCGCGCATGGACGAGACCACCCCGGGCTCGGGCCTTGGCCTTTCCATCGTGGTCGAACTGACCCGTGCCTATGGCGGCCGGATCACCCTCGCCGACAGCGAACTCGGCGGCCTGAAGGTGGTGCTGGAACTGCCCGCGGCCGAGGCCTGATTTCATTCGTCCGGATAGCGCTTGTTAACTCTGGCTTGGCCATACTCGGTCGAGCCGGGCTGGGACCGGTCCGGGGTTTTCGTATGGCAGGGCTTTCTGTCGCCCATCGCGTCGCGCTCACCGTCCTTCTGGCGCGGTGTCCCGAAGCCGCGCTCAGGGCCGTGTCGGCCGCTGTGGCCCCGATGGGCGGCGGCCGCGCCGCCGAACTGCGAAAGATCATCGGGGAGGAGACCCGCGACCGGGTCCGTCGCGCCATGGTGCTGGCACCGCTGATCCCCATGTTCCGCGAGCGGGCCGACGGCATTTTGGCCATGACCTTTCCCGCGCACGTCCTGCCGCGTCTCTGGCGCGCCGCCCGCGAACGCGAACCCGACCTGCTGATGCATCTCGAGGGGGATGAAGCGGCGGCCGTCGCGGTCGCCGATCGCTTCTGCCAGACGGCAGCCAGCGTCGTGCGCGACACGCCTGATCTTGTCTGGCCGCCCGCGGGTGATGAAGCGCTGCGCCAGAAGGGGCTCGCCGACCTGATGGCCTGCCTCGATCTGGCCCATCTCGCGCGGCGCGGGCTGCCGTCGCTGGAGATCTGGCTCAAACGACCGGACGGCGACCAGATCGCCGAACTGCGGCTGCTGCTGAAGGATTGTGCGGGCGTTCACGTCGACGGTGCCCAGCGGGTGCTGGAAATGCTGTTCGCCCATCTGGACGACGCCGTGCTGATCCTGCGGATCCTGACCCAGACGTCGCTGGCGGCCGGGCGGGAGGGCTTCCTCAGCGAGTCGGAACTGGCCGGTTTCGTCGACCGGCTGATCGCCGGGGTCGATGTGCGGGCCCGCAAGATCGAGGCGTTCAAGCCGGGGGCTGACCTGGCCCATGTCCGGACAGTCATCGCCGAACTGAACTGGTGCGCGAGCGTGCTGGGCGAACTGGACGTGACCCTGACCCTTAGTCCGCAGAGCGTGTGGGGCAAGTCGGTGCGGGATGCGCGCGTGACCATCGCCCGGCGCCTGTCCGGCCTGCTGCGTGCGGCGGACAAGGCCGTGGAAGACGCCCTGCCGCTGGAGCGGGTGCAGATCGCCGGCCGTATGACCCGCAAGGTTCCCCGGCTGTCGGCGCCGGTGACCGGACCCACCGTGGACGCCGCTCTGAGCCTGCTGCAGCTGGTCGGTTCGGCGAGAGGTCCGGCCTCGACCTTCGGCTGCGAGGCCGACCGCAAGACCCTCGTCGAGGCCCTGATCGCCCGGTTGTCGGACTATGCCGACCAGGCGCTCAAGATGGTCAATGACGGCGAGGCGGAGGACGAGTCCCATGCGCTCAGGCTTGTCGAACTGACCGCGCGCTGCCTCGATCACATCGACGCGGACGAGCCCGCCCGCACGGTGCGGCGTCGGGCCGCGGTCGCAGGGGCCCCCGTAACGGGGTCCGAGGCCTCGTCGCGGGCCGCTTGATCGGCTACATCGCCGGGTATGACGGCACTCTGGATCATGACGGCGCTTCTGACGGCCCTCGCGGGCCTGTGCGCCCTGGCCGGCGCGCGACGGGGCGCGGAGGGCGACGAGACCATATCGGCCGCCGCTGAACTGGCCGAGCTGGATCGCCTCAAGGCCCGGGGACTGCTGGACGAGGCCGGCTGGACCGCGGCTCGCGCCGAGGCCGGGCGCCGCATCCTTGTCTCCGACCGGGAGGCCGAACCGGCCAGGGCCGGGACAAGAGACCGGCTCTGGGTGCTGGGCGGCCTGGCGGTTACGGCCGCCGCGGCTCTGGGTCTCTATTCGGTGATCGGCGCGCCCGGACTGGAGGATCAGGCCTATGAGCGCCGCGTGGATCAGTGGACGACCGAGCTGGAGACGCTGCAGCCTCCGCAGGTCGCCGCCGTGGCCGCGCGGGTCGCGCGGGAGCGGCCCAATGATCATGAAGCCCTGACCATGCTGGGCGCAGCCCGGTTCGAGGCCGGCGATCCGATCGGCGCGGCCTCGGCCTTCCGCCGGGCGCTGACCCTTCAGCCCGACGACGCGCAAAGCTGGTCGCGACTGGGCGAGAGCCTGACCCGCGCCAACGGCGGCGTGGTCGGCGGCGACGCCGAGGCCGCCTTCGCCCAGGCCCTGCGCCGCGATCCCGGCCAGCTGGGGGCACGCTATTTCCTCGGCGAGGCGGCGCTCGCCCGCAATGAGGCCGCGATGGTCCGGGCCATGTGGGGGCCCCTGATCGCCGCCCTCGATCCGGCCGATCCGCGCCGGGCTGATCTGCAACGGCGCATGCCGGGAGAAACCCAATGAGCTGGCTTCCCAAATCGCCGAAGGCGCGTCGTCGCCTGTGGGTGGTCGCCGCGGTGGCGCCGGTGCTGGCGGTCGCGGTCGGTCTGTCGCTCTACGCCATGCGGGACAACGTCACCTTCTTCTTCTCGCCATCCGAGGCGACGGCCGAGACCGCCCCCGCGGGCCGGGTCATCCGACTGGGCGGACTGGTCGAGACGGGCAGCGTGGTCCGCGGGGCCGATGGCGAGGTCGCCTTTGCCGTGACCGACAACGCCGCGACCACCCGCATCGTCTATCACGGCGACCTGCCCGACCTGTTCCGCGAGGGGCAGGGCATTGTCGCGCAGGGCAGCTTCCAGCCGGACCGGTCGTTCCGGGCCACCCAGGTGCTGGCCAAGCACGACGAGAACTATATGCCGCGCGAGGTCGCGGACCGTCTCAAGGCCAAGGGCGAGTGGCGGCCCGAGGGCGGCGCGCCTGCCACGGGAGCGCCGACGACGTGACTGTTGAACTGGGTGCCTTCGCCCTGATCCTCGCCCTGGCGATGGCGGCGCTGCAGACGGGCATGGCCATCGCCGGCCGCCTGCGCCGCAGTCCGGTGCTGGCCGGTGCCGCCGAGGGCGCGGCCTGGGCCTGCGCGGCCGCCGTGACCCTGGCCTTCGCCGGCCTGGTCCAGGCCTTCTCGGTCTCGGACTTCTCGGTCGCCAATGTCGCGGCCAACAGCCACACCGACAAGCCGATGCTCTACAAGGTCGCCGCGGCCTGGGGCAGCCACGAGGGCTCCCTGCTGCTGTGGTGTCTGGTCCTGACCGGCTTCGGCGCGGTCCTGACGCGCGCGCGCGGCCTGCCGTTCGGGCTCAAGACCTCGGCGGTGGCGACGCAAGGCCTGCTCGGCGTCATGTTCCTCGCCTTCGCCGTCTTCACGTCCAATCCGTTCGAGCGGCTGGATCCGGCGCCGTTCCAGGGCGGGTCGCTGAACCCGCTGCTTCAGGATCCCGCGCTCGCCTTCCACCCGCCCTTCCTCTACGTCGGCTACGTCGGGTTTTCGGTCTGTTTCTCGCTGGCGGTCGCGGCCCTGATCGAGGGTCGCGCCAACTCCAGCTTCTGGCCCGCATGGGGTCGCTGGGTACGGCCGTGGGCGCTGGCCAGCTGGGCCTTTCTGACCGTCGGCATCGCCCTCGGCGCCTTCTGGGCCTATTACGAGCTCGGCTGGGGCGGCTGGTGGTTCTGGGACCCGGTGGAGAACGCCAGCTTCCTGCCCTGGCTGGCCGGCACAGCCCTTCTGCACTCGGCCGTGGTCACCGAGCGGCGCGGGGCCCTGGCGGGCTGGACGACCTTCCTCGCCCTGCTGGCCTTCACCTTCTCCATGCTGGGGGCCTTCCTCGTCCGCTCGGGCGTGCTGACCAGCGTCCACGCCTTCGCCGTCGATCCCGAGCGCGGCCTGATGCTGCTGGCCATCCTCGGCGTGTCGTCCGGCGCCGCCTTCGCCCTGTTCGCCTGGCGCGCGCCGCAGCTCAAGGGAGGCGGCATGTTCGCCCCGGTCAGCCGCGAAGGCGCGCTGGTGCTGAACAACGTCTTCCTGACCGCCGCCTGCGCCACCGTTCTGCTGGGCACCCTCTATCCGCTGATCCTCGAGGCGGCCAACGGCGCGACCATCTCGGTCGGCCCGCCCTATTTCGCCCTGACCTTCGTGCCCCTGATGGCTGCCGCCTGCCTGATCGTGCCCGCAGGACCGCTGCTGGCGTGGAAGCGTGGCGACCTGAAGGGCGTCGGCCAGCGGCTGGCGGTGGCCGCGGGTCTGGCGATCCTGATTGCGCTGCTGGGCTGGATGGCGTTCGACCCGAAGAAGGCGCTGTCGGGCGCCGGCATCGGCCTCGGCGCCTGGCTGATCCTGGGCACCCTCGCCGAGGTCGCCGAGCGGCTGCGCCTGTTCCGTACGCCGCTCGCTGAGAGCCTGCGTCGGGCGCGGGGCCTGCCCCTCGGGGCCTGGGGCACGACCCTCGCCCACGCCGGGCTGGGCGTCTTCGTGCTCGGCGCGGTGGTCGAGACCGGCTATCGCGTCGAGGCCGCCCGTCCGATCGCCCCGGGCCAGACCATCGAGGCCGGCAAATGGGCCGTCACGCTGGACTCCGTCCGGATGGTCGAAGGCCCGAACTATCTGGCGGAACAGGGCAGGCTGACCGTGACCCTGCGCGACGGCGGCGCGCCGAAGACGGTCACCGCCGAACGTCGCTTCTTCCCCACCGGCGGCCAGACCACGACCGAGGTCGGGCTCGATTTCCGCGGGCTGGACGACGTCTATGTGGTGCTGGGCGAGCGGGGGCAGACGGCTGCCGGCGAACCCGCCTGGAACGTCCGCGTCTGGTGGAACCCCTGGGCGCGGCTGATCTTCCTCGGCCCGGCGATCATGGCCCTGGGCGGCCTGCTCTCCCTGCTGGACCGGCGGTTGAGGCTGGGTGTGAACCGGATACCCGCGGCATGAACCGCCTCCTCCTGATCGCCGCCGCCCTGTTCCTGACCGCCGCGCCGGTCGCGGCGCAGGAGCCGCCGCCGACGCCGGACCGGCCGCTGGCGGATGCGGCGCAGGAGGCGCGGGCCCAGGCCCTGTTCGACGACATCCGCTGCGTCGTCTGCCAGCATGAGGCCATCGCCGACAGCCCCGCCGGCCTCGCCGCTGACGTGCGGTCCCTGGTGCGCGAACAGATCGCGGCCGGGCGCAGTGACCAGCAGATCCGGGACGATCTGGTGCGCCGCTACGGCGACTTCGTCCTGTTCACCCCGCCGTTGCGGGGCGGGACATGGCTGCTGTGGTTCGGGCCGCTGGCGGTGCTGCTGGCGGCGGGCGGTGGCCTGTGGTTCTCGGCGCGCCGTCGCTCCGTCGCGGCGGAACCGCTCTCGGCCGTTGAAGAGGCCGATCTGGCGCAGATACTCGCCGATCAGGCGGTTCGCCCCGATCCTGACGCAAAGCCGTCTGACGACTAGGCCCGAGCCTGATCGTTTGAGGAGGAATCGCTTCGCGGTTCCGACGAGAGCGTGAATCAGGCTCGCAGGGACTGCGGACCCTTCATCACGTCGCGGCGTTGGTGAAACGGCCTGCAGCCCTATATTACAAGGCCAAACGGGCGTTCGACGCCCGACGAGAGGATCGCAAGACACGCCTATGATGAAGCGCAAGGAATTCATGCTGGGGGCCATCGCTGGCCTGACCTTCGCCGCCGCGGCGACCGCCGGCGGCGTCATCGACTGGCCCTCGGCCAATGCGGGCCCCGTGGCGGGCTTCACGGGCCGCCTCTCGCCCGACGCCGGCGGATCCGGCCTCGCCTTCGCCCCGCCGCAGGGCGCGCCGCTCAGCTTCGCCGACATCTTCGCCCAGGTTGCGCCGGCCGTGGTGCAGATCGATGTGAAGACCCGGGTGGCCGGCGGCCAGCAGCGCTTCATCCAGATCCCCGGCCTCGGCGCCGTGCCGGTTCCCGGCGAAGAGGGCCAAGGCGCTGATGAAGAAGGTGCGACTGCGCTCGGCGCGGGCTCCGGCTTCTTCGTCGCCGCCAACGGCTATATCGTCACCAACAACCACGTCGTCGCCGAAGCTACCGAGATCACGGTCAAACTCGCCGACGGCCGTGAGCTTGAGGCCCGACTCGTCGGCCGTGACGAGGACACCGACCTTGCAGTGATCAAGGTTGATGGGACCGACTTCCCCTTCGTCAGCTTCGAAGAAGCGGCCCAGCCGCGCGTCGGTGACTGGGTCATCGCCGTGGGCAATCCCTTCGGCCTCGGCGGGACCGCCACGGCGGGGATCGTCTCGGCTCAAGGTCGGGGTGAGGTCGATAATAACACCCCCTACACCGACTATCTGCAGATCGACGCCGCGATCAACCGCGGCAATTCGGGCGGTCCGACGTTCGACATCTACGGCCGCGTCATCGGGGTGAATTCCGCCATCTATTCGCCGACGGGCGGTTCCGTCGGCATCGGTTTCGCGATTCCCGCCTCGGTCGCGAAGCCGATCACCGACCGCCTGATGCGCGGCGAGACGATCGAGCGCGGCTATCTGGGCGTCGAGATCGGCAATGTCGACCCGTTCCGCGAAGCCATGGGCCTGCCCGCCGGCACCCGCGGCGCCCTGATCAACAGCGTCACGCCCGGCGGTCCGGCCGATCGTAGCGGCCTCCGCTACGGCGACGTGGTCGTGGCCATGAATGGCCAGCCGATCCTGACATCGAGCGAACTGACGCGCCGCGTGGGTCAGGCCCGGGCCGGGGATACCCTGCGGCTCGAAGTCCTCCGCGACGGCCGGCGTCAGACCGTCAACGTTCGCTCGGGCACCCGTCCGTCGCAGGCTGAGCTGCAGGCAGGACGAGGCGGCGAGGAGGGAGCGGGCGCGCCGGCACCGGCGCCGGTTGGCAAGGTTGTCGCCGGCCTCACTGTGGCACCGATCACCCCGGCCTTGCGTCAGCGCTATGAGATCCCGGCGGGCGTGAACGGGATTGTCGTCACCCAGGCCGGACGCGGCAACGCCCAGGGCTTCCAGCCCGGCTATGTCATCATGCGGGCCCGGACGACGGCGATCACTTCGGTCGCCGATCTCGAGACGGCCGTCCAGGCGGCGCGCGCCGGCGGCGGGGATTCGCTCTTCCTGCTGGTCTGGACCCCGAGGGGCAATGTGCCCCTGGCCTATGATCTTCCCGAACCTGAATAAGCCGTAACTGCCCCCATCGCCGCCGATGCGCTAACATCGGCGGCGATTCACGTTTGAGGGGCTGATTCCATGCGTATTCTGGTGGTCGAGGACGACGCTGAAGCCGCGACCGCCATGGTCCGGGGACTGACCGAGGCCGGGCACGAGCCGACCCACGCCGTCGACGGCGCCTTCGGCCTGCTGGAGGCCCAGAAGGGCGGCTATGACGTCTATGTCGTCGACCGGATGATGCCCCGCCTCGACGGCATCGGCATGGTCGAGACCCTGCGCAAGGACGGCGACCAGACCCCCGTCCTGTTCCTGTCCGCCCTCGGCGAGGTCGAGGATCGCGTCACGGGCCTGAAGGCCGGCGCCGACGACTATCTGGTCAAACCCTATGCCTTCTCCGAGCTTATCGCCCGGGTCGAGGCCCTGTCGCGTCGCCGCGAGACCGGCAGCGTCGCCACCATGCTCAAGGTCGGCGATCTCGAGATGAACCTGATTGCCCGCACCGTGCACCGCACCGGCAAGGAGATCGACCTGCAGCCGCGCGAGTTCCAGCTGCTGGAATTCCTGATGCGCCACGCCGGCCAGTCGGTGACCCGCACCATGCTGCTGGAGAAGGTCTGGGAATACCATTTCGACCCCCAGACCAACGTCATCGACGTCC
>JAUYAG010000009.1 GCA_030693575.1 Brevundimonas sp. | reverse complement strand
CGAGTTGACCCACGGAATCCGGATCGAGGCGGAGCGGTTGCGGGCCGAATAGGCCAGTTTCACCGGGGCTTCGTAGCCGGGGACCAGCCGCTTGTAGGAGTTGGTGGTCGAGTTGGCGAAGGCGTTGATGGCCTTGGCGTGTTTGATGATGCCGCCGATGTACCAGAGACAGAGGTCGGACAGGCCGGCGTATTTGTCGCCCGCGAACAGCGGCTTGCCGTCGCGCCAGATCGACTGGTGGACATGCATGCCCGAGCCGTTGTCGCCGAAGGTCGGCTTGGCCATGAAGGTGGCCGACTTGCCGTAGGCGGCGGCGACGTTGTGGATGACGTATTTGTAGAGCTGCAGGCGGTCGGCCATGGTCAGGAGGTCGCTGAACTTCAGGCCCAGTTCGTGCTGGGCCGGGGCGACCTCGTGGTGGTGCTTCTCGGGCTGCATGCCCAGATCGCGCATGACGCCCAGCATCTCGCCCCGCAGGTCCTGGGCGCTGTCGGTCGGGTTGACCGGGAAATAGCCGCCCTTGTGGGTCGGGCGGTGACCCATATTGCCTTCGGAATATTCGGCGCCGGTGTTGGCCGGCAGCTCGATCGAGTCATAGGCGTAGCCGGTGTCGTGCGGAGCCGTGCTCCAGCGGACGTCGTCGAAGATGAAGAACTCGGCTTCAGGGCCGAAGAAGACGGTGTCGCCCACGCCCGAGGACTGGACATAGGCCAGGGCCTTCTTGGCCATCGAGCGGCTGTCGCGGTTGTAGGGCTCGCCGGTGTCGGGGTTCAGCACGTCGCAGAACAGGAACATCGTCGTCTGCTGGTAGAACGGATCGATCCAGAAATTGGTCAGATCCGGCTTGAGCAGCATGTCGGACTCATTGATCGCCTTCCAGCCGGCGATCGAGGAGCCGTCGAACATGGTCCCTTCTTCGAGGAACTCTTCATCGACCAGGTCGATGTCAAAGGTGACGTGCTGCATCCGACCCTTGGTGTCGGTGAAACGGAGATCGACGTATTTCACGTCTTTCTCCTTGATCTCCTTGAGAATCTTTCCGGTGCTCATGTCTTGTGGATCCTGTCTGGCGGGGAGGAAGGAACACGGCCGCCCCTTGCGGAACGGCCGGTGGAAGGTTGCGGCTATACGGCCTGTGCGCCGGATTCGCCGGTGCGGATGCGGATGACGTTGAGGACGTCGGAAATGAAGATCTTGCCGTCGCCGATCTTGCCGGTGCGCGCGGCGGCTTGGATGGCATCGACCACTGAATCGACCATGTCGTCGGGAACCACCACCTCGATCTTGATCTTGGGCAGGAAGTCGATGACGTATTCGGCGCCGCGGTAGAGTTCGGAATGCCCCTTCTGGCGACCATATCCCTTGGCCTCCAGCACCGTCATCCCTTGCACACCCGCGTCCTGGAGCGCTTCTTTTACTTCATCCAGCTTGAAGGGCTTGATGACGGCTTCGATCTTTTTCATCGGCGATCCCAGGCGGGCTATTTCGTGCCGCACACTTGGACCGCAAGGGGACATTGCATTGCACAATAAGGCAAGTGTTTTTCGTCCGGAGTCGCCATCCGTGAACGGACGCAAGTCGGGATGACCCGCCCGGCCCTGCCCGACTGGCGGGCGGCCCTGCCCTGGCCGGGGGTGGATGCGCACAAGCACGCGCGCGGGCGGCTGGGGGTGGTGTCCGGAAAGGCCAGCCAGACCGGCGCGGCGCGGCTGGCGGCCCGGGCAGGCCTGCGGATCGGCGCAGGCGTGGTGCGTATCCTGTGCCCGCCGGACGCCACCGCGGTTATCGCTCCCGCGATCGAGGCGATCATGCTGACGCCGTTCGGCTCGGACGAGGCCCTGGCCGATGCCGCCGCGAACCTGGACGCCGTGGTGATCGGCCCCGCGGCCGGGGTCAATGACGCCACCCAGGCCAATGTCCGCGCCCTGGCGGGGACGGGCGCGGCGCTGGTCGTCGACGCCGACGGTCTGACCGTCTTCGAGGGCTGGCCAGAGGACCTGTTCGAGGTGCTGGATCGCGACGATGTCCTGACCCCGCATGAAGGTGAGTTCCGGCGACTGTTTCCCGGCCTGCTGGATCAGGACCGCGAGGCGGCAGCGGCCGAGGCGGCGAAGCGGGCGGGCGCGGTCGTCGTGCTGAAGGGCCCGGCGACCGTGATCGCGGCACCGGACGGACGGCTGGCCATCAACGATAACGGGACGCCCTGGCTCGCAACGGCGGGCAGCGGCGACGTGCTGGCCGGGATGATCGCCGGGCTGATGGCGCAGCGAATGGACAGTTTCGACGCGGCCCGGGCGGCCGTCTGGATGCACGCCGAGGCCGGGCGGGGGTTCGGGCCGGGGCTGATTGCCGAAGACCTGCCTGACCGCATCCCGGCGGTGCTGGCGGCGCTTTATTCACAGGCGACCTGACCGAGACGCACCGCCCGGTTCAATTCGTCACCGAAGCGGCCTATTCCGACGCAACGCCGCCGGAGCTCCGCCTTGTTGATCGTCCTGTCTCCGGCCAAGCGGCTGGATTTTACCGAAGCCGATCCCGGCCTGCCCGCCAGCGAGCGCCGCTTCCTTGAGGACACCGGCTCCCTCGCCCGGACCGCGCGTGGCCGCACGGTGGCCGAGCTGCGGCAGCTGATGAGCCTGTCCGACGATCTGGCGCGCCTGAACCGCGAACGCTTCCAGGCCTTTGATCCCGACTCGACCGACGGCGTGCAGGCGGCCTTCGCCTTCGCGGGGGACGTCTATGAGGGGCTGAAGGCGCGGGAGCTGGATGCGGCCGGTCTGGCCTTCGCCCAGGACCATGTGCGGATCCTGTCGGGCCTCTACGGCCTGCTGCGGCCGCTGGACCGGATTCAGCCCTATCGGCTGGAGATGGGAACGCGGCTGAAGACCCGGCGCGGGTCCAGCCTGTACGATTTCTGGGGTGACCGGATCGCGAAACAGCTGAACGCCGACGCCGAAGGTCAGGGCCAACGCGTGCTGGTGAACCTGGCCAGCCAGGAATATTTCGGCGCCGTCGACGCCCGGGCGCTGAAACTGCCGGTGGTGACGCCGCAGTTTCGTGAGTCAAAGGACGGTGAGAGCCGGATCATCTCCTTCTTCGCCAAGAAGGCGCGGGGCGGCATGACCCGGTTCGCCATCGATGAGCGGATTGAACGGGCCGAAGACCTCAAGGCCTTCGATCGCGACGGCTACCGCTTTGACAAGGCGGCCTCGAGCGAGACAGAGTGGATATTCACCAGATCGGGAAATTAATCCCGACGGTCGCCTTCGCAAACGCGAACGGCTAGGCTGGCGACACAAGACTGACGGACGGACGAGACCCCATGTTCCAATGGCCCAAACGCGGCGACGGCGCCGAGACGGCGAGCGAGCCCTTCCGCGACATCGGCGACCTGAAGGGTCAGGTGGCGGTGATCTCGGGCTCGACCTCGGGCATCGGCCTGGCCTTCGCCCGCGCCATCGCCTCGCGCGGCGGCGATGTGGTGCTGAACGGCCTCGGTGACCCGTCGGAGATCGAACGCACCCGGTCAGAGCTGGAGGCCAGCTGCGGCGTGCAGGTGCGCTATCACGCGGCCAATATGCTGCGCGGCGACGAGGTCGCGGACATGGTGGCCTACGGCAAGCACCAGCTGGGCCGGGTCGACATCCTGATCAACAACGCCGGCATCCAGCACGTCGAGGCGGTCGAGAAATTCCCGTCCGACAAGTGGGAACAGATCATCGCCATCAACCTGTCCTCGACCTTCTATGCGACCCGCGCGGCCATCCCGATCATGAAGGCCCAGGGCCGCGGGCGGATCATCAACGTCGCCTCGGCCCACGGCCTGGTCGCCAGCCCGTTCAAGTCGGCCTATGTCGCGGCCAAGCACGGGGTCCTCGGCTTCACCAAGACGGTGGCGCTGGAAGTCGCGCAGGACAACATCACCTGCAACGCTATCTGCCCCGGCTTCGTCGAGACGCCGATCGTTGAAAAGCAGATCGCCGATCAGGCCCGCACGCGCGGCATGTCGAAGGAAGCGGTGCTCAAGGACGTCATCCTCGGTTCGCAGCCGACCAAGCGGTTCGTCACGACCGACGAGCTCACGGGGATGATGCTGTATCTGGTCAGCGACCTGGGGGCTTCGGCCAATGGGGCGAGCTTCTCGATCGACGGTGGGTGGACGGCGCAGTAGCGCCTACCCCACAAACCCCGCCGCCCGCCTCAGGCGGTCGTTGATGGCCTCACCGAGGCCCTGCCCCGGGATCGGGGACACGGCGATCCCAGACGGCTTCTCCCGATCCGCCTCCCGCAGCCGCCGGAACAGGTTGGCCGCCGCCTCGCGCAGGTCGCCGGAGGGGCTGAGGCTCCAGCGGAGGGCGCCGACGCCCGGGCCGAAGCCGAGCAGGATTTCATCGGCTCGCGGTTCCACGACATCGATCCGCACCGGCGCGTCGGGCGCATAGTGCAGGGCCATGCGGCCGGGCGAGCGATGCCCCTCCCCGTCCCGGTCCAGCGGTCCCACCAGCGCCTCGATCTCCTCGCGGGTGACCGATCCGGGGCGCAGCAGGGATACGCGGCCGTCCAGCACCGAGACCACGGTGCTCTCCACGCCCACGGCGCAATCGCCGCCGTCCAGCGCCGCCGCGGCAAAGGCGCCCGTCTCCTCGACGGCGTCGGCGAAGGTGGTGGGGCTGGGGCGGCCCGAGCGGTTGGCCGACGGGGCGACGACCGGACGACCGAAGGCGGCGATCACGGCGCGGGCGCGGGCGTGGCCGGGGACGCGGACGGCGACGCTGTCCAGACCGGCGCGGGCCAGGTCGCAGACCCGGTCGCGGTCCCGAACCGGAGCCACGATCGTGAGCGGACCGGGCCAGAAGGCCTCGGCCAGGGCCCGGGCGCGGGCGTCGAAGACGGCGATCGTCTCGGCCTGCATGGCGTCGGCGACATGGGCGATCAGGGGATTGAAGCGCGGCCGGCCCTTGGCCTCGAAGATGGCGGCGACGGCGACGGCGTTGCCGGCGTCGGCGGCGAGGCCGTAGACGGTCTCGGTCGGAAGAATGACGAGGCGGCCATCCGCCAGCGCGCGAGCAGCCTCGGCGTCGGACACGGTCAGCCGCGTTGCGCCTGAAGCGCCACCCGCACTGTCACCTGCCGTCCGACCAGCCTGTTCCAAGGCCCCGATGTCCCTATGCCGAAATCCGCGCGATTCAGGACGAATGCGCCCGCCAGATGCGCCCGGTCGCCGGTCACGCGCAAGTCCACGGGAAAGGCGACCCGCCGTGTCACCCCCTTCATCGTCACCCGCGCGCGCCCCGTGTAGCGGTCGCCGCCGAGCGGCTCCAGCGACTGAAGATCAAAGCGGATCTGGGGATAGCGGGCGGCGTCGAGGAAGGCGGGGCTGGTGGCGCGGGCCGAGGCGACCGCCGGCGACATGGCCAGCGAGGCCGACTGGACCACCACGGTGGCGCGGGTCCGGTCGGGATCGGCCGGGTCGAAGACGATGTCGCCGCGCCAGTCGCCGAACCGGCCGCTGTGCGAGCCGCCGAAGGCCCGGACCGACAGCTCGATGCGCGACGCATCGCGGTCCACGGTCCAGGGAGTGGTCGTCGCCCCGGTCAGGGTCAGTACGGCCAGACCGGCCACAACAAGAGTGACGAGGCGTCTCACGGCCGACGCGGAATCCACGGGATCATCCGGTGCCGGATCCGCGAAACGACAGAATAGCGGTTGCGCGGTTCGGCCACGGAAGCTCCTTGACGACGAGGACACTCTGGCTGGGTGCGACGACTTCGCCAAGCTGCGTCTTGCATACCGTCGCGGCAAGGCGGCATGAACGGGGACCCACACCGCCAGCAAGGCCCGCTTCCCCATGACCTACCGCGCCCCCGTCCGTGATCTCGCCTTCACCCTGCAGGCCGTCGCGGGCATCGACCAGGTCGCGGCCACCGGCGCCTTCCCCGACTATGACGCCGACCTGATGGGCGCCGTGCTGGAGGCGGCGGCCCAGTTTTCGGAAGGCGTGCTGGCCCCGCTGAACCGGATCGGCGACCAGAAGGGTTCGACCTGGGCTGACGGCGCGGTGACCGCCGCCCCGGGCTTCGCCGACGCCTATCGCCAGTTCGCCGAGGGCGGCTGGACCGGCCTGTCCGCCCCCGCCCACGCCGGCGGCCAGCAACTGCCCAAGGCGCTGGAGCTGGCGGCCTATGAGACGGTGCACGCCGCCAATATGGCCTTCGGCCTGTGCCCCATGCTGTCGCTGGCGGCGATCGAGGCGCTGGAGGCTCACGGCACGCCCTCGCAGAAGGACATCTATCTGACGAAGCTGGTCAGCGGGGAATGGACCGGGGCCATGGTGCTGACCGAACCGCAGGCCGGTTCGGACCTGGGTGCCCTGACCAGCACGGCGACGCCGAACGGCGACGGGACCTATGCCCTCAACGGCCAGAAGATCTACATCACCTGGGGCGACCACGACGCCACCGACAACATCGTCCACCTGGTGCTGGCCCGCCTGCCCGACGCGCCCGCGGGGCCCAAGGGGATCAGCCTGTTCCTCGCCTCCAAATTCCTGCTGAACGCCGACGGCTCGCTCGGTGCCCGCAACGGCTTCCGCGCCGTGGGCGTCGAGCACAAGCTCGGCATCCACGCCTCGCCCACCTGCGTCATGTCCTATGAGGGCGCGACCGCCGAGCTGGTCGGCCAGCCCAATCAGGGCCTGGCCCACATGTTCATCATGATGAACGCCGCCCGCCTCGCTGTCGGGGTCGAGGGCGTGGGCATCGCCGAACGGGCGTATCAGCACGCGCTGGCCTATGCCCTCGACCGCCGTCAGGGCCGCTCCGCCTGGACCGGCGAGACCAACGCCCCGATCGTCGACCATCCCGATGTGCGCCGCATGCTGGCGGTGATGAAGGCCAAGATCGCCGCCGCCCGCGCCATCTGCCTGTCGACCGGCGTCGCCGCCGATCTGGCGAAGCACGCGGCCTCGGAAGAGGACCGCCGCCGCTGGAAGGGCCGCGAGGACCTGTTCACCCCCATTGCCAAGGCCTGGTCCACCGACGTCGGCTGCGAGGTCGCCTCCATGGGGGTTCAGATCCACGGCGGCATGGGCTTCATCGAGGAGACCGGCGCGGCCCAATACTATCGCGACGCCCGCATCGCCCCGATCTATGAGGGCACCAACGGCATCCAGGCCATGGATCTGGTGGGCCGCAAGCTGTCACAGGACGGCGGCCAGTCGGCGCACGACCTGATCGCCGACATGAAGGTCACCCTGGCGGCCCTGCCGCGCCTCTATTCCGGCCAGCCGCTCGACGCCTTCGCCGAGGGGGTCGTGGCCGTCGAGGCCGCGACAGACTGGGTCCTCGAGTGCAAGGGCGCGGCGGACGGCGCAGCCGACGTGCTGGCGGCCGCCGACGCCTATCTGAAACTGGTGGGCGACGTCACGGGCGGCTGGATGCTGGCCCTCGGCGCGATCCACGCCCGCGACCAGCTGGACGGCGGCCAGGGCGACCCGGCCTGGCTCGAGGGCAAGATCACCCTGTACGAAATCTATGCCGCCAATGTGCTGGCCGGCGCGGCGAGCCGGATGGCCTCCATCCATCAGGGCGGGGCGCTGCTGGAGCGGATGAGCGCGGACGTGCTGGCGGGATAAGGCGCTTGTCATCCCGGCCGAAGCGAAGCGGAGAGCCGGGACGGGCAGGACAGCCCTGACTTCTCTCTCCCGGACAGCCCGCTTGGGCTGAGCCGGGAGGCAGCCGGACGCCGCACGGGGCTATTCTGAACGCGGCGCAGGAAACCCCAGGACCGGGTTTTGCAGCCACCCGTCTCCCGGCTCAGCCCAAGCGGGCTGTCCGGGAGGAGCCAAGGGGCAGCACGCCGTCCCGGATCACCGCTTCGCGGCGTCCGGGATGACAAGGAGTCCGGACATTGTCGAAGGTCAGATGTGCAGCACCCGCCCATAGGCGTCCAGCGACGCCTCGTGCATGGCCTCGGACATGGTCGGGTGGGGATAGACGATGCCGTGGATGTCCTCTTCCGTCGCCTCCATGGCTATGGCGGTGACGAAGCCCTGGATCATCTCGGTGACCTCGGCGCCGATCAGATGGGCGCCGATGAGGGCGCCGGTCTTGCCGTCGAAGATCACCTTGACGAAACCGTCGGTGTCGCCGGCGGCCACGGCCTTGCCGTTCACCTTGAAGGGGAAGCGGCCGATCTTCACGTCCAGCCTGGCCTCGCGCGCGCCCTGTTCGGTGATCCCGACCGAGGCGACCTGCGGCTGGGCGTAGGTGCAGCCGGCGATGGGCGAGTGGACGTTGGGGGTCTTGTAGCCGGCGATGTGCTCGGCGGCATGGATGCCTTCGTGGCTGGCCTTGTGCGCCAGCCAGGGCGCGCCGGCGCAGTCGCCGATGGCGTACAGGCCTTTGACATTGGTCTGGCAGTGGCCGTCGATGGTGATGTGGCCGCGGTCCATGTTGACGCCCAGCGCCTCCAGGCCGATGCCGTCGGTATTGGCGGTGATGCCGACCGCGGAGATGCAGACCTCGGCCTCGAGCGTCTCGGCCTTGCCGCCGGCCTCGATGGCCACCTGCACGCCCTTGCCGCCCCCCTCTCTGGAAATGGGGGACACCTTCGTGACCTTGCAGCCGGTGCGGAACTTCATGCCGCGCTTCTCGAACGACCGGCGGGCGGCCTTCGAGACCTCCTCGTCCTCGACGGGCAGGATGCGGTCGACGGCCTCGACCACCGTCACCTCGGCCCCGAGGGCGCTGTAGAAGCTGCCGAACTCGATGCCGATGGCGCCCGAGCCGATGACGACGATGGAGGCCGGCATCGTCTTCGGCGCCATGGCCTCGCGATAGGCCCAGATGCGGTCGCCGTCGGCCTCGAGGCCGATCTGCGGGATGGCCTTGGCGCGGGCCCCGACGGCCAGCATGACCGTCTTCGCCTCGACCGTGCGCGATCCGCCGGCCTTGAGCGCGATGACGACCTTCGGAGCGGTGCCGCCCTTCTCCAGCTTCGCCGTGCCCTCGATCACCTCGATCCTGTTCTTCTTCATCAGGAAGGTGACGCCCTTGTTCATCGTGGCGGCGACGCCCCGTGAACGCTGGATGATGGCGTCGAAGTCAAAGCCGACCTTGTCCGCGGACAGGCCGTAGTCCTTGAGGTGCGACAGGCTCTCGTATTTCTCGCCGGACTTCAGCAGGGCCTTGGTCGGGATACAGCCCCAGTTGAGGCAGATGCCGCCGAGACTCTCCCGCTCAACGATGGCGACCTTCAGGCCCAGCTGGCTGGCGCGGATGGCGGCGACATAGCCGCCGGGGCCCGAACCGATGACGATGAGGTCGAATTCAGCAGCCATGTCAGATCAGCTTCTCGATATCGGCCTTGATGGCCTCGGGTTCGACCTGGGGGGCGTAGCGCGCGACCACGCGGCCCTCACGGTCGGTCAGGAATTTGGTGAAGTTCCACTTGATGTCGCGGCTGCCGAGGAAGCCCTTCTTCTGGCTGGTCAGCCAGGCGTAGAGCGGATGGCGGTCGGGGCCGTTGACCTCGACCTTGTCGAACATCGGAAAGTCGACGCCGTAGGTGGCGGAACAGAAGCTGGCGATCTCCGCGGCCCTGCCCGGCTCCTGCGCGCCGAACTGGTTGCAGGGAAAACCCAGCACCTGGAACGGTTTGTCCGCATACTGACGATGCAGCGCCTCCAGCCCGGCGTACTGGCCGGTGAAGCCGCATTTCGAGGCCGTGTTGACGATCAGAAGGGCCTGGCCGCGATACTGCTCCAGCGCCGTCTCGGCGCCGTCGATGGCCGTGGCGCTGAAATCGTAGACCGAGGTCACACCGCGTCTCCGATCAGGCCAGCATCGTCACGGGGTCTTCGATCATCGCCTTGAAGACCTGCAGGAATTTGGCGCCGATCGCGCCGTCCACCACGCGGTGATCGCAGGTCAGGGTGACGGTCATCACGGTGGCGACGGCCAGCTGGCCGTTGACGACCACGGGCCTTTGCTCGCCTGCGCCGACGCTCATGATCGCGCCCTGGGGCTCGTTGATGATCGAGGCGAAGGCCTTGATGCCGAACATGCCGAGGTTGGAGACGGCCGTCGTGCCGCCCTGGTATTCCTCGGGCTTCAGCTTCTTGCTGCGGGCGCGGGCCGCAAGGTCCTTCATCTCGTTGGCGATCGCCGACAGGGTTTTGGTGTCGGCATGGCGGATGATCGGCGTGATCATCCCGCCGGGGATCGACACAGCGACGCCGACATCGACATGGCTGTGCTTCACCATCGCGCTTTCGGTCCACGAGACGTTGGCGGCGGGCACGTCGCTCAGCGCCATCGCCATCGCCTTGATGACCATGTCGTTGACCGAGATCTTGTAGGCAGGGACCTCGCCCTTCTCGGTCTTCTGAACCGGTGCCGCCGCATTGATCTCGCCGCGCAGCTTGAGCAGCGCGTCGATGTCGCAATCGAGCGTCAGGTAGAAATGCGGGATGGTCGACTTCGCCTCGACGAGACGCCGGGCGATGGTCTTCCTCATATTATCATGCGGGATGAGTTCGTAGGAGCCTTCCTCGAATAGCTTCAACACGGCGTCGTCCGACATCGGCTTGGCGGCCGCGGGTGCGGGAGCAGGCGTTGCACCAGGAGCCGCCTTGGCAGCCGGAGCCGCCTTCGCGCCGCCGGCAATCGCCGCCTGTACGTCAGCCTGCACGATGCGCCCATGCGGGCCCGAGCCCGCGATGGATGAAATGTCGATGCTATTCTCGCGGGCGATGCGGCGGGCGA
>JAUYAG010000201.1 GCA_030693575.1 Brevundimonas sp. | reverse complement strand
GACACCGCCGTCCCGTCTGTGGCCGACATCTTCCCGGCCGCCAACTGGTTCGAGCGCGAGGCGTTCGACATGTACGGCATCCTGTTCTCGGGTCACCCCGACCTGCGCCGGCTGCTGACCGACTACGGCTTCCAGGGGCATCCGCTGCGCAAGGACTTCCCGATGACCGGGTATGTCGAAGTGCGTTACGACGAAGAGCAGAAGCGGGGTGTGTATGAGCCCGTCCAACTGACCCAGGAGTTCCGGAACTTTGATTTCCTGTCGCCCTGGGAGGGAGCCGACTATCCGCTCCCTGTCCTGCCGGGCGATGAGAAGGCGGGATGATCCATGGCCCTGAATCGCGCAGCCATTCGCTCGGCGTCGTCGTTTTTTCTGGTGACGTTCTCGACGGCCTTTCTGTTCACCCTGGGCGCGCGCCTGACCGGCTGGTTCACGCGGGCGCCGGAGATTCCCGCGCAGCAGCTGCAGACGCTGGGCGTGGCCATCATGGTCGCCGTGGTGGCCCTGGCCGTCGGCGCGGGCATTCGTCGACTGACGCCCGGCGAACTGCAGAGCGCGCTGCTCGGCGCATCGGCGGTGCTGTTGTCGACGCCGCTGGCCCTGGCGGTGCTGACCGGAAACTGGGAAATTTCGACGGCCGCCGTTTCGGGCATGGGCGTGCTGACGCTGGCGCTGGGCTGGGTGGTGGCGCTGACCCGCAAGGCGCACTCGCACGACGAGGATTCCGCTGATGGCTGACGGACACAACACGCCTCTCCCGACCGGCGCGACCGACGTCTTCGACGACGGCCTGACCGCCCACGCCCGCGCGCTGGACGATCGCAAATTCACGATCAATTTCGGCCCCCAGCATCCGGCCGCGCACGGCGTGCTGCGTCTGGTGCTGGAGCTGGACGGCGAACTGGTGACGCGGGTCGACCCGCATATCGGCCTGCTGCACCGCGGCACCGAAAAGCTGATGGAGGCGCGCACCTACCTCCAGAACGTGCCGTATCTGGACCGGCTCGACTATGTCGCCCCGATGAACCAGGAGCACGCCTTCTGCCTGGCCATCGAAAAGCTGCTGGGCGTGGACGTGCCGTACCGGGCCCAGCTGATCCGGGTGCTGTATTCCGAGATCGGCCGCATCCTCTCGCACCTGCTGAACGTGACCACCCAGGCCATGGACGTCGGTGCCCTGACGCCGCCTCTGTGGGGCTTCGAGGAACGCGAGAAGCTGATGGTGTTCTACGAGCGCGCCTCGGGTGCCCGTCTGCACGCCAACTATTTCCGGCCGGGCGGCGTTCACCAGGACCTGCCCAACGCCCTGGTCGACGACATCGGTCGCTGGTGTCTCGAATTCCCGGCGGCTCTGAAGGACATCGAGTCCCTCGTCACCGAGAACCGCATCTTCAAACAGCGCAACGTCGACATCGGCGTGGTGTCGAAGCAGCAGGCGCTGGACTGGGGCTTCACCGGCGTGATGCTGCGCGGTTCGGACATCCCGTGGGACCTGCGCAAGTCGCAGCCGTACGAATGCTACGCCGATCTCGAGTTCGACATCGCCGTCGGCAAGAACGGCGACTGCTGGGACCGCTATCTCTGCCGCATCGAGGAGATGAAGCAGTCGGTGCACATCATGGAGCAGTGCATCCACAAACTGCGCAACTGCCCCGGCGAGCCGGTGATGACCGAGAACAACAAGATCGTCCCGCCGCGGCGCGGTGAGATGAAGCGGTCGATGGAAGCCCTGATCCACCACTTCAAGCTCTACACCGAAGGCTTCCGCACGCCCGAGGGCGAGGTCTATGCCTCGGTCGAGGCGCCCAAGGGCGAGTTCGGCATCTATCTGGTCAGCGACGGCACCAACAAGCCGTACCGCGTCAAGATCTCGGCCCCGGGCTTCCGCTCGCTGCAGGCCATGGACTGGATGAACCGCGGCCACATGCTGGCGGACGTCTCGGCCATCCTCGGCTCGCTCGACATCGTGTTCGGCGAGGTCGACCGGTGAGCGACAAGCCCTTGAGCGACGCCGTCCGTCAGGGGTGGTCGGTGGCCGGCTACACCGTGACCGACAGCGGCGGGGACGTGTGGAAGCACAATTTCCTGCTCAGCCGCCAGGGCCAGCACAAGGTGCTGACCGTGCGAAAGAAAATGATGGGCGACGGGATCGTCGCCTCGGAGTTGGAAGTCTGATGAGCGTTCGTCGTCTCGCCAAGGTACAGCCCGCCTCGTTCGCCTTCTCGAAGGCGACGAAGGCGAAGTGCGACTGGTGGATCGCCAAATATCCGGCCGATCGTCGCCAGTCGGCGGTGATCCCGATCCTGTGGCTGGTGCAGAAGCAGGAAGGCTGGTGCCCGGAGCCGGCGCTGCGCGCCATCGCCGAGCTGCTGGGCATGCCCTACATCCGGGTGCTGGAGGTCGCGACCTTCTACACGATGTTCATGCTGGAGCCGGTCGGCTCGGCGGCCCTGATCCAGGTCTGCGGCACCACGCCCTGCATGCTGCGCGGGGCCGGCGAGCTGATGGACGTCTGCAAGAAGAAGATCGGACCGAAGGACGTGCTGAGCGCCGACGGCCGGTTCACCTGGCAGGAAGTCGAATGCCTGGGTGCCTGCGCCAATGCGCCGATGGCCCAGATCAACGACTATTATTTCGAGGATCTGACCGCCGACAGCATGGCGCAGATCATCGACGACTTCGCCGCGGGCAAGAAACCGAAGCCGGGCAGCCGCGTTGGCCGCACCAGCTCGGAACCCGAAGGCGGGGCCCTGACCCTGACCGATGCCAAACTCTACGACGGCTCGGCGGGCAAGAAGATCAAGAAGCTGCCGAACTCTGATCCGGTGACGGCATGACCCGGCCTGATCTGAGTGATGACGCCAAGGTCGCCCAGTACCGCGCCGAGCTGCGGGCAGTGGGGCGCAACCAGCGGCTGGCCGGATTCGCCCTGGTCATTCTCGGGGCCATTGCTGTCTGGGCCGCCGGGTACGCCGGCGCCGCCGGCCCGGCTGTGCAGTGGGCCGGCTATGCCGCCCTGGCCTTCGGCTGGGCCCTGATGCTCGCCGCCATCTTCCTGCGCACCCGCTATCACCGCCAACGCATGCGGGAGACGAACTGAACCATGGTCGGCATCCTCGAAGACAAGGACCGCATCTTCACCAACCTCTACGGCTTCCATGACTGGACGCTGGAGGGGGCGAAGTCGCGCGGCGCGTGGAACGCGACCAAGGACATGCTCGACCTCGGGCGTGACTGGATCATCACCAACGTCAAGAGCTCGGGCCTGCGCGGACGCGGCGGCGCGGGCTTCAGCACGGGGCTGAAATGGTCCTTCATGCCGAAAGAGGTGAAGGACCGGCCGCACTATCTGGTCGTCAACGCCGACGAGTCCGAACCCGGGACCTGCAAGGACCGGGAGATCATGCGCCATGATCCGCAGTTGCTGATCGAGGGCTGCCTGATCGCCAGCTTCGCGATGCAGGCGCACGCCTGCTACATCTATCTGCGCGGCGAATATGTGCTGGAACGCGAGCGCATGGAGGCGGCGGTCAAGCAGGCCTATGAGGCCAAGCTGATCGGCAAGAACAACGTCCATGGCTGGGATTTCGACGTCTACATCCACCACGGCGCGGGCGCCTACATCTGCGGCGAGGAGACGGCCCTGCTGGAGTCGCTGGAGGGCAAGAAGGGCCAGCCGCGGCTGAAGCCGCCGTTCCCGGCCGGCGCGGGCCTCTACGGCTGCCCGACCACGGTGAACAACGTGGAATCGATCGCGGTCGTGGGCACCATCCTGCGCCGCGGGGCCGAGTGGTTCGCGGGCTTCGGCCGGCCGAACAACACCGGCACCAAGATCATGTCGATCAGCGGCCATGTGAACCGGCCGTGCAATGTCGAAGAGGCGATGTCGATCCCGCTGCGTCAGCTGCTGGAAGACCATTGCGGCGGCGTGCGCGGCGGCTGGGACAATCTGAAGGCCATCATCCCCGGCGGCTCCTCGGTGCCGTTGATCACGCGCGAAATGTCCGAAGTCGCCCTGATGGATTTCGACAGCCTGCGCGACATGCGCTCGGGCCTCGGCACCGCGGCGGTGATCGTCATGGACCAGTCGACCGACCTGGTCCGCGCCATCGCCCGCATCAGCTACTTCTACAAGCATGAGAGCTGCGGCCAGTGCACGCCGTGCCGCGAGGGCACGGGCTGGATGTGGCGGGTGCTGGAGCGGATGGCCGTCGGCGAGGCCGACCCGTCCGAGATCGACCTGCTGCTGGAAGTCTCGACCCAGATCGAGGGTCACACCATCTGCGCCCTCGGCGACGCCGCCGCCTGGCCGGTGCAGGGCCTGATCCGCCACTTCCGTCACGAGATCGAGGAGCGCATCGCCTCCTACCGTAGCCGCCGCGCGAATTTCGCCGGCCATGCGATCGCGGCGGAGTAGGGATGCGCGCAGCCGCCGTCATCGCCATGACCGCTCTGACCCTCGCCGCCTGCGGCGAGCGGGCGGAGACGGCTGTGCCGACGCCTGTGGAGACTGTGTCGGCGACCACCTCGGCGTCGGACGCCGAGGCCGGCGTACCCGCCGTGCTCACGGCCGATCAACTGCGTAGCGTCTGCCAGGCGGGTCTGGCGGCGATCCACGGTCAGGGCGTGTCGGACATCCAGATCGACGGACTGGAAGGCCGGGTCGTCAACGCCTCCTGGCGCGCCCCGGTTGACGGCGGCCGCCGGCGGGCCCAGTGCCGGGTCGACGGCGATCTGGTCACCTGGAAGCCGGCTGATGCGACCGGCCCCGACGAGAACCGCTGGATGAACCAGGCCGGTGATCCGGTGACCCGTTTCGTGCTCGACGGCGAGACTGTGACGATCAAACAGACCCTGCCGGATGGCGGCGCGGTCGCAGACGATCAAGGGCGGGGCTGATGCGCGGCAAGGTTCTGAGTTATGACGACTCCATCGGCTCCGGCCTGATCAGCGGCGACGACGGCCTGCGCTACACCTTCACGCGGGGCGGCCTTATGGGCGGCGCCCGCGAGGCCTTCCCCGGTCAGCAGGTCGACTTCGAGGTGGCCGACAGCGTCGCGACCAACATCTATATCACTGCGGGCGCCCCGATCAGTCTGTCGGGCGACAAGAACAAGATCGTCGCCGCGCTGCTGGCCTTCTTCCTCGGCTGGCTGGGCATCCACAAATTCTATCTCGGCAAGACGACGGCCGGCATCATCATGCTGCTGTGCGGGACCGTCGGCTGGGTGCTGTTCGCCATTCCGCCCATGATTGTCGGCGTCATCGCCTTCATCGAGTTCATCATCTACCTGGTCAAACCGGACGCCGAATTCCACCGCGACTATGTCGTGGGGAACAAGTCCTGGTTCTGATCCGGTCCGCTTAGAGAAACGCAGAGGTCGCGGCGAATGCCCATCGCGAAAGTCAACGGCGTAGAGGTCGAGTTCGAGCCCGGGATGACCGTGCTCCAGGTCGCCGAACGCGCCGGACAGGAGATCCCGCGCTTCTGCTATCATGAGCGGCTGTCGATCGCCGGCAACTGCCGTATGTGCCTGGTCGAGGTGAAGCCCGGACCGCCGAAGCCGCAGGCTTCGTGCGCCCTGCCGGCCGCCGAGGGTCAGGAGATCTTCACCGACACGCCGATGGTGAAGAAGGCGCGCGAAGGGGTGATGGAGTTCCTGCTCATCAACCACCCGCTGGACTGCCCGATCTGCGACCAGGGCGGCGAGTGCGACCTGCAGGACCAGGCCA
>JAUYAG010000199.1 GCA_030693575.1 Brevundimonas sp. | reverse complement strand
CGGCCTTCGCGGGCGGGCTGGCGGCCGGGGCGCTGGCGCTCGCCTGCGCCGCCCTGACCCGCAGCGGTGACGGCCGCCCGCCCTGATCCTGTGCGGCGTGGTGGCCGGCGCCCTCGCCTCGGCCGGGCTCGGTCTCGTGGTGGTGGTCGCCGAGCCCTATTCGCAGCTGCCGTCGATCACCTACTGGCTACTGGGCTCCTTCACCCGGGCGACCCTGCCGGAAGCGGTCGGCGCCGTGATCCCGGTGGCCCTCGGCGCGGCGGTGCTGATCTGGCTGGGCTTCCGGCTCGACATTCTTTCGCTCGGGGACGAGCAGGCGCGGTCGCTGGGCCTGGCCGCGCGACCCCTGCGCCTGCTGGCCCTCGCCGCCGCCGCCCTGATGACCTCCTCGGCGGTGGCCGTCGCGGGCGTCGTCGGCTGGATCGGCCTGCTGGCACCCCACGCCGCCCGGCTGATCGTCGGTGAGCGGGCCGGGCGGCTGATCCCGGCGTCCATGGCCATCGGGGCCCTGTTCGCCCTCGTCATCGACCGGCTGGCCACCGCCTTCGGCCCGGCCGAGATCCCCGTCGGCCTGCTGTCCGCCGCCATCGGGGCCCCCGCCTTCCTGATCCTCTTCGTCGCTACCTCGAGGCGGTCATGAGCGGTCTCAGGCTCGAGGGTCTGGTGGCCGGACGGGGCAAGGGCTTCCGTCTGCCGCCGCTCGACCTGACCGTCGAAGGCGGCGAGGTCCTCGCCCTGATCGGTCCCAACGGCGCCGGCAAGACCACCCTGCTGAAGACCCTCGCCGGCCTGCTGCCGCCGCTGTCCGGAGCCATGGTGGACACCGGCACCCCGGCGTATCTGCCGCCGCCGGGCACCGTGTCCGCCGGTTTCTCCGCCCTGCATCTGACCGCCCTGGGCCGCGCCCGGCTGCGCCGCTGGTCGCCGGGCCTGATGCCTGAGGACATCGACGCCGCCCGCGGCGCGCTCGACCGGCTGGATGTCGGCGACCTCGCCGACCGTCCGTTCGACCGGCTGTCCAGCGGCCAGCAGCAGCTGGTGCTGGTCGCCCGGCTGTTCGTGCAGGATGCGCCGGTCTGCCTGCTGGACGAGCCGCTGGCCCTGCTCGACCCCGCCCATGCCCAGGCCGTTGAGGCGGCGATCCGGGCGCTGGCCGCCGAGGGCCGGGTGGTCATCGCCTCGACCCACCACCTGCCTTTCGCCGCCCGCGCCGACCGGGTGCTGGCGTTCGGTCCCGACGGTCTGAAAGTCGGGACGCCCGGCGAATCGCTCACGCCCGACCGCATCCGCGCCCTGTTCGGGGTCGAGGTCTCCGGCTGCCCGTGCTGTGGTCAGGCCTTGAGTTGAGGAGCCGGATCCCGGTGCCATGTCATCCCGGCCGAAGCGAAGCGGAGAGCCGGGACGCCAGAGCGCAGAACCTCATCCTCCCGGACGCTGCGCGAGCAGCGAGCCGGGAGACGGGTCTGGACACAGCGCGGAACCCACCCGTCTCCCGGACAATCGCGCTGCGATTTCCGGGAGGCCAATATTGGAGACCGGATGCCGTCCCGGATCGCCGCTTCGCGACGTCCGGGATGACAAACGCGACGCCCTTGCGACCGCGCAAGAACTCAGACTTTGATCACATCGATCCGACGTTCGATCCTCTCAAGGCGATCGCCGAAATGATCGATGTGCCGGTTCAAGCTGTTCGTATTGGCTTCAAGCGAGGTCAGCCTCACCTTGATGTGCCGAGTGTCTTCCCTGATGTTGCTCAGGTCGGTTTCGATGCGGACAAGCACCGCGTAAATGCCCTCAAGCCTCGGGACCACGATGTCCTTCACGTCTGACATGCTTCAAATATCGCTCAAACCGAGGATACCGGCAATGAAACCGATCAGCCTTTCCATGGCGGCCACCGCTCTCGCCCTCGCCATCTTCGCCGCGCCCGCCGCCGCGCAGGAAGCCCCCCGCTGGTCCTTCGCCATCCACGGCGGCGCCGGCGTGATCGAGCGCGCCAGCCTGACGCCCGAACAGGACGCCGCCTATCGCGCCGCCCTGCACCGGGCGCTGGAGGCCGGGTCGGCGGTGCTGGCCAACGGCGGCTCGTCGCTGGACGCGGTGCAGGCGGCGATCGAGCTGATGGAGGACGATCCGCTGTTCAACGCCGGGCGCGGCGCGGTCTTCACCGCCGCCGGGCGCAACGAGCTGGACGCCGCTGTGATGAACGGCTCGGACCTGACCGCCGGCGCGGTCGCCGGCCTGACCACCACCCGCCACCCGATCGCCGCCGCCCGCGCGGTGATGGAGCGGTCGCCCCACGTCATGCTGATCGGCGAGGGCGCGGATACGTTCGCCGCCTCGGTCGGGCTGGAGCAGGTCGATCCGGCCTTCTTCTTCACCGAGCGCCGCTGGCGGGGGCTGGAGACGGCCCTGCGGGCGCAGAACCTGCCGGTCCCGGAGCGGCCCGCCGGGGCGCCGGGGCCGATGGCTGAGAGCACCCTGCCCGCCCCGCCGCTCAACGAGCGGAAATTCGGCACGGTCGGCGCGGTGGCGCTGGACAGCGAGGGTCGGCTGGCGGCCGGCACCTCGACCGGCGGCATGACCGCCAAACGCTGGGGTCGGGTCGGGGATGTGCCCGTGCTGGGGGCCGGGACCTATGCCTCGAACCGCGACGGCTGCGCTGTGTCGGCGACCGGCGACGGGGAGTTCTACATCCGGGCCAGCG
Source organism: Brevundimonas sp. (assembly GCA_030693575.1). GTDB lineage: Bacteria > Pseudomonadota > Alphaproteobacteria > Caulobacterales > Caulobacteraceae > Brevundimonas. The sequence continues at coordinate 2,830 of JAUYAG010000199.1, read as the reverse complement.
TCGCCCGCGACATCTGTTCCCGCATCGCTGGCGGAACGACGACCCAGGCTGCGGCCCAGGCCGAGGTGGATGACGCCCTGTCGCTCGGCGGTTCGGGCGGCGTCATCGTCATGGACGCCCAAGGTCGCCCGAGCTTCGCCATGACCACCTCCGGCATGTACCGGGGCTCGATCTCGAGCGAGGCGCCGGCGGGCGTGGCCATCTACGGCGACGAGGACCTGCGTCCTTGACCCACGGCGCGACCATCGACCTGGCCGACAAGTTCGCGGCCTTCTCCGACCACTGGCGGCCGCGCGTGGCGGCGCAGCTGAACGGACAGGATGTGCGGCTGGTCAAGGTGCAGGGCGTCTTCCCCTGGCACAGCCATGCCGAGGCCGACGAGATGTTCCTGGTCTGGAAGGGCCGGTTCCGGGTCGAGTTTCGCGACCGGATCGAGACCCTGGATCCCGGCCAGTTCATCGTCGTGCCGCGCGGCGTCGAGCACCGCACCGCCGCCGACGAAGAGGCCGAGGTGCTGATCTTTGAACCGTCCGAAGTGATCAACACCGGCGACGCCGCCGTCTCCGACTTCACCGCCCCGCAGGGACAGACGATCTGATGAGCAAGCCCGACACCCCCGGCGTCATCGCTCCGCCGCCGCTGATCTACCTCGGCTTCCTGCTCGTGGGCTGGGGTCTGGCGGAGCTCGGCGGGCGGCCCGCGGCGGTCGAGGCCGGTTTCGGCTGGCTCGCGGCGGGGCTCGGGCTGGAGATGACGGTGCGGCGGGGCGTCGCCCTGACGCTGATCGTGGGCGGCCTGATGCTGGACGGATGGGCCGCGGGCCTGTTCCGGCGGCGGGGGACGGCGGTCGAGCCGTGGAAACCGTCGACGGTGCTGATCCACGACGGCCCCTACCGGTTCAGCCGCAACCCCATCTATCTCGGATTCGCCATCAGCTATGTCGGCCTGGCCATCGCCATGGACAGCGCCCTGGCCCTGTTCCTGCTGCTGCCCTGTCTGGCGGTGGTCGACCAGTTCGTGATCCAGCGCGAGGAACGCTACCTCGCCGCCAAATTCGGCGCGGACTATGACGCCTATCGCGGTCGGGTACGCCGGTGGCTGTGAGCGATGACGAGCTTTCGGCCATGGCCATCGAGGAGCTGGATCAGGCCTGCAGCCTGATCTGGCCCGAACTGGTCAAGGTCACGCCCTGGGGCGACAGCTTCATCGGCATCGCGCCGTCGGGCCGCGAGGTCGAGGTCGAGCGCCGCTACCTCTGGGCCCATGAGCCCGAGGGCGCGGTCGCCGTCGAGATCGAGGTCCGCGACATCGGTGCCCGCACAGGGGCCGAGGCCCGGGCGCTGATCACCCCGCCGCGCTGAGGGCGCCGGGGGAGCGCTCGCCTAAAGCGGGAATCGGTCGCGCCGTTAACCTTTCTCGTTGCCAAGCGGGGCCGGCGGGGCAAGATGCGCCCCGAACACGGAATTCAGACAGGGGAGCAGCATGTCCTACGGCGCAGACTTCGCCAACGCCGACCCGGCCAACGCGCCTCTGGATCCGACGATCATGATCGGCGCCGACCCGTTCTTCTGGGGTGCCATACTGCTGGGCATTCTGGCCGCCCTGTTCCTCGGCTGGTACTTCGGCGCGCGCTCGCGCTCCAACCGCCCCGACGCCGCCCACGCCATCTGGAAGGCCATCCATGACGCCGCGCGTTCCGCCATGGGGGCCGACGATAATGCCCTGAAGGGGAAGGCCGAGGCCCTGCGCAAGGTCATCGACGAACGGCTGGGCAAGACGCTGAAACTCGCCGGCGGCCTATCGGCGCGAATCAAGAAGCTGGATGACGCCATCGCCGGCAAGGGACCGGTCCAGCCGGGCGGCAGCCAAGCGGGCCCGCAGGCCAGCGGTGGTCACGGGGGCGCGCCCGGGAGCGACAAGGCCCACGGTGATTCCGGCCAGGCCGGGAACGGCGGCGGTGGCGGTGGCGGTGGCGGCGCTGCGGCGGCGGCGGCGGCCAGCGTCACAGTCGTCACCATCGGCGGGCCGACGCCCACGGCTCCTCCGTCCCAGCCGCCGGCACCCCCGCCCGTCGGCGATCTGAGCCATCGCGAACAGACCGACGCCCTGCGTCTGGCAGTCGCCGCCTTCAACCAGCACTGGCGGGACGAGGCTGCCCGGGTCGGCGAACTGCGGGAGGCCCATGCCGAGCTTTCGAACCCCGGCTCCGGGCACGGATCATCGGGGCACGGCAAGGCCTCTCACGGCGGACACTGAAAACCCGGTTTCGTCCTCCGGAGAAACCGCCTAAGCCTTGAGCCATGAAACTCGCCTCGCTCAAGCACGGCCGTGACGGTCGCCTCGTTATCGTCTCCAGCGACCTCGCCTGGTTCACCGACGCCTTCCTGATCGCCCCGACCCTGCAGGCGGCGCTGGACGACTGGGACCGGCTCGAGCCCGACCTGCGCGCCCTGGCCGAAAGCCTCGAACACGGCGGCGTGCCGCGCGGCCGGTTCCACGAACGCGAGGCCGCGGCGCCCCTGCCCCGCGCCTATCAGTGGGCCGACGGCTCGGCCTATGTGAACCACGTCGCCCTGGTGCGTCAGGCGCGCGGCGCCGAAATGCCCGACAGCTTCTGGACCGATCCCCTGATGTACCAGGGCGGATCGGACGGCTTCCTCGCCCCGCGCGATCCGATCCCCCTGGCCGACGAAAGCTGGGGCTGCGACCTCGAGGCCGAGGTCGTTGTCGTCACCGGCGACGTGCCCCAGGGCGTGACCCGCGAAGAGGCGCTGGCCTGCATCCGCCTGGTCGGCCTGGTCAACGACGTCTCCCTGCGCAACCTGATCCC
>JAUYAG010000189.1 GCA_030693575.1 Brevundimonas sp. | reverse complement strand
GCCCCGGCGGCCGGCGCGACCTCCTCCGCCCAGGCCCGCGCGCCATCGAACAGGCCGGGCGCCACGCCGACGGCGCGCACCAGGACCACCCCGCCGATGGCGACGGCGATCAGGGGCAGCAGGCGAGGGATATTGCTCATGGTCGGCTACTCCAGCCCTCAATCCGGCGAACGCCGCGCGTTCGCCACAGGGCCACAAAGATGATGTTCAGGCGGCGAAGAGATCTTCGTCGAGATTGCGGCGGGACTGGTTGAGGCTTTGCTTCGCAGCCTGGTTAGCGGTGCGGCCGGCGCTCAGGGCACCGAGGATGGCGGCCACCGGCGCAGGGGCGCGTGTCGCCGGAGCCATGCCCTGGATGCGTTCCGCAAGGGCGGCCATGCGCAGGGCCCGTTCATCGTCCGCCGTGGCGGCGACGGGAGCCCGGGCAGCGACCAGAACGGGCTTTGGCGTTTCCTGCTGCGGCGTCCGCGCGGTGTCCGGCGCACGGGCAATCAGGGCTTCCAGCTGGGCCTTCACCTCGCGGGCCTTGACGATGCGATCATGCAGCAGGTCGGTTTCCTGGCCTGAGGCCCGCAGGCTGCCAAGCGCAGCCTCGGCCCGGCCGGCGGCGGCGTTCAATTCCGTGACGGCGGTCGCGAAGGCCTGCTGACCGGCGCGAAGGGCGGACAGTTTCTTCTCCAGCCGCACGCCGTAGCCGAGCGCCGCCACCAGCAGCAGCATCAGCACGCCGTCGAGAATCATTCCGGTCATCAGCGCTTTCCCTTGGTCAGACTGGTCGCGGCTTCGATGCTGATCGGGGCCTCGACTCGCACGGCGATGTGCTGGCCCTTGCGACCCATCTTGCCGGTCGTGACCGGAATGGAGCCGCAGCGGACCGAAATGTCGGAGTCCGGCGTTGCGTTCAGCATCAGGGTGTCGCCGACCTTCAGGTCCAGCACCCTGGAGAGCGGCACCTGCTGCTCATCCAGAACCGCGCGGACTTCGGTTTCCGTGGTCCAGAGCTCGGTGGCCAGGTGGCCTTCCCAGATGTTGTCGCGGCCAAATTTCTCACCCATGAACTGCTGAAGCAGCATCTTCCGGATGGGCTCGAGCGTGGCGTAGGGCAGCAGCAGTTCGATGCGGCCGCCGCGGTCTTCCATGTCGATGCGCAGCTTGACCAGGATGGCCGCATTGGCGGGGCGGGCGATGGCCGCGAAGCGTGGATTGGTCTCCAGCCGGTCGAGGCTGAAATGCACCGGCGTCAGGGGCTCGAAGGCGGCCCGGGCATCGGCCAGAACGACCTCGACCATCCGCTGGACCAGAACCCGTTCGATGGTCGTATAGGGCCGGCCCTCGATGCGCAGGGCCGCGGTGCCGCGACGGCCGCCCAGCAGCACGTCCACGATGGAATAGATCAGGTTCGAATCGACCGTCAGCAGGCCGTAGTTGTCCAGTTCCTCGGCCCGGAACACCGCCAGGATGGCCGGCAGCGGGATCGAGTTCAGATAGTCGCCGAACCGGATCGACGAGATGTTGTCGAGACTGACCTCGACGTTGTCCGAGGTGAAATTCCGCAGCGAGGTCGTCATCAACCGCACCAGGCGGTCAAAGACGATCTCGAGCATCGGCAGCCGCTCATAGCTGACCAGCGCCGAGTTGATGATGGCGCGTATGCCGGTGCGCTCGCTGTCATCGCCCTCGCCGAGGTCGAAACCGAGAAGACTGTCGATCTCATCCTGGTTCAGGACGCGCTCGGACAGCGAAGACGGGCGCGCCTCCTCTGCTCCGGCTTCTTCCCCGAACGGGTCGGCGCTTTCAGCGAAGGCCGCGTCGGTCATGCCTACTGCACCAGCATTTCTTCAATGAGGACGGCGTCAACCTTGCCGGGCGCCGCGATCAGATTGACCCGACGCAGGATCTCGGCCCGCAGCTGGAAGCTGCCGGCCGAACCCGCCAGATCCTCAGGCCGCAGCTCGCGCAGGAATCCCTGGAACATGTCCTGCATCCGCGGCATCTCGGCCTGGAGCTGCTCGGCCACATGGGCGTCGCGGGTCTCGAGCGTCAGCTTCAGTTTCAGGAAGGTGGGCCGGCCGTCCGGGGCCTGGATGTTCACCACCATGTCCGGCAGGGTGAAGAAGGTGACGCCGTCCGGCCCTTCCGCGATCACGCCCAGCGAGGCGTCCGCGGCTCCATCGGCTGGCGCGCCATGGTCCCCACCCTTCTTCTCGGCCTTCTTGTCGTGGCCGCCCTTTTTTTCCGCGCCGTGGCCGTCCTCTTCGGCAGCGGCCGGCTTGGGCTGCATCATGAAGAAGGCCGCGGCTCCGCCGCCCCCCAGCACCACCACGGCGGCAGGGATCACGATGAACAGCAGCGGCAGCTTCTTCTTTTTCGGCGCAGCGCCGTCTTCGCCCTCGGCGGCGGACGCCTCCGAAACGGCAGGCAGGTCGGCGGCCTCGTCGCCGCCCTCCTTGGCGCCCTTCTTCTTGCCGAATTTGAACATGGACCGCGCCCCGAGAATCTCTCGGCCCATACGAGCGTTTTTTGGTTAACGAGCCGCTAAGAACCGGCAAATCCTGCCGGGTCAGCGGGGCGTCAATTCGGCTGAAAGGCCCGCCCGTACTGGATTAACCCTCTTGGCATGACCGTTGCGAGGGACTGGCCGAAAGGAGCCGCCCCGTGGAAAACGCCGCCTATGTCGGACTGTCACGCCAGATGACGCTGCGCCGCGAGCTCGACATCGTGGCCAACAACATCGCCAATGCGGACACCACCGGCTTCAAGGTCGAACAACTGCTGCTCGGCGCCGAGATCGGC
>JAUYAG010000184.1 GCA_030693575.1 Brevundimonas sp. | reverse complement strand
CCGTCCACGAGCACGAAAAAGATCAGCTTGAACGGCAGTGAAATCACCACCGGAGGCAGCATCATCATACCCATGGACATGAGCACGCTGGCGACCACCAGATCGATCACAAGGAACGGAACGAAAAGGAGAAATCCGATTTCGAAGGCCCGCTTCAACTCACTGATCATGAAGGCCGGAGTGACCACCCGGAGGGGCAGGTCCGCGGCCGCTGTCGGGGCCTCCAGTTGGGACAGCCGCACGAACAGCGCCAGGTCGTCCTGGTCCACCTGACCCAGCATGAAAGTCTTCACAGGTTCCGATGCCGCATCGAAGGCCTGGGGCAGCTCCATCTGCTGATCCAGCAGGGGACGGATGCCCGAATCATAGGCGTCCTGCCAGGTCGGGGCCATGATGATGGCGCTCAGGAACAGGGCCAGAGACACCAGTACGGCGTTCGGCGGCGACTGCTGCATGCCCAGCGCCGTCCGCAGCAACGACAGCACCACGATGATCCGGACGAAGCTGGTCGTCATGATCACGATCGACGGCGCCAGCGACAGCACGGTCATCAGACCGACCAGCTGCACCACCCGCTCCGTCAGGCCCGAACCCGTGCCGAGGTCGACATTGATGGCCGCGCCCGGGCCGCCCGCCGCCGCGATGTCCTGCGCCAGCGCCGCCAGCGGCCACAGCAGGCAGAAGCCGGTGGTGATCAGCGACAGGAAGGCCGCGCGCTTCAGCTCGGCGCGGGTGGGGAGTGCAAATATCTTCTCCCTCCCCCCCCGGGGGTGCTTGGCCGGTCGTATACGACCGGCCTGCGAGGTCGCGCAGCGACCGGGTGGGGAGGGCTTGGTGACGCATCCACCCGCGGCTGGTTTGCCGAAGCGTCCCCACCCCGTCGCCGCTTCGCGCCGACGACCCTCCCCCGGAGGGGGAGGGAGAACATCAGCGCACTTCACTTGGCCGCCTCCGGACCGCGCGGTTCGATCAGTTCGCGGCCTTCGCCGAGAATCAGCAGCCGCTCCTCGTCATCGATCCTGACCAGCACCAGCCGGCGCGCGGGGTCCAGCACCAGGGTCTCGACCACGGCCATGCGCCGTTCGCCGCGCTCGGCGCTGATCCGCGCCAGCAGCTGCGGCAGGTATCGCCGCGACGCCCAGGCGGCGAGGCCGATGATGCCGAGGGTGAAGGCGAGGGCGAAGATAGCCCGGGCGAGGTCGAGGAAATTCATGCGCCAGACTTCGCCTGACATGGTTAACGCCGCATTGAGATAACCCCGCGTTAACCATGCAGGCGGCAGTTTCTGCCCATCTCAATGCGGGCGATCCGCGCTCCGACGCTAGAACTGGGAGGCTCCCGTGGGCTTCACCGTCCTGCCGCTGCTCAGCCAGATCAAGGGCCGCCTGTCCTGGCTGGACGAGCGCCAGCGCGTCATCGCCCAGAACGTCGCCAACGCCGACACCCCCGGCTACGCCAGTCGTGACCTGAACCAGCCGACCGATTTCGCCCGCGCGCTGGCTGAAGGCGGCGGCGGGGTCCGCATGGTCCGGACCAGCGCCATGCATATCGCCCCGGCCGGCCAGACGGCCCGGTTCGAGACTCGCGCCGCGCCCGATTCGGAAACCACGCTCGACGGCAATTCGGTCGTGGTCGAGGAACAGATGCTCAAGATGGCCGAGAGCCGCATGGCCTATGACGCAGCCATCGGCTTCTACCAGAAGTCCATGCAGATGCTGCGCACGGCCGCCCGGCCGCCTGGCCGCTGATCGAGGAATAGCCCATGCCTGACCCGATCCCGCCCCGTAACTCCGCCATGGCCGTCGCGGCCAGCGCGCTGCAGGCGCAGCAGTCGCGCATGCGGATCATCGCCGAGAACATCGCCAACGCCCAGTCGACCGCGCCGGTCGCCGGCGGCCAGCCCTATCGCCGCCAGATCCCCGTCTTCCAGGCCCGCGAGATCAACGGTGCCACCGGCGTCGTCCTGGCCGAGGTCCGGCCCGACATGGGCAATTTCAAGACCGAATACGACCCGACGCATCCCGCCGCCAACGCCGAGGGCTATGTGCTGCGGCCCAACGTCGACACCCTCGTCGAGGCCATGGACATGCGCGAGGCGCAGCGCGCCTACGAGGCCAACCTCAATATCATCGAGACCGCGCGGGCCATGGACGCCCGCACCCTCGACCTGCTGAAGAAATAGGACCTGAACGATGAACCCCTTGGCCGCGGCACGCGCCTATTCGGCGATACAGGGCACAGAGATGCCGGCTTCGCCCGTCGGCGGCGCGGGTCAGTCCGGCTTCGCCGACATGCTCACCAGCGTGATGGGCGACATGACCCAGGCCTCGCGCGCCGCCGAAACCCAGATGGCCTCCGCCGTCCAGGGGCAGGGCAGTCTGATCGACGTGGTCACCGCCGTCTCCTCGGCCGAGGCTTCACTGGAAACCGTCATGGCCGTCCGTGACCAGGTCATCGCCGCCTATCAGGAAATCATGCGGATGCCGATCTGACGGCTCACAGCCGCCAGACTTCAGCGGTTCGGTGCCCGCCCGCGCAGCCACTGCGACAGCACCCATTTCTCGCCTGAGGTCGGCGGCAGGCCCGCGTGGCGCGTGCGCCGGTCGATGGCGCCGTCGGGCAGGGTGTTGGCCCACATCAAGGCGTCGCCCTTGCGCCCGCGATGCCTCAGGCCTCCGGCCTCGAACGCCGTTTCCCCGCCCTCGAAATCGTCATTGAGAAACACCAGACAGGTGGCGATCCGCTGGCCCCGCGCCGCGAGATCGGCGGCGTAGCCCGGCAGGGCGGGGTCCAGCCAGTCGACGTGCCAGTCGAAGGTCTGACCGACCGCATAGTGCAGCACCTGCGTCCACTCGAGACCCGGAACGGGTAGCCCCGCCGCCCGCGCGATCCGCTCGCGCACCACGGCCAGAACCACATCCATCCGGGTCAGATCGAACCGGGCGGCGTCATTGGTGCGGACGCTCTCGCGCCGGCCTTCGCCGGTCTCGGGATCATAGACCAGCGCCGGTTCGCTCACGGCCCCGGCCCGGTCTTTCAGCCAGTCGCAGACCGCATCCGGCAGAAAGCCGTCGATGGCGAAGATGGCGGGTCCCTCGCTCAACATGCGGGGCGCGGGCGGGGTCAGCCAGGCGGCGAGGTCGACCGTCGCGCCGTTCGCCAGCAGGTCCCGCTGCTGCGCGGCCGTGGGGTGCCCCAGCGTCGCCGCCTGCGCCAGCCGGTCCATGGCGCCCCGCCAGTCCTGCGGCAGGCCGAGACCGATGGCCGCCAGCACCGCCAGCCGGTGCGCGGCCTCGGGGTCGCCGGCGTCGGCCGCCGCAGCGAGGGCGTCAGGGTCGTGGGGGTCAGGCATGCTCACCCGCCCGTTCTAGCCCAATTCGGACCCGGCGCGATCCGGCCTCAGCCTTCCAGCGACACGACCGGCTGCGCCGCCACCATCGGCCGCGCCCTCGAGCGGCCTTTCAGCCAGATCCGGACGCGGTCCTGGATCGGGGTGTCGATCAGCACATGGAACAGCCAGGCGAAGACGAAGGCCGCGATCACGCCCATGCCCCACAGCGCCCACTGGGCGGCGACGGGCAGGGCGAATTTGGCGATCATGACATTGGCCACGCCGAACCAGGCGATCCGCACCACCTCATTGGTGATGAACATCGAGAACGAGACCTGCGCGGCCTTCTCCACCCATTTCGAGGGCCGCGGCGTGGGCACGGCACCGGCCGCCAGGATGATGGTCGAGATACAGACCAGCGAGATCAGGGCGTGTTTGTCGAAATACTGCACGAAGGCCAGCATCAGGGCCGCGCCGATCCCCGCCCAGCCGGCCAGCTTCGGCGCGATCCAGACCTTCTGGGCGAACCAGGCCAGGGCCATGCCGAGGAAGAACAGGGGCAGGGCGCGGATGAAGCCGTAGCCCAGCGGCATCTGATAGACCGGATAGCCGAACAGGCTCCAGGTCAGCTGGTTGGCGACCAGATACAGGCCGACGCCGAGCGCCAGCACGCTCCACGGCCCCAGCCGGACCAGACCCTTCAGGATCCACGGGAAGGCCAGGTAGCAGCCGATCAGGGCCGAGATCGACCAGCTGGGCGCGTTCCAGCCGTAGCCGCCCGGGATGCCGAACGCCTGCACCAGACCCAGCTGGGCCGGCAGCTGGTCCCAGGCGAACCACTCCGGCGCCCGCGGTCCGACCCCGATGGCGGTCCCCCCGACCACCAGGGCGACGAGGCTCAGCCCCATGATGATGTGCGCCGGCCAGACCCGCAGGAAGCGTTTGGCGAAGAAGTCCCCGGCCGACATCCGACCCCCGGCCAAGGAGCCGCCATAGACCCGCATCAGCACATAGCCGCTGTCGATCAGGAAGAAGTTGGTGAGCAGGAAGCCGCCCCGCTCGAACACCGGGTGCAGGTCTTCGGCCAGGACCACCGGCCCCGCGCCCTGGAAGTGATGCAGGATGATCAGGGCGGCCACAATGAAACGCAGGGCGTCGAGCCAGCCACCGCGCACGATAGGCGGTGTCTCGTTTCGGATCGAAATCGCGGTCCAGGCCATGGAATTCACCTCTTCGGAGGCGAATTCCGCAAGGAGCGGGCCGTGTCAGGCGGCGGTCAGAACCGGCGGGCGCTGGAAGCGGCGGACGTTGGTCAGCTCGGCCGCCCCGAAGTCGACGGGCTTGCCGCCGCCGCCGGCCAGTAAAAGTGGTGCCAGATTGGCGGTGTCGAGATCGGCATAGGCCAGTCGCGCGCCCCGGAACGCGGCACCGCGCAGGTCGGCGTCTGTGAAGTCGGCGTCGCGGAGGTCAGCGGACTCGAACACGGCACCTTGAAGCTGGCAGCCCTGGAAACTGACGCCCGCCGCGATAGCACCCCGGGCGGAGAGCGCGGGCAGGGTGCGCCCGCTCAACCGGCCGTCCAGCACCCGAAGGTCCCGACCGTCCAGATTGGCGGGCCGGCCCTCGCGGCCATTGGTCTCCGCCCAGCGCTCGGCCAGGTCGAGCATGGCCAGCATTTCGTCCCGCGCGGCGATCGCCGCCGGGCCCGGGTCGAGCAGGCAGCCGGCCAGGCTCTCGGGCGGCAGGCCCAGCTTGGTCACATCGATCCCGGTCAGGATGGCGCCATGGAATGTCGCCCCGACCAGCTGGGCACCGGCCAGATCAGCGCCGGTCATGACCGCGTCGGCGAAGACGGCGCCCCGCAGATTGGCGCCCCGCAGCCGGGCCCCCTTCAGCGAGGAGTTTGAAAAATCGACCTTGCCGGCTTCGGCCTCGGAGAGGTCCGCGCCGTTCAGGCTGACGGCGGCCCCGTTCGCGCGGATGAGCTGAAATCCGTCATGCGCCGTGGCGAGGACCGCCCGGCGCATGTCTGCGCCGTCCAGCACGGCGCTGTTCAGCCGCGCGCCGGACAGGACCGCTCCACGAAAGTCGGCCCGCGGTGCCCGGATCAACGTCAGGTCCGCGCACGACAGGTCTGCGGCGAAGAAGGAGGCGTCGGCGGCGCTGGCCTGCCGCAGGTTGGCGCCTCCCAGATTGGCGCCGGTCAGGTCGATCTCGTCGAGAATCCGCGCCGTCAGGACTTCGCCCGGCAGCTCGGCGAACCGCAGGAAGGCGCGCATGCCGCCGGACTGCCGGCGCACATAGCGCTGGTGCTTCTGCAGGCTCGCGGCCAGGGCGGCCGGACTCAACAACAGGCGATGCTTGGCGGGTTTTGAGCGGTTCAACGGAGGTCCCTTCAGGCGGGGGCCTACGCCGAGAGAAAGAATCTCCCGTTAACTTTCGCTGTGCTTCAGTCCCGGTCGCAGAGGTAGATCGTGCAGGTCGAGGCCCCGCCGGTCAGGGGATTGTCGAAGGCGACCACCTCGGCCCGGATGTTCACGAACACGGCCTCGAGCACGGTGATGAAGGCCTCGTCCGGCCCCTCGTCCGACCACATGGCGAAAACCCCGCCCTCGGCGATCCCGTCGCGCAGTCGCTCCAGCCCCTCGACCGAATAGAAGCGCGCATGTTCGGGGTGCAGCAGGGCGCGGGGCGAGTGGTCGATATCGAGCAGGACGACGTCATACCGGTCCGCCGCCTCCCGGGGCGCATCGAACCAGCCGAAGAAGTCGCCGAGTTTGAGATGACAGCGCGGCTCCTGCCCGAGGCTTTCGCCGAGCGGCACGAGCCCGGCCTCATGCCACTCGATCACCGGCGCCAGGGCGTCGACGACGTCCACCGACGTCACCCGCTCATCGGCCAGGGCGGCGCGGGCCGTGTAGCCCAGCCCCAGGCCGCCCACGAGAACCTTCAGCGACGCGCCCTTCGCCGCCGCCAGACCGCGCACGGCCAGTTCGATCTCGCCCACGGTGAACAGGCTCGACATCAGATGTTCCTCGCCGAGGATGACCTCGACCACATCCGCGTCGATCGCCGCCACCCAGCGCCGCCGCAGGATCAGCGGCCCCATCGGGGTCGCGCGATAGTCCAGTTCCTCGAACAGCCGGCCCATGTCGCGCCCCCCTGCGAGCCGGGCCCGGACGGGGGCGTCATCCCCGCACCAGCCGGAGAAACTCCTCCCGCGTCCGCGCGTCGTCCCGCACCACCCCCAGCAGGGCGCTGGTGGTCAGGCTGGCGCCCGGCACGTCGACCCCGCGCAGGGTCATGCAGCTGTGCTCGGCCTCGATGACCACCCCGACGCCCTGGGGCTTCAGCACTTCGTCGATGGCGTTGGCGATCTCGGAGGTCATCTTCTCCTGGATCTGCAGGCGGCGGGCATAGCCGCGCACCACCCGCGCCAGTTTGGAGATGCCGACCACCCGGTCGGTCGGCAGATAGCCGACATGGGCCACGCCCACGACGGGCAGCATGTGGTGCTCGCAGAAGCTGACGAACCGGATGTCCTTCAGGACCACCAGTTGATTGTACCCGCCGACCTCCTCGAAGGTCCGCTCCAGATAGGCGCGCGGCTCGACCTCATAGCCGGCGAACAACTCCTTGTAGCTGCGCGCCACCCGCGCCGGCGTGTCCAGCAGCCCCTCGCGGGCGGGGTCGTCGCCGGCCCATTCGATCAGGGTGCGCACGGCGGCTTCGGCGTCGGACTGGGAGACGGGGGGTTTGGTCATGGGGCGAGACATAGAAGGTCGAGGGTCGGGGGTCGAGCGAAGGAGGTGATTGGTGATTGGCGATTGGTCACACCCGGGTGGAACCTGGTTACACGCCCGATGTCATTCAATCCGATCAGCCACCAGCCACCAATCACCAGCCACCCGCCCTTCACTAACCCCTCGTTAACCACGCTCCCGGCATTTTCTGCCCGGTACCCGGTGGAGCGTGATTTTCAATGAACGGCGCGGAAGTGATGGATGTGGGGCGCGACGCCCTGTGGCTGACGATCCAGCTGTGCGCGCCGGTTCTCCTGGTCGGTCTGGTCGTCGGCGTGGTCATCGGCCTGTTCCAGGCCCTGACCCAGATCCAGGAACAGACCCTGATCTACGCCCCCAAGATCATCGCCATCTTTGTCAGCCTGCTGCTGTTCCTGCCGCTGATGGGAGCGCTGCTGGGCGGCTTCATGCGGACGATCGCGGCGCGCATCGCCGGCATGTGACGATGACGACGCGCGTCATCGTCATCCTCGGGCTCGACCCGAGGATCGGATTGTCCGGTGCGCGTCCAGAGGCGGCGGATCGCCGGTTGGAGGGCCGTCACCTGAATGCCGGGGCGATTCCGCGTCTGATCCTCGGGTCAAGCCCGAGGATGACGGTGTAGGGGATGGAGCCTTACGCGACATCGGACCAGGTCTGGCAGGGGGCGCTGATCTTCGCGCGGATCGGCGCTGTTCTGCTGATGCTGCCGGGCGTGGGCGAAAGCTATGTCTCGCCGCGCATCCGCCTGTCGCTGGCTCTCGTCGTCAGTCTCGCCCTGTGGCCGGTGATTGCCGGCGTCCTGCCGGCTCTGCCGGCGACGGTGGGCGGCATGGCCGGCTGGATCATCCGCGAGGTGATCGTCGGCCTGATGATCGGCGCCCTGCTCCGCTCCTTCCTGACCGCCCTCGCGACCGCCGGCGAGATCGTCGCCCTGCAGACCACCCTGGCCTTCGCCCAGACCGCCAGTCCCATGCAGGCCCAGCCGGGCTCGACCATCGGCGCCTTCCTGATGCTGCTGGGCACGACCCTGATCTTCGCCACCAACACCCATCACCTGTTCATTGCCGGCCTGGTGGGCTCGTATCAGCTGATCAGCCCGGTGGCGCCGCTCGTTACCGGCGACTTCGTTGAACTGGCCATCCGCACCCTCGGCGACGCCTTCATGCTGGGCGTCCAGCTATCGGCGCCGCTGCTCGTCTTCGCCCTGATCTTCAACCTCGCCTCGGGCCTCGTCGGCCGGGTCATGCCGTCGTTCCAGGTCTTCTTCGCCGCCGCCCCGCTCAGCATCCTGCTGGGCCTGTCGGTCTTCGCCCTCAGCCTCGGCGTGGTCGGTACGGTCTTCATCGACCGCTACCGCGCCCTGGCCCGGATCTTCGCGGGAGGCGCCGGTGGCTGAAGGCACCGATCCCGAGTCGAAGACAGAAGAGGCGACACCGCGAAAACTTGCGGAAGCACGCAAGAAAGGCGACGTCGCCAAGTCTCCGGATGTCGCCGCGGCCCTGTCGCTGGCGGGTGCCGCCGCCGTGGTGCTGATGTCAGGCGGCTGGTTCGCCACCTCGATGGCCGAGCAGTTGCTGCCCTTCATCGCAGCCCCCCACACGATGCTGGGCGGCCTGCAAGCCGGGGCCGGGGTCGAGATCGGCACCACAGCCCTGTGGGCGATGGCACCCTTTCTTGGCATGGTCATGTTGGCGACCATCATCGGCGGGGTCGGCGGCAATGTGGCCCAGTCGGGGCTTATCTTCACGGGCGAGAAGCTGAAGCCCGACTGGTCGAAGGTGAACCCGCTCAAGGGCTTCAAACGCATCTTCGGTCCGGACGGCCTGTTTCAGTTCGTGAAGACGTTTCTGAAGCTTCTGGCCGTCGGCTTCATCTGTTGGCTGGTGCTCAAGTCGCACCTGCGCGAACTCGAGAACATGGCCGCCATGCCGCCGGCCATGATCCTGCCGCTGGCGCGCGATCTGGCCATCGCCCTGATGGTGTCAACCATCATCTTCCTCGGCCTTGCCGCCGGTGCCGACTTCCTCTGGCAGAAATACCGCTTCGCCGAGCGGATGAAGATGTCGATGGAAGAGCTGAAGGAGGACTACAAGCAGTCCGAGGGCGATCCGCACGTCAAGGCCAAGCTGAAGCAGATCCGGGCCCAGCGCAGCCGTCAGCGGATGATGCAGAACGTGCCCAAGGCCACGGTCATCGTCACCAACCCGACCCACTATTCCGTCGCGCTTCGCTATGAGCCCGGCGAGGGCGATGCGGCACCGATCTGTGTCGCCAAGGGCGTCGACGCCCTGGCCATGCGCATCCGGGAGGTGGGGCGCGAGCACAATGTCCCGATCGTCGAGAACGTCCCGCTCGCCCGCGCCCTCTACGCCGCCGTCGACATCGACGAAACCATCCCCCGCGAGCATTTCGAAGCGGCCGCCAAGGTCATCGGCTTCGTGCTCCAGAAGCGCAAAAAACGCTGATCCACCAAAGGTCTTAACTCCGCATTTACCACGAAGGCGGCAGTTTCTGCCTAGCGGGCGTCTGTAAGGACCCGTGAGTATTCGGGGCGGGACGCGTGGGCGGCTTCACGGCGGCGTTGCAGAGATTCGGAATCGGTCGGCTGACCGTGGTGCTGGGCGTCGCCGCCGGCGTCGCGGCCGTGCTGGTCGCCGTTATGCTGCGCATCGGCCAGGCCCCGGACGCCCTGCTGTATTCCAATCTCGACCTGCAGGAGGCCTCCGAGGTCACCACGGCGCTGGACAGCGCCGGCATCAAATATTCCTCGAAGGGCGACGGCTCGACCATCTTCGTCAGTCGCGACGAGGTCGGCGAGGCGCGCATGCTGGTCGCCGGCAAGGGCCTCGTGACCTCCGGCTCGGTCGGATACGAAATCTTCGACAACCAGTCGGTGCTGGGCCAGACCGAGTTCCAGCAGAACCTCAACGAAAAGCGCGCCCTTGAGGGCGAGTTGGCCCGCACCATCCTGTCGATGCGCGGCATCACCTCCGCCCGCGTCATGATCGCCCTGCCGCGCCGCGAACTGTTCCAGTCCGATGCCGCCGAGCCGACCGCCTCGGTGGTCGTGGGCGTCACCGGCGGCCAGCTGTCGGGCGCCCAGGTCCAGGCCATCCGCAACGTCATCGCCTCCTCGGTGCCGAATCTGAAGCCCGAGAAGGTCACCCTGACCGACACCTCCAACCGCACCCTGGCGGCCGGCTCGGACTCCGAGGGCTTCAGCGCCGCCTCGGCCCAGGACGCGCGGGACTCGACCGAAGCCCAGCTCCAGGCGCGGATCCTGGACATCGTCGAGGGCGTCGTCGGCGTCGGAGGCGCACGGGTGCAGGTCACCGCCGACATCGACCACAGCCGCTCGACCACCCAGGAGCAGCGCTATGACCCCGACGGCCAGGTCGTCCGCTCGACCTCAGCCAACGGCACGGAATCCACCGACACCTCGCCGGCGGCCGACGGCGGTGCCACCGCGACCAACAACATTCCCGGCGGCGAGGCTCCGGCGGCCGGACTCGCCGGATCGCGCGATACGGCTACGACCGAAACCACCAACTACGAAATCTCCAACACCACCACGACCACGGTGAAAGAGGCCGGCGAGATCAAGCGGCTGGCCGTCTCGGTCGCCGTCGACGGCAAATGGACCCCCGGTGCCAACGGCGCGGCCCCGACCTATGCCGCGCGCACCCCTGCGGAGATCGAGCAGATCAAGGCCCTGGTCGCCGCCGCCGTCGGCATCGACGCCACGCGCGGCGACAAGATCGAGGTCCTGAACGTCCGCTTCAACCGCGACCTGGCCGTGGTCGGCGGCGAGGAGGCCGCATCGCCCCTGCTGGACTTCACCAAGAACGACATCATGCGCGGCGTCGAACTGCTGGTGCTGTTGATCACCGGCCTGCTGCTGATCTTCTTCGTGCTGCGTCCGCTGCTGAAATCGGCCGCGGGCGGCGGTGGCGGCGCCGGGCAGTTGCAACTCGCCGGCGCGGGCGCGGGCGGCGGCGTGACGTCCCTGCAGACCACCATCATGGGCGGCGCCGGCGGCGTCATGCCCCAGCTGTCCGGTCCATCCGAGATGGACCAGCGGCTCGACATCGCCCGCATCGAGGGTCAGGTGAAGGCGTCCTCGGTCAAGAAGGTCGCGGACTTCGTCGAGAAACACCCTGACGAATCCACCTCCATCCTGCGCAGCTGGGTCCACGAGGGCTGATGGCGCGCGTGGCCAACAAGAAGGCGGCGATCGAGGACGCCAGGAAGCTGACGGGGCCCGAAAAGGCGGCCGTCATTCTGTTGTCCCTGGGCGAGGATCACACCCGCCTGTGGCAGGGGCTGGACGAGGACGAGATCAAGGAGATCTCCCAGGCCATGGCTTCGCTGGGCACGGTGAGCGCCCAGGTCGTCGAGGAGCTGATGGTCGAGTTCGTCTCGGGCATGAGCGGCTCGGGCGCGGTCATGGGCAGCTTCGAGCAGACCCAGCGCCTGCTGGCCTCCTTCATGCCCGGCGACCGCGTCGAAGGCCTGATGGAGGAGATCCGCGGCCCCGCCGGTCGCACCATGTGGGACAAGCTCGGCAATGTGAACGAGGCCGTCCTCGCCAACTATCTGAAGAACGAATACCCCCAGACCGTGGCCGTCGTCCTGTCCAAGGTGAAGCCCGACCACGCCGCCCGCGTCCTGACCAGCCTGCCCGAGGACTTCGCCCTCGAATGCGTCCAGCGGATGCTGCGCATGGAGCCGGTGCAGCGCGAAATCCTCGACAAGATCGAACAGACCCTGCGGACCGAATTCATGTCCAACCTGGCGCGCACGTCCAAGCGCGACAGCCATGAGATGATGGCCGACATCTTCAACAGCTTCGACCGCCAGACCGAGGCCCGCTTCATCGGCGCGCTGGAAGAGCGCAACCGCGAGGCCGCCGAACGCATCCGCGCCCTCATGTTCGTGTTCGAGGATCTGGCCAAGCTGGACCCCGGCGGCATCCAGACCCTGCTGCGCGCGGTCGAGAAGGACTCCCTCGGCCTGGCCCTCAAGGGCTCGTCGGAGGCCCTGCGCGAGCTGTTCTTCTCCAACATGTCCGAGCGCGCCGCCAAGATCATGCGCGAGGACATGGACTCCATGGGTCCGGTCCGCCTCAAGGACGTCGACCAGGCCCAGATGGCCATGGTCCAGGTCGCCAAGGATCTCGCCGCCAAGGGCGAGATCATGCTGGTCGGCCAGGGCGGCGACGACGAGTTGATCTACTGACATGACCCATCAGCCCCTCAGCACCCCCTTCGCCTTCGACACCGAGTTCGACGCCGCCGGCGTCGTCGTGAACGCGGCCGCCGCCTTCCGCCCGATCAAGCGCGCCTACGGCCCGGCCGAGGTCGAGGCCATGGTCGCCCAGGCCCGGCTCGACGCCCGCAACGAGGCCCTGTCCGAGATCGACAGCATCCAGACCATGGCCCTGTCGGCCATCGCCCAGGCCCTGACCGCCGCCGCCCCCGCCCTGGCCCAGATCGCCCAGCAGCATCGCCAGCAGGCCGCTGAACTGGCCCTGACCGCCGCCCGCGTGGTCTGCGCCACCGCCCTCGACCGCTATCCCGAGGCGCCGTTGCAGGCCGCGCTGGAAGCCCTGGGGCAGGAGATCGACGCCTCGCCGCGGCTGGTCATCCGCACCGGCGACCTGACCGATGCCACCCATGCGCGGATCCAGCAGCTGTGCGCCGACGCCGGCTTCTCGGGCATCGTCGCCTTCCGCACCGACCCGACCATGGCGGCGGCCGCCTTCCAGCTGGAATGGTCGGACGGCCGCGCCGCCTTTGATCCGGACGAAGCCTTCGCCCGCATGAGCGATGCCCTGAACTCCGCCCTGGCCGCCGAGGCCGGGCATGCCGAAAACCTCACCCCTGAACCTACAATGGAAGGGAGGCCGTAATGGCGTCCGACACCATGGCCCTGGAGGAGTTTCCGGACTCCGTTGCAATCACCGTCAGCGACGAACCGTCTGACAAGACGGCGCACGACCTGACGCCCGTCTTCGACGTGCCGGTGAACATCTCGGCCGTGCTGGGCAAGGCCCATATGTCCGTGGCCCAGCTGCTCAAGCTCAATCGCGGCAGCGTGCTCGAGCTGGACCGCAAGGTCGGCGAGGCCATCGACATCTTCGTCAACAACCGGCTGGTCGCCCGCGGGGAGGTCGTCGTCGTCGAGGACCGGCTCGGCGTGACCATGACGGAAATCATCAAGACCGAGGACTCCGGCGCCTGATCGGCGGCCGGATCGTGCGTAGAGATTAGAGGAGAAGACCGATGCGGCTTCTGGTAGTGGGCAGGCTCAGCGGACAGCTGGCGACGGCGGTGAAGATGGCCATGGCGCACGGCGCCAAGGTCAGCCACGTCGAGCGCGGCGATCAGGCGACGGAACAGCTCCGTCGGGGGCAGGGCGCCGACCTGCTGATGGTCGACTACCGTATCGACATCGCCGCCCTGATCGCGGCCAACGCGGCCGAGCGGATCCATGTGCCGGTGGTGGCTTGCGGCGTCGACGCCGACGCCAGCGACGCGGCCGCCGCCATCCGCGCCGGTGCCAAGGAGTTCATCCCCCTGCCGCCCGAGGCCGATCTGATCGCGGCCGTCCTCTCGGCCGTCGCCGATGACGACCGCCCGCTGATCTCCGCCGATCCGTCCATGAAGGCGGTCATCATGCTGGCCGACCAGGTCGCCCGGTCCGAGGCCTCCATCCTGATCACCGGCGAAAGCGGCGTCGGCAAGGAGGTGATGGCCCGTTACCTCCACGCCGGCTCCAAGCGCGCCGAGCGGCCCTTCATCAGCGTCAACTGCGCCGCCATTCCCGACAACCTGCTGGAATCCGAACTGTTCGGCCACGAGAAGGGCGCCTTCACCGGGGCCATGGCCCGCCGCATCGGCAAGTTCGAGGAGGCCGACGGCGGCACCCTGCTGCTGGACGAAATCTCCGAGATGGACGTCCGCCTGCAGGCCAAGCTTCTGCGCGCCATCCAGGAACGCGTCATCGACCGGGTCGGCGGGACCAAGCCCGTGCCGGTCAACATCCGCATCATCGCCACCTCGAACCGCGACCTCGCCAAGTCGGTGGCCGAAGGCACGTTCCGCGAAGACCTGCTCTACCGCCTGAACGTCGTGAACCTGCGCCTGCCCGCCCTGCGCGAGCGGCCCGGCGACATCTCCGTGCTGGCCGATCACTTCGTCAAGAAATACGCCGCCGCCAACGGCGTGCCGGCGCGTCCGATCTCGCTCGAGGCCCGCCGCGCCCTGGTCTCGCACCGCTGGAACGGCAACGTCCGCGAGCTGGAAAACGCCATGCACCGCGCCGTGCTGCTGGCGGTCGGGCCCGAGATCGATGTCGAGGCCATCCGCCTGCCGGACGGCCAGCCGCTCAGCGCCGGCTCCCACGGCGCCGCCGGCTATGACAGCCCCGCGGCCCGCGCCGCCCAGACCGCCGACGCCGTCACCCGCGCCCACGTCGGCCAGACGGTGGCGCAGATGGAGAAGACGCTGATCCTCGACACCCTGTCGCACTGCCTCGGCAACCGCACCCATGCGGCCAACATCCTCGGCATCTCGATCCGCACCCTGCGGAACAAGCTGAACGAATACGCTGACGAGGGCGTCCAGATCATCGCCCCGCAGTCGGGCGTCGCCGCCAGCGGCTACGCGGCGGCCTGATCATGACCGTGGGTGCGGACCGCAGAAGCGTCCTGACCGGCCTCGGCGCGCTGGGCGTCATGGGCTGTTCGCCTCTGGTCGGCGAAACCCTGTCCTTCAGCCGTGAGATGCAGGCTCTGGAGGCGCGCCATGGGGGTCGGCTTGGCCTGGCGCTCTCGACCGGCGGGCGTCGCTTGGCCTACCGCCCTGACGAACGCTTCGTCTACTGCTCGACCTTCAAGATGTATCTGGCCGCCGCCACGCTGTTGCGCGTCCAGGCGGGCGAGGAACGGCTGGATCGCGCCATTCCGGTGACGCAAGCCGACATGGTCAACCACGCTCCGGTGACCGAGCCCGCGATCGGCGGAACCCTGACGATCGAACAGCTGATGAAGGGCACGGTCGAGGTCAGCGACAACCCGGCCGCCAACATCCTGATCCGCGAACTGGGCGGGCTGGATGCCCTTCGGGCCTT
Organism: Brevundimonas sp.; assembly: GCA_030693575.1. Lineage (GTDB taxonomy): Bacteria > Pseudomonadota > Alphaproteobacteria > Caulobacterales > Caulobacteraceae > Brevundimonas. The sequence continues at coordinate 5,526 of JAUYAG010000184.1, read as the reverse complement.
CTATCGCGGCATCGGCGACGTCGACACGCGGGTCGACCGGCTGGAACCGGAAATGAACCGGCTGGATGGCGACAAGGACACGATCACGCCGGTCCAGTCCGTAGCCAACATCCACCGTCTGCTGGTCTCTTCGGACACCCCGCTCAGCGCCGCATCGAAGACCCTGCTGATGCGCTGGCTGGTCGACACGCCCACCGGCATGGACCGGATCAAGGCGGGTGTCCCCACCGGCTGGATCGTGGCGCACAAGACCGGCACCGGCGGATATGGACCGGTCAACGACATCGGCGTTCTGTATCCGCCGAGCGGCGATCCCATCGTCATGGCCGCATATTTCCACGCCACGCGCGAGTCGACCGACGCCCAGCGCGAGGCCGTCATCGCCGACGCGACCCGCATCGCCCTGTCCGCGCTCGGCCGCGCATGACCGACGTCCCCGCCTCGACCATGATGAGCGACGGCATGGCGCGGCCCAGCGGTCGCGACATGCTGGGCTGGGTCGCGCGCGGCGAGGTGGCCATGGCCGTCGGCGTCATCGGCGTCATCCTGCTGCTGATCCTGCCGATTCCCGTCTTCCTGATGGATGTGCTGCTGGCGCTGTCACTGGTCTCCAGCGTGCTGATCCTGATGACCGCCGTGATGATGAAGAAGCCGCTGGACTTCGCCATCTTCCCGACCGTCCTGCTGGTCACCACCCTGTTCCGCCTGGGCCTGAACCTGGCCTCGACGCGACTGGTGCTCAGCCACGGCCACGAGGGTCCGGGCGGCGCCGGTCAGGTCATCGAGGCCTTCGGCGCCCTGATGATGGGCGGCAGCTTCATCATCGGCATCATCATCTTCGCCATCATCCTGGTGGTGAACTTTGTCGTCATCACCAAGGGCTCGACCCGCATCGCCGAGGTCTCGGCCCGCTTCACCCTGGACTCCATGCCGGGCAAGCAGATGGCCATCGACGCCGACCTGTCGTCCGGCCTGATCACCGAGGACCAGGCCAAGCTGCGCCGCAAGGAACTGGAGCAGGAATCGACCTTCTTCGGGGCCATGGACGGTGCCTCGAAATTCGTCCGCGGCGACGCCGTGGCCGGCCTGATCATCGTCTTCATCAACGCCATCGGCGGCATCCTGATCGGGACGCTCCAGCACGGCATGAGCATCGGCGACGCGTCGAACTCCTATGTCGCCCTGACCATCGGTGACGGTCTGGTGACCCAGGTCCCCGCCATCATCATCTCGATCGCCGCCGGCTTCCTCGTCTCCAAGGCGGGCGTCGAGGGCACGGCCGACAAGGCCCTGGTCGCCCAGCTGGCCACCAACCCCGTCAGCCTCGGCGTCGTCTCGGCGGCTTCCGGCCTGATCGGCCTGATCCCCGGCATGCCGCTGCTCCCGTTCGCGGCCCTGGCTGTCGGAACCGGCTTCATGGCCTGGCGGCTGGGCCGTCAGCGGCTCAAGCCCAAGCCGACCGAGGCCGAGATGGCCGCCACCGCCACCGGTCCCAAGGAAGATGTCGAGGAGCCCATCAGCACGGCCCTGACCATCGATGAGGTCAAGATCGAGCTCGGCTATTCCCTGCTGTCCCTGATCAACGATCTGGAGGGCCGCCGCCTGACCGATCAGGTCCGCGCCCTGCGCCGTTCGCTGGCGCAGGAGTATGGCTTCGTCATGCCGTCGGTGCGCATCCTCGACAACATGCGCCTCGGCACCCAGGGCTACGCCATCCGCATCAAGGAAATGGAAGCCGGGCAGGGCGAGGTCCGCCTCGGCTCGCTGATGGCCATGGATCCCGCCGGCCGCCAGGTCGAGCTGCCGGGCGAGCACACCAAGGAACCCGCTTTCGGCCTGCCCGCCACCTGGATCGACGAAAGCCTGCGCGAGGAGGCGACCTTCCGCGGCTACACTATCGTCGACCCCTCAACCGTGCTGACCACCCACCTGACCGAGATCCTCAAGGAGAACATGGCCGACCTGCTCTCCTACGCCGAGGTGCAGAAGCTGCTGAAGGAACTGGGGACGGAAGAGAAGAAGCTGGTCGACGAACTGATCCCCTCGGTCGTCACCGTCACCACCCTGCAACGCGTGCTGCAGACCCTGCTGCGCGAGAAGGTCTCGATCCGCGATCTCGGCGCTATTCTGGAAGGTCTGGCCGAGGCCGCGCCGCACACCAGTTCGGTCACCACCCTGGTCGAACACGTCCGCGGCCGTCTGGCCCGCCAGCTGTGCTGGCAGCACAAGGGCGACGACGGCGCCCTGCCGATCGTCACCCTGTCGCCGGAATGGGAGCAGGCCTTCGCCGAGGCCCTGATCGGTCAGGGCGAGGATCGCCAGCTGGCCATGGCCCCGTCACGGCTACAGGACTTCATCCGCGCCGTCCGCGACGTCTTCGAACGCGCCGCCATGGCCGGCGAGACCGCCGTCCTCCTGACCGGCCCCCAGATCCGCCCCTACGTCCGCTCGATCATCGAACGCTTCCGCGGCCAGACGGTCGTGATGAGCCAGAACGAGGTGCACCCGCGAGCCCGGCTGCGGACGATCGGGACGGTCTAGAAATTCCTTCTCCCCTTGCGGGAGAAGGTGGCCGAGCGCAGCGAGGTCGGATGAGGGGTCGCACCGCCCTCTCGACAGACTGACGCGGTCGTGTTTCAAACAACCTATGGACGAATGGCTCCGGCAACGTGCGAAGGAGCTGCGGCATAAACCCGTCCTCTACGAACGCCGCCTCTGGAAACTCCTGCGCGACCGCCGGCTGCAGAATCTTAAGTTCCGCCGTCAGTTCACGATCGGCCGATACATCGTCGATTTCATCTGCCTGAGGCACAGGTTGATCGTCGAGGCCGACGGTCCTCAGCACGAAGATAGCGCTTCCGACCTGGCGCGGGACGTTTGGCTGACCGAGCAGGGATTCCGGGTTCTGAGGTTTCCCAACCAGCAGATCGAGAACCGCCCGCAAGAGGTTGTCGCGGTGATCCTCACCGCAGCCGACGCCAAACTGGCCACGGACTAATGGCGCCGCTGGTGCGACCCCTCATCCGTCAGCCTTCGGCTGCCACCTTCTCCCGCAAGGGGAGAAGGATGCTTATTCCACTTCCGTCCAGCCCCCCGCCGACGCATTCCGCGCCGCGTCGTTGGCCGGTCGCGCCACCAGGCCGGACTGTGTGATCCAGACCTCGTACTTCGCCCCGTCGGCCATCGGCATATAGGCGCCGCCGCCGTACAGGGTGTCGACCGCATCGACGTATTTCCGGTATTTCCGCGCCGTGTCCCAGGCGCTGATCCGCCAGGGCAGCCAGTCCGGGCCGGCGTCGCCGCCGACCAACGGATGAACGCTGCGCGTTGCATTGATTTCCTGCTCGATCGAGTGATAGCGGCCCGACAGGCGATCCAGACGGTACTGGGCGTCCAGCCCCAGCACATTGGCCCACGGCTTCCACTTCAGAACCTGTGCCTCGATGCGCCATTCGTCGCCGTGCAGCGGATACAGGTTGCTGACCCCGGGCGCGTCCTCGCCCATGCCGGGCTGCATCACCGTGGCCTCGAAATACTGCGGTCCCAGCTGGCGGGTCTGGATCGTCGCCACGGGGCGCTCATAGGTCAGTCGGCCGTAGGTCTGGACGTCCAGAGCCAGCAGGCCGGCGATCGCCGCCGCCGCCATGAAGCCGGCACCGCCCGCGCCGACCAGCAGGCCGCTGAACACCCGTCCGCTGAACAGCGCCATCAGGCCGCGGATCAGCAGGATGACGCCGATCAGGCCAACGACCGCCGGAGCGATCCACCACCACCAAACCATGTCCAACTCCCCCGATCCTGACGGGAGGCGATCATTACCCTAAATCCTCAGAACAGCGAGGGTTTCTCCCTTTACGCGACTGGACAGCGCGAAACGGCCCGCTAATGCTCGCGCACGATGATTTCGGACCTCCGTCCCACGCTTGCGGCCTTCAGCCGGTTCGTCCGCACCCCGACGCTCGGACGGCGCGTGGCCGGCCTGCTGGCGCTGGCGATCGTCCTGATGCTGGTGCTCAACCTTTCGGTTTTTGTCCTCATCCACCGCACGGTCTCATTCAACGACACCGTCGAGGAAGCCCAGCAGGTCCGCCTGATTTCACGCGAGCTCCTGACCCGGCTCGTCGACGCCGAGACGGGCCAGCGCGGGTTTCTGCTCACGACCCTGCCGGAGTACCTCTCCGTCCACGACGAAGCGATCCAGCGCCTGCCCGAGCTGATGGATGAGCTGAACGGCCTGACGCTCGGGGACCCCGACCTCGCCCCGCGGGTCGAGCGCGTCACGGAACTCTCGGATCAGCGCCTCGCCATCATGAAGCGCAGCGTCGCCCTCGCCCGCATGGGCCGCGTCGACGAGGGTATCGCCGTCCTTCGCGGCGGCGAAGGCAAGGTGCTGATGGACGCCATGCGGGCCGAAATCGCCGCGATCGACGAGATTCAGGCCACCCGCCTGCAGTTCCGTACGCGTCAGTCGGAGTGGGCGGGCAACATCACCGTCATGGCCAACGCCCTTGGGGCCCTGATGATCCTGGTGCTCGCCGGGGCCAGTGCCTGGCTGATCCGTCGCTATGTCCTCGAGATTCAGGGTGCCCGCGACGCCCTCGACAGCCTCAACGCGGGTCTGGAGAACCAGGTTCGCGTCCGCACCTACGAGCTCACCCGGGCCAATGAGGAAATCCAGCGCTTCGCCTATATCGTCAGCCACGACCTGCGTGCGCCACTGGTCAATGTCATGGGCTACACCGCCGAGCTTGAGCAGGCCGGGCGGATCATCGACAAACAGATGACGGCGGTCGAGACGAAGGCCCCCAAACTGGTCGAGCAGGACGCCCTGACCGCCGTGCGCGACGACGTGCCCGAGGCCATCGGCTTCATCCGCGCCTCGACCGAGAAGATGGACCGGCTGATCAACGCCATCCTCAAACTGTCCCGCGAGGGCCGTCGCAATCTGGTCCCGGAACAGCTCGACATGACCGCCATGGTCCGGAACATCGCCGACAGCGTCCGTCACCAGACCCAGGCCTCAGGATCCGAAATCGTGGTTGAGCCCTTGCCGCTGGTCGACAGCGACCGGCTCTCCGTCGAACAGATCTTCGGCAATCTGATCGACAACGCCGTCAAATATCTGGACGCCTCGCGTCCCGGCCGGATCGTCGTCACCGGAGAGGCGTCGCCCGGCGGCTGGATCGTCTACCGGATCGCCGACAACGGTCGCGGCATCTCCGACCGGGACCACGAGCGGATCTTCGAGCTGTTCCGCCGCGCGGGCCGGCAGGACCGCCCCGGCGAGGGGCTGGGACTGGCCTTTGTCCGGAACAGCGTTCGCCGTCTCGGCGGCGACATCAGCCTCCAGTCAGAGCTTGGTAAGGGCTCGACATTTATCCTGAAATTCCCCACACGCCTCATCCTGCCGGACGCCGGAGACTACGCATGAGCCATGCCGTCAAGATCGTGATGGTCGAGGATGACCTCGGTCACGCCAAGCTGATCGAAAAGAACCTCCGCCGCGCCAACATCTCCAACGAGATC
>JAUYAG010000183.1 GCA_030693575.1 Brevundimonas sp. | reverse complement strand
GCGGCTCTTCTCGGCCGAGATGGTGGCGACGCGGTCGACGGCCTGGGCGAACAGGGTGTTGTCGATGTCGGCCTGTTTGTCGTTCCCCTTGGGAATGACGCGCAGGTAGTCAGGGAAGGCCCCGTCGATGACCTTGGAGGTCAGGCTGGCCTGGCCGAATTCGAAGCGGATCTTCTGCGGGCTGACCATGACCTCGACCGGGCCGGAGCCGTCGTCGAGCAGGCGGCGGACCTGGTCGATCGTCTTGCGCGGGACGATGACGCCGGGACCGCCGGCCGCCCCTTCAGGCGCGGGCGTCTCGGCGAGGGCCAGGCGGTGGCCGTCGGTGGCGACGGCGCGCAGCAGGGGGATGCCGGCCTCGGCCACGGTGTGGAGATACAGGCCGTTCAGATAGTAGCGCGTCTCTTCGGTCGAGACGGCGAAGCGGGTCTTGTCGATCAGCCGGGCGAGGTCTTCCTTGGGCAGGGTGAAGCGCGTGCCCGAGGTGTCGGTCGACATGACCGGGAAGTCGCCCGCCGGCAGGACCGGCAGGTTGAATTTGGAGCGGCCGGCCTGGACCACCAGACGGGGATCGTCGCCGTTGTAGGACAGCGAGACCTCGGCGCCGTCGGGCAGCTTGCGGACGATCTCATAGAGGGTGTGGGCCGGGGCGGTGATCTGGCCCTCGACATTCACCTGGGCCTCGGCCTCGTCGACCATCTCCATGTCGAGGTCGGTGGCGGCGAAGCTGAGCTTGTCGCGGCCGGCCGACAGCAGGACGTTGGACAGGATCGGAATGGTGTTGCGGCGCTCGACGACGCTCTGCACGTGGCCGAGGGCCTTGAGGAGCGCGGATCGTTCGATGGTCAGTTGCATGTGGTCTCGCCCGCCGTCGGCGACTCACAAGCCGCCGCAAAGAGTTAGGGCTACGGACACTAGCGGATTGGTGGGGCGGGGCAAGGAAGGGACTAGGGACTGGGGATTAGGGATTAGGGGCGCTTCCACATCGAGTGTGGATAATCCCCGCCGCTGGCATCCCGGCTCCGACCTGTTCCCCAATCCCTAATCCCTCGCGTCAGCCGCGCAGCTTCCGCGTCAGCGTCTCGACATCCCGGGCGATCTGGTCGTCCAGCGCCATCAGTTCCTCGATCTTGCGCACGCCGTGCAGGACCGTGGTGTGATCGCGGCCTCCGAAGCGGCGGCCGATGTCGGGGTAGGAGCGGGTCGTGTGCTGTTTGCACAGCCACATGGCGATCTGGCGCGGGCGGGCGACGGCGCGGGTGCGGCGCTCCGAGAGCAGGTCGGCCTGTTTGAGGCTGAAATGGTCGGCGACGGTCTTCTGGATCTCGTCGACCGTGATGCGGCGCTCGGGCCCGCCGCGCAGGGCCGAGCCCAGCAGGGCCTGGGTCTCGTCGACGCTGAGGGCCGACAGGCGAGCGCCGGCGACGGCGGCCAAGGTATTCACGGCGCCCTCGAGTTCGCGCATCGAACCGGGGGTGCGGTCGACCAGATGTTCCAGCACCTCGGCCTGGGCCTCGCCCGAGACGACGCCGAGGTTGGCCAGGGCCTGGATGCGGTTGCGGGCGACGGCCAGTTTCAGGGCGCGGTCGGCGGGCTCGACCGGGCAGGTCAGGCCTGAGGCCAGATGGCTGCGCAGGCGCGGCTCGACCTCGGTCAGGGCCATCGGCGGACGGTCGGCCGAGAGGATGATCTTCTTGCCGTCCTCGATCAGGGCGGTGAGCGTCGAGAGCAGTTCTTCCTGGGTGCCGGCCTTGCCGCCGACGAACTGGACGTCATCGATCAGCAGCATGTCGGCATTGCGCAGGCTGTCCTTGAAGGCCGCCATGGTCCGGTCCTGGGCGGCGCGGACGAAGGTCGACAGGAAGCGTTCGGCGGTCAGATAGACGACGCGCGCGTCCGGCCGCAGGCGCTGGGCCTCCCAGGCGATGGCGTTGAGCAGGTGGGTCTTGCCGTAGCCATAGGGGCCGCAGAAGAAGATCGGGTTGAAATGGCCGTCGGCCCAGGCGGCGGCCTGACGGGCGATGGCCAGGGCGAAGGCATTGCCCTGCCCTTCCACGAAACTGTCGAAGGTCAGGCGGTCCTGCAGGCCGGCGGCGCGCACGGCGCGGGCACCGTCGGCGACCGGCGGCACGGTGGCCATGGGCATG
>JAUYAG010000178.1 GCA_030693575.1 Brevundimonas sp. | reverse complement strand
GGACGTTGACCATCGGGATGTTGCGGGCGGCCAGACCGAAGTTCGTGTCGACTTCCGGACCGGCGATGATCAGCGTGCGGGTCCAGCCCAGCTTGCCGAGGGTTTCGCGCAGACCGGCGGTCTTGGCGTCCTTCAGCGAGATGTTGTCCACGATGACCAGATCACCGGCGACGACCTTGGCCGACAGCGCGTGGCGCAGGGCCAGGGCGCGAACCTTCTTGGGCAGGGAGAAGCCGTGGTCGCGAACGACCGGGCCGAAGGCGCGCGAACCACCGACGAACTGCGGGGCGCGACGCGAACCGTGACGGGCGCCGCCGGTTCCCTTCTGCTTGTACATCTTCTTGCCGGTGCGAGAGTTCTCGTTCCGGGTCTGGACCTTGTGGGTACCGGCGCGGCGCTTGGCCAGTTGCCAGTTGACGTAGCGGGCCAGGATGTCGCCGCGGATGTCGGTGATGCCGAAAACGGCGTCCGACAGATCGACGTCACCGGCGGCCTTGCCGTCGAGTTTGATGACCGAGAGTTTCATTACGCTTCACCGCCTTCGGTGGTTTCGACGGCCGGGGCCTCTTCAGCCGGCGTTTCAGCCGGTTGAGCCGCAGCAGCCGAACCGCCCTTGGACTTCACGCCACCGGGGAACGGGGCGTCGGCCGGACGGGCCTTCTTGATGGCGTCGCGAACCTTGACCCAGGTGCCTTCGTGACCGGGGACAGCGCCCTTGATCAGCAGCAGGCCACGCTCGACGTCGACGCGGAACACGGTGAGGTTCTGGGTGGTGACGACTTCACAGCCATAGTGGCCGGCCATCTTCTTGCCCTTGAACGTCTTGCCCGGATCCTGACGCTGACCGGTCGAACCGTGCGAACGGTGCGAGACCGAGACACCGTGCGACGCCCGCAGACCGCCGAAATTCCAGCGCTTCATGGCACCGGCGAAGCCCTTGCCGATGGTCTCGGCCTGGACGTCGACCTTCTGGCCGGCGACGAAATGGTCAGCCGAGAACTCGGAGCCCACATCCATCATGGCGTCCGCATCGATGCGGAACTCGGTGACATAGGCCTTGGGTTCCACTTCAAGCTTGGCGAAAGATTCGCGCTGAGCCTTGTTGGTATTCTTGGCCTTTTTGGAGCCAGCACCCAGCTGCAGGGCGACATAGCCGTCCCGCTCCTGAGTCCGCTGACCCACGACCTGACAGCCATCCAGCTGCAAGATCGTGACTGGAACATGCGCGCCGTCTTCAGCGAAGACACGCGTCATACCCAGTTTCTTGGCGATCACGCCCGTGCGCATCGGATCCCGCCTCTTTCTTATTAAATCTTGATCTCGACATCCACACCGGCGGACAGGTCGAGCTTCATCAGCGCGTCCACAGTCTGCGGGGTGGGGTCGACGATATCGAGGACAC
>JAUYAG010000177.1 GCA_030693575.1 Brevundimonas sp. | reverse complement strand
TGGCCCTGGTGCGCACCGCGACCGACGCCGGTTCGCCGGTTCGCCTGATCGAGACGACGGTGGCGATCAACGATGCGCGCAAGAAGGCCATGGCCGGCAAGGTCGCTGCGTCGCTGGACGGCGAGATGAAGGGCAAGACCGTGGCTCTGCTGGGTCTGACGTTCAAGCCGAACACTGACGACATGCGCGACGCCCCGTCGCTGGATATCGCTCCCGCCCTGATCGCCATGGGCGCGACCGTCCAGGCGTTCGATCCGGAGGGCATGCACGAGGCCGCCCGGATGCTGGAGGGCGTCCAGTTCAAGGACGGCCCCTATGAGGCGGTGACGGGCGCTGACGTGGTGGTCATCCTGACCGAATGGGATCAGTTCCGGGCGCTCGATCTCGACCGGGTCAAGCTGCTCATGCAGCAGCCCGTCATGGTCGATCTGAGAAACGTCTACCGGCCCGACGAAATGCGGAATCGCGGCTTCCGATACGCCTCGATCGGGCGGGCCTAACGCAGGACCACAGGGGTCAGCTCGGCGGCGACGACCGGGACCTCGGCCTGGGGCAGAAGCGCCCGACCGGCTCCGATCACGACCGTCGCTGTCAGCACGGCCGAGACCGCGGCGATGGCGGCCAGTTTCACCCCGTCGGCGAATTCCTGATGGTCCGGTCGCAAACGATTCCCCCGCAACGTGCGCGGTTCGTATCCAGCACCGGAAGCGCTTCGCCGCAAGTCACGGAACGGTGTCTGACGACAAAAAAGGGCGGAGCCGCAAAGCTCCGCCCTCATTCTTGCGCGCTAACGCTCGCCACGCGGTGGCTCGCTGCTTGAGCGCGGGTGGTGCGCTGACGCTCGCGATGCGATCGCTCGCTGCTTGAGCGCGCCTGGGCGTTAGCCGCGGAACGGACGGATCAGGATTTCGACCCGGCGGTTCTGGGCCTTGCCCTCGGCCGTGGCGTTCGAGGCGATCGGGGCGCTTTCGCCGCGACCATCGACGTACAGGCGGTCAGCCAGCACATTGCGGCTGACCAGATACTGGGCCACCGACGAGGCGCGCTGGCGCGAGAGGTTGAGGTTGTACTCGTCCGCGCCGTCCGAGTCGGCGTGGCCGACGATGTCGACGATCGACTGGTCGTAGCGGTTCAGCACGCCGGCCACGTCGTCCAGGGTCGCGTAGAAGCGGGTGTTGATGGACGACTGGTTCGACGCGAACGTCACGTCCGACGGCATGCGCAGGACGAGGTTGTCGCCCTGACGCGCCACGCCGACGCCCGAACCCGAGAGCTCGGCTTCCAGCTCGCGCTGCTGGCGGTCCATGTACTGGCCGACGGCCGCGCCGCCCAGGGCACCGATGCCGGCGCCGATCAGGGCGTTCTTGCGCCCTTCCTCGGAGTTGGAGGTGTTGGTCAGATAGCCCAGCAGGGCGCCGCCCAGGGCGCCGGCGATCACGCCCGTGCCGGTGTTGTTGCGGCGCGGCGCAGAGCTGTAGGGGTCCATCGTCGTGCAGGCCGCGCCGCCGAGGAGGATGGCGACGCTGGCGCCGGTGAGGAGAAGCTTGCTGCGCATGGTGGGAAGTCCTGTCTGTGAAAATCTGTCTGGCGCCGAAACGCGAGCATACTGTGAAGGTTCCGACCTGTACCGGGGCTGAACGAACAATCCGGCGGCGCGATACCGTCCTGTCTTTGCCAAGTTCGCGGCTTAGGGCGTATGGAACCCGCCTGTAGCAGAACGATGAGGCCCTGACGTGAGCGCGACCCCGACCCCCAAGACCGCCGCCCCCGCCCGCAAGTCGATCGAGCCGGTCTCGATGAAGCTGTATGATGCGGACTTTCAGGCGTTCGCGGACAAGCTGGGAACCTCGTTCAAACGGTACGGGTTCGCGGTCATCGCAGACCATGGTCTGGCCGAGACGGTGATCGACGCCGCCGTGGCCGACACCAAGACCTTCTTCGCCCTGCCGGAAGAGACCAAGCGCCAGTATCACCAGCCGGGCACCGGCGGCGCGCGCGGGCTGACGCCGTTCGGCGTCGAGGCGGCCAAGGGCGCGGCCACGGTCGATCTGAAGGAATTCTGGCACGTCGGGCGGGAGCTGCCGGAAGGCCACCCCTACCGGAAATACATGCGCGACAACGTCTGGCCGGCGGAGGTCGAGGGCTTCCGCCCCCACGTCTACGGCATGTTCGAGGCCATGGACGTCCTCGGCGCGAAGATCCTGCGCGCCATCGCCCGCTATCTGGAGCTCGGGGACGCCTATTTCGAGGACAAGGTCGAGATGGGCAATTCGATCCTGCGCATGCTGCACTATCCGCCGGTGCCCGCGGGCGCCTCAGGGGTCCGGGCCGGGGCCCACGAGGATATCAATGTCATCACCCTGCTGCTGGGCGCCGAGGAGGCGGGGCTGCAGGTCAAGGATACGGACGGCGAATGGCTGGACATCGCGCCGCCGCCGGGGGCGCTGGTGGTCAATATCGGCGACATGCTGCAGCGACTGACCAACCACGTCCTGCCGTCCACCAGCCACCGGGTGATCAATCCGGCACCCGAGCGGGCCAGCTTCGCCCGCTATTCGACGCCCTTCTTCCTGCACTTCAACCCGGACTTCGTCATCGAGACCCTGCCCAGCATGGTCTCGCCGGAAAACCCCGACCGCTACGTCGGCAAGGCGATCATGGCCGAGGACTTCCTGACGGAGCGGCTGCGGGAAATCCGGCTGATCTGAAGACGGGCTGGCGCTATCTGGAAATCCGTAGCTGGGTCAGTTCGCGACCGATGGCGGCGAAGGCCTCTGACAGATCCCCGCCGCTGGCCGGCAGATAGACGTGATCCGGACTCGTGGCGCAGTACTGCATGACGTCTTCCGCCGCGCCCCCCGCGGCCAGCTCAAGACCTACGGTGTAGACGATGACCCCCTCCGCCTTCATGGCGTCGCACAGTGCCTCGGCCTGGTCGAAAGGATTGCCGTTGGTGGCGGCGCAGTTGATGCGTTCGCCGCCGTTGCCTGAATTGCTGGCCAGGACGCCCGTGCAATAGTTGGTGTTGAACTCGCCGTCGGTCATGAGGATGACCGCCTTCAGCAGTTCGTTGGGGCTGGCCACACCCGCCGGATTGCCGGACCAGAGGGAATTGAAGCTGGGCGACACCGTGTACCAGCCCCAGGCCAGGCCGATCTGACCCGCGGTTGCGCCGGTGACGCTGAAGCTGGAGATCAGCGACTTCATCGCGTTCTTGTCGGATGACAGCGGCATGATGACCGCGGAAGGGCAGGGCGCATTGGTTGCCGGATAATTCCGACCGACGTAGGCCGTCGACGGGGCCGCGCTTGTATAGGCCTGTGCCCCGGGCCGTTCAGTGACGCAGGTGGTGATCTGGTGGGCGCGCAGGTTTCCGGAGATGTTGCGGAACACCCGCCACTGGCAGCCGTCGCGCCCGCACCAGCTGGAGCCGCCCGAGGTGTGGGCTCCCCATTCCGCGCCGTTGACGCCGATCGAATAGGTGTTGGTCGTCACATTGGCGACGATGTAGGGCCGGTTGTTGATCTGGGTCATGCCGTTGGCACCGGTGATGTAGACCCCCTCCCCGTTGGTAAGGCCATGACCGGGGGCGGTCACCTCGACCGAGCAGTCCGACACGAGGCATTTGCGCGCCTCGCCAGAACCGCCATAGCTGCTGTAGCTGCTGGTATTCACCGCCACCCAGGACGAGCCGTTCCAGGACTGCAGCGAGAACCTCGAATCGTCGATCCGCTGGACCCTGTAGGCCCGGTTGTTCACCTGCCCCATGCCGGAAACGTTCCGGATCCAGACATAGTCGTTGGACTGAAGGCCGTGGCCGGTTGAGGTGGTGATGACCCCCGGGTTGGCGCGGGTGATGCCGCTGATGTTTTTTGCGGTCGCCGACGCCCAGGCCATGTGCGCGATGTTCCGCGCGCCGATGGGCGTGCCCCGCGCGCCGTTGGCCCAGGAGCCCACGTTCACCCCGATGGAATAGGGCACCACCGACATGCGGGTGTAGTAGGGCTCCTGCACGTCCTGAACCACCAGATCCACCAGGTCCCGCGCGGCGGCCTTCATCGCGGTGATGCGGCTGCCGCCCATGGAACCGGTGATGTCGAGAACGAGAGCGACCTCGAGGTTGCGGGACGAGCGGTTGACCTCGGAATGGGCGCCGACCGGCAGGTAGTCGTCCATGAATTTGCCGTAGGGCGGCAGGAAGATGTTGGCGACCAGGGTCTTCACATTGACCCTGGAACTGGCGACCACGACGGCGTCTTCGTTCAGTGAGAAGGTCGTGTCGGCCTCGAGCAGGATGATTTCGGGGTAGGCCTTGAGGTTGGCGCGCAGGGCCCTGAGACCGACCTCCCGGAGGTCCTCGTCCTCGGAATAGGGCGAGCGGGCGGCGGCCAGGGTGGCGGCGTCCAGCGCATCCTGCAGATTGACCCGCACGGTCGAGGCGCGATGGAGGTCCACCCCGCCGACGGTTATGAGGACGATCACCGGCAGGCTGAGGCCGAACAGCATGGCGACATTGCCGCGCGCGTCTGACATGAGCCGCCGGAGAAAGGTCCGCAGGCGGTCAAGGACTGGCGAGGCTGCGCGGCTCCCCATGGTCGTCGATCCATCCAGTCCGCCGGGAGAATTCGTCCGGCCTTCAGGGGGATAGTATCGGCGAGGCAGGTTAATGCGGGGTGATCGAAAGATCGCTGGTATCTAGCGGGAGATGCGCAACTGGGTGATGTCCCGCCCGATGGCGTTGAAGGCCTCCGACAGTTCGGTGCCGCTGCCGGCGTTGTAGAAGCCGCTGGACGTCGTGGCGCAATACTCCAGCAGGTCTTCCGCCCCGCCGCCGGCGGTGATCTGGAAGCCGACCGTATAAATCATGATCCCCTGCGCCTTCATCGCGTCGCACAGGGCCCGGCTCTGACCATAGGGTTCGCCGTTGTCGGGGTCGCAGTTGTTGCTCTCCGCATTGGGGGCGTTATAGCCCCGCGCCGTCACCCCGTTGCAGTAGGGGGCGTTGAATTCGCCGTCGGTCATGATGATCACGGCCTTCAGGGTTTCTGCGGTGTTGTAGGCCGCGGCACCCGACGACGGCCACAGGGAAGCGAAGCTCGGCGAGACCATATACCAGCCCCAGGCGATGCCGATCTGGCCGGCTGTCGACCCGCTGACCGAGAAGGAGTCGATGTCCGCCTTGATGCCGGAGATGCTGCTCGACAGCGGCTCGATCGTGCTGCTGAGGCAGCTGTCGCCTATGGGCAGATAGTGGCGACCGACCCGTGCGCCGCTGGTTGGGGCGGCGTCGGTGTAGGCTTGGGTACCGGTCCGCTCGGTGACGCAGCTGGTGATCTGGTGCGTCGCCAGGTCCCCGTTCTCGTTCTCGAAGGCGTAGTAGGTGCAGCCAGGCATGGCGCACCAGGACAGGCCGCCCGAGGTGTAGGCGCTGATCCCCACATCCGGCGGGTCGATCGTATAGGTCGAGCTCGTTACGTTTCCGACCAGATAGGACTGGTTGTTGATCGCCGACATGCCGTTGACGCCGGTGATGTAGACATAGTCGTTCAGGGACAGACCGTGATTGGACGACGTGATGGTGATCGAGCAGTCACTGTCCTGGCACCTTTGGACCCGCCCGGTACTGCCGGAATGGGTGCTGTAGTTCCGGCCGTCCACCCGACTGCCGGCCAGGGTGTAGAGTTCGAACGTGTCGGTCGTCCTGTTCCTGACCAGATAGGCCTTGTTGTTGAGCTGGGTCATGCCGGTGACGCCGGTGATCCAGACCACGTCATTGTTGGAAAAGCCGTGGCCGTTAGAGGTGATCACGACCGGGCGGGCCTTGGTGGCCGCCGTGATGGTTCTCTGTGTGCCGGTCAGATTGATGACCGCGCCGGTGATCGGCCTGGAGCCGGTGACTGAACCTCGCACGGAGTTCAGATAGCTGCCCGGATTGACCGAATAGGACCACGGCACCAGGGCGACCCTGGAATAGTAGGGAGTCTGCACGGGCTGGACGATCAGATCGACGAGATCCTTGGCCGCATTCTTCAGGTCCGTCAGCTTTTGCCCGCTCATCGAACCGGACAGATCGAGGACCATGGCGACCTCGATATTGCGTGACGACCGGTCGACCTCGGAATGGGCACCGACCGGCAGATAGTCATCCATGAACTTGCCGTAGGGCGGCAGGAAGATGTTGGCGACCAGGGTCTTCACGTCGACCTTGGAGCTGGCAATGACCACGTCGTCGCTGTTCAGGACGAAGCTGGTGTCGGCCTCGCGCAGGGTGATCTCCGGATAGGCCTTGAGGTTGGCGCGCAACGACGCCAGTCCGACGCGCTGCAGGTCGGTGTTGGCCGTATAGGGCGAGCGGGCCGCGGCGAGGGCGGCGGCGTCGAGGGCGTCCTGCAGGTTCACCCGCACGGTCGAGGCGCGGTGGATATCGACCCCGCCGACCGTCATGAGGATCAGGACCGGCAGGCTGAGGGCGAACAGCATGGCGACATTGCCGCGCGCATCATCGGCCATCCGCCGGGCGAATCCCTTCAGCGCCCGGCACGTGACTTCAATCCAGGATTCCCGCTGCATCGCCTCGTCCGCCCGTGGTTCAGGCGCGATGCGGTCCGTCCGCGCCTATCCGCGGCAAATTGGGGGCGCACGGTTAAGCGAAGCGCCCACACCAAAGGTTAACGCGGCAATTTCCTGCGGAATCGACGGCGGTCGTTGGCGGGATCCTCGTCTCAGGTCTCCCAGCCGCAATCCTTGCCGCGGTTCCGGGCCGTCAGCCAGGTGTTCAGGGGCGCGAAATAGTCGGCCACGGCCGAGGCGTCGTTCTCGCGCTGGCCGGTGAAGGCCTGCATGGCCTCGGGCCAGGGGCGGGACTGGCCCATCTCCATCATCGCGTTGAAGCGCGCGCCGACTTCCTCGTTTCCGTAGACCGAGCAGCGGTGCAAGGGGCCGGTCCAGCCGGCCTGTTCGCAGGCCGCCTTGTGGAACTGGAACTGGTAGATGTGGGCCAGGAAGTAGCGGGTGTACGGCGTGTTGCCCGGGATGTGATATTTCGCGCCCGCGTCGAAGGCGTTGGCCGGGCGCGGTCCGGGCGGGACCAGGCCCTGGTAGCGCAGCATGTTGGCCGACCAGGCGTCATTGTATTCCGCCGGGCTGGTCTCGCCGTTGAACACGCCCCAGCGCCAGCGGTCGACCATCAGGCCGAACGGCAGGAAGGCGATCTTGTCGAGGGCCATCTTGAGCAGGAAGGGAATGTCCTCCGCCTCGCCCGGCACGGACTGCAGCAGGCCGATCTGGTTCAGATAGGTCGGGGTCAGGGCGGACAGGCCGACGAAGTCGCCGATGGCCTCGTGGAAGCCGTCGTTCGCCCCGTTCTTGAACAGGAAGGGCTGATCCTTGTAGGCGCGCTGGTAGTAGTTGTGACCCAGCTCGTGGTGGACCGTGTAGAAGTCTTCGGCGTTGACCTCGGTGCACATCTTGATGCGGATGTCCTCGAGGTTGTCGAGGTCCCAGGCCGAGGCGTGGCAGACGACCTCGCGGTCGCGCGGGCGGGTGATCTGGCTGCGCTCCCAGAAGGTGTCGGGCAGTTCGGCCAGACCCATGGAGACGTAGAAGCCTTCGCCGGTCTCGACCATCCTGCGCGCGTCGTAGCCCGAGGCGACCAGCCGTTCGGTCAGGTCATAGCTGGAGGCACCGCCCGTGGCCGGGGCCACGACGTCATAGATATTGCCCCACTGCTGCGACCACATATTGCCCAGCAGGTCGGCGCGGATCGGGCCGCTGTCGGGCTGGACGGCGTCGCCGTAGCGCTCGTTCAGGCGGCTGCGGACGTAGCAGTGCAGGTTCTCGTAGAAGGGTTTGACCTGTTCCCACAGCCGGTCGGTCTCGGCGGCGAAGGCGTCAGGCTCCATGTCGTAGCCGGCGCGCCACATGGCGCCGGTGTCGGCGAAGCCAAGCTCGGACGCGCCCTCATTGGCGATGGCGACCATGCGGGCGTAGTCGGGCGCCATGACCGGGGAGATGGTGCGCCAGCCCTCGTACAGGGCGCGGGCCTCGGCCGGATCGCGGGTCGTGGCGAGGAGGGCGGAGGCTTCCTCAAGCGTGATCTGTCGGCCCTGGTATTCGAATTTGCCGGTGGCGTAGGTCGAATCCAGCCGGGTGGTGATCTCGGCCAATTCGCCGGCGGCACCCGGGCGGTTCGGGGCGGGCAGGACGATGCCGAGGCGCAGCAGGTTCAGCTTGCGGCGCACGTCGGCCGGAACCTCGACGTCATTGAACCGGGCCGCGCCGTTGGCCAGCTCGACCTGCAGCTCGGTGTATTCGGCGTTGATCCGGCTCTCCAGCCACATGGTGTCGTGGGTGATGTTGGTGGCGCGGGTCCACTGGATGCGGGCGGCCTCCTCGCTGAGGGCGGCGAGCCGGGTCTCGGCGGTGGCGACGAAGGCCGTTGCATCGGCGGCGGTCACGTCGGCGGCGGCCTCCATGGCGCGGGCGGCGGCAGCGACGGCGTCCTCATCGACCGACGCCGGGGCCATCGCTTCGTCGGTCATGCCCAGGCCGACGCAACCGGCCAGAGCGAAGGTCAGGGCGCAGGCGGCGGCGGCCGTCATCAGGGTGCGTTTCATGGGGCGTTCCTCCTCGCGCGGTCTGACGCCGCGTCGTTCGGCGGGCAGGTGAAGCGAGCCGGAGGCCTGCGTCAAGCGGCGCCGTTCATCCCGCGACGCAGGCGGCCAGACCCTGTTCGCGCACCGTGCCCATGGCGGCCTGGATGCGGGCGGTGCGGCGGCGGACATAGGGGCCGGGCGAGGCGGCGCTGTAGCGACGCGGGGAGGGCAGGATGGCGGCCAGCCGGGCGGCCTCGCGGGCGGTCAGGTCATCCGCGGACTTGCCGAACCAGTGCTGCGAGGCGGCCTCGGCGCCGTAGACGCCCGGTGCCCATTCGGCGACGTTGAGATAGACCTCCATGATCCGCCGCTTGCCCCAGACGGTCTCGATGGCGACGGTGTAGCCGGCCTCCAGCCCCTTGCGGATCCAGTCGCGGCCCGGCCAGAGGAAGGCGTTCTTGGCGGTCTGCTGGCTGATGGTCGAGCCGCCGCGGATGCGGCCCGAGCCGCGCTTCTCCACCCGGGCGTTGGCCTTGAGGGCGCGTTCGATGGCCTTCATGTCGAAGCCGTTGTGCGAACAGAAGGTCGAGTCCTCGGACGCGATCACGGCCTGGACCAGCCGGGGCGAGATGTCGTCCAGCGACCGCCAGCGGTAGGACAGCCCCTCGCCCTCGACCGCGCGGCTGACCATCAGGAAGGTGATCGGCGGGGCGATCCAGCGCTGGATGATGATGGTGCTGGCGCCGAGCAGGATCAGCAGCAGAACGACCGTCAGGATCGGTCGACTCTTCTTCGCGGCTTTGGTCACCCCTGACATGGGGGGATGGTGGCGCGGGCGGCGGTGGGGGGCAAGCGTCAGATGTCGGCGACGCCCGCGTTCCCGTCCTCGTCGGCCCAGGCCACCCGACGGGCGTCGGCGCTCATGGCCAGGGCGGTGATCGGGGAGCCCTTGTCGGCCTTGAGGAAATTCAGGCCCTGACCGGCCGGGTCGGCCAGCCAGACGCGGCCGTCGCTGAGACCGGCGGCGAGCAGGCCATGCTTCGGCTGCGAGGCGACGAGGCCGACGAGGCTGCCTTCGTCGAAGCCGATCTCGGTGGCCTCGCGGCCCATGGGGCCGTTGGCGCCGACGAAGGGCCAGAGGACGGCGCCCTGGGCGCCCGAGGTGGCCAGCAACTGGCCGTTGGACAGGAAGCTGAAGGCCCGGACCTTGGACGGATAGCCGCCCATCCGCATGTTCTTCTGATCCTTCAGCCGCCAGCCGTGCAGTTGGGAATCCTGCATGGCGGTGACCACGAAGGCGCCGTCGGGCGAGAAGGTCACGGCGGTGTGCGACCCGGCCCATTTCAGGAAGGTCGGCTTCTGTTCGGCGATCCGGGCGAACCACAGGGCCGCTCCGCCATAGGTCGAGGCCGCGATGCGCCGACCCTTGGGCTCGAAGGCCACGCCCGAGACGGTGCGTTCGTGCTGGAAGTCGCGGCGGAAGCCGGCGTCCTTCGCATCCAGGACGGTCAGGGTCTTGCCGGCGGAGAAGGCGATCAGGCCGCTTTCGGCCGAGGCGTCGACGGCGTCGATCCACTGGCCCCTGGCGCTGGTGGCCAGGACTCCGGCGTCGGTGCGGCGGTGCCAGATCAGGCGGCCGTCGTCGCCGCCGGTGATCACCCCGTATCCGGACGGATGGACGACGGCGCACAGGATGGCGCCGTCGTGGGCGGCGCTGAAGGTGCCGTCCTCGAACCGGACCGAGCCGTCGCCCAGGGCGAAGATCGCGCCTTCGGCGTCGAAGACGATGGCGGTGATCTGGGCGTCGAAAGCGGTGAGCATGGGGTCCGTTTAGTGGCCGGGCGGCGCGCGTCAACTTCGTCGGCGGGTCTCGCGCAGCCGGCGACGGCGTTCGGCGCGGGAGAGATCGGCGTCGTCGTAGTCGTCGGAAGAATTCGAGTGCACATCGTGCACATTTTCGCCGGTGACGCGCAAGCGCGGCCAGGCTGCGGGGCGCTGCTCCGGTGGCCGCGCGGCAAGATCCGCGGCGTTGAGGCTGTCGCGGTGGTCCTGGGTGGCCTCCGCCTGGACGCGGGCGTGCAGGGTGGCGTGGATCCGCTGCCAGCGGGCGGCGTCGGCACCCCGGCCGCGCGCGATGGCGGCGGCCAGCCGACGCCAGGCCATCTCAACCAGCTCGGGCGGTTCGAGGTCGTCGAAGACGTCGAAATCGTCTTCGGGTGTCGGGTCGGCCTGGTCGTGGCGCCGCCAACCCTCGCGGCGCGCGCGCTGACGCAGGGCGGACAGGCCGATGTCGTGGCGGCGGCAGACTTCCTCGGCGGTGAAGCCGGTGAGATAGTCGGCGCGCGCCTCGGCCCAGGTCTCGTCGGTTCGGATGCGGTAGGGGTCGGTCATGCCGGGAGGCTGGCATGCGCCTGCGTCAGAATCGGTCGGATGCGAACGGGCCACGTTGACGACGCCAGACGGGCGGGTCAGCCTGTTGTCGATCGGAGCCCTCACCATGCGCCAACGTCTTTTCTGCATCGCCGTAGCGACCGCCGCCACTGCCTTGGCCGGTGCGGCTTCGTCCCAGACGCTGCCGCAGCGGGACGATCCGGCGTGGGAGGCCATCGGCACGACCGCCGACGGAACCCGTTATGATATCCTGCCGGAACGTACGTCGCGGGAGCACACGACCGTCTGGCTGGTCCTGCGGGCGACCGTCGCGCCGTCGCCGACCGGCAGTCCCAATACGGTGGTCGCTTACGCCGTCGTGGACTGCGCGGCGTCAGAGATCGGTGTGGGGACGACCGAGTTCTACAATGTGACGCAGGGGTTCCTGCGCACGGTGGAAGGCCCGGAGGACCCGGTTCCGAGGCCCGCGACGGACCCGGGCCAGCTCATGTTGATCCGGCACGTCTGCAACGACCGGGCGGCTGAGACCTAGGCTGCGCAGGCCTCGAACCCGGCCTTGAGGGCGGCTTCGTCCAGTTCGCGGCCGATGAAGACGGCGCGGGACCAGCGACGCTCGTTGACGCCCCATTCGCGCTGGAGATCGCCCTCGAGGATCATGTGCACGGCCTGGAAGACCAGGCGGCGGTCCTCGCCGCTGACGTCGATGATGCCCTTGGCGCGCAGGATGTTCTGACCCTGCTCGCCGAGCAGGCGGTCGAGCCAGGCGGTGAATTTGGTCCCGTCCATCGGCCGGTCGAGGGACAGGGAAATGCCCTTGATGTCGTCCTCGTGCGCATGGCCGCGCGCGCCGGGGGAATGGTCGTGAGCGTGGTCATGATCATGATGGGCGTGATCACGGCCGTGGTCGTGATCGTGATCGTGATGGTCGTGGCCGCAGTGTTCGTCGTGGACGTGGCCGGCCTCGCCATGGGCGGGGTTGGCGAACTCGGGGTTGATGTCGAGGATCCGGCCGAGGTCGAAGCCGCCGAGGCCCAGCACCTGGTCCAGCGGGACATTGGCGCGTTCGGCGCGGGTGATGGGGGCCAGCGGGTTCAGCTTGCGCAGGCGGCGCTCGACCTCGACCAGTTCGGCCTCGGTCACCAGATCGGTCTTGTTGAGGATGATGCGGTCGGCGAAGGCGACCTGCTCGCGCGCCTCCTTGGAGTCGTCCAGCCGGGCCATGACGTGTTTGGCGTCGACCAGGGCGGTGACGCTGTCCAACTGGGTCTTGGCCTTGACGTCCTCGTCGACGAAGAAGGTCTGGGCCACGGGGCCGGGGTCGGCCAGGCCGGTGGTCTCGACGATGATGGCGTCGAAGGCCGGCTTGCCCGGGCGCTGGCGCTTCATCAGGCCGGCGACGACGCGGATCAGGTCGCCGCGCACGGTGCAGCAGACACAGCCGTTGTTCATCTCGAACACGTCCTCGTCGGCGCCGACCACGAGATCGTTGTCGATGCCGATCTCGCCGAACTCATTGACGATGACGGCGTAACGCTTGCCGTGGTCCTCGGTGAGGATGCGGTTGAGCAGGGTGGTCTTGCCGGCGCCGAGGTAGCCGGTGAGGACGGTGACGGGGATCTTGTCGGTCATGGGGCTCATCTAGGGGCGGGGGGCAGCGGCCGCCAGTCGGGGTTCATCACAACGGGCACAACGAATTCACAATGAACACGACGGGAGAGAGGGTCGATCGGCGCGCAGCGCCAGAAATCAATACCGGAGGACGCGTGCCGCGTCGCGCGGTCGCACGGTTTCGTTGTGGTCGTTGTGAATTCGTTGTGTTCGCTGTGAACCCCCTACGGTGCTTCAGCAGTCGGGACAGTCGGGCAGCGCCGCCGCTTCCAGCTGCAGCGTGGTGTGGCCGATGCGGAATTTGCCGCGGGCCAGCGCCTGGGCCTCGACCAGAAGCGCGTCGGCGTCGGGGCGGTCGTGGCAGAGGTGGGCGGTCAGGGCGGTTTCCGTGGTTGAGAGGCCCCAGACGTGGAGGTCATGCACCGCCGTGACGCCGGGCAGGGACAGGAAGGCGGCGCGGATCGCCTCGACGTCGACGCCGCGCGGGGCGGCGTCGATGGCCAGATTGACCGAGTCCTTCAGCAGGCCCCAGGTGCCGATCAGGATGACGGCGACGATGGCGATGCTGACCAGAGGGTCGATGATCGACCAGCCGGAGACCATGATCACGGCACCGGCGATGACCACGCCGATGGAGACGGCGGCGTCGGCCATCATGTGCAGATAGGCGCCACGGGCGTTCAGGTCGCTGTGCTGGTCACGCATGAACAGCAGGGCCGTGCCCAGGTTGATGACGAAGCCGATGGCCGCGACGCCCATGATCAGGCCGGACATGACCGGCGCGGGCTCGGCCAGCCGGCGCACGGCCTCGAAGGCGATGGCCCCGCAGGCGAAGATCAGGAGCAGGGCGTTGGCGAGGGCCGCCAGCACCGTGGCCTTGCCGTAGCCGTAGGTCTTCTGCGACCCGCTGGCCCGCCGCGCCAGCCAGGCCGCGCCGCCGGCCATGGCGAGACCGAGCACGTCGGACAGGTTGTGACCCGCGTCGGCCATCAGGGCGGTGGATCCGCTGAAGATCCCGGCCCCGAACTCAACGCCGACGAAGGCCAGGTTGACGATCAGGCCGACGGCGTAGCGCCAGTCGCCGGTGTCGACCGGGCCATGGTGGTGACCGCCGGGACCGTGGGCGTGCCCATGGTCATGCCCATGGTCATGCCCATGAGCATGGGCGTGCGCGTGGCTGTGGTCGTGATCGTGGGAGCCGTGAGCGTGCGCCATGCCGCTATCCTTAGTGCTGGCGCAGCAGGACGAGAAGGCCGATCAGGATCAGGGCGAGGCCGAGGATGACGCCTTCATAGCGGGCCCAGCGCTCCAGCCGCAGCACCGACCAGCCGGCGCGGGCCAGGACGGTGAACAGGGTCATGCCCAGCACCGTGCCGGCGGCGAAGGCCAGGGTCAGGGCGGCCAGCACCAGCGGCCCCTGCGTCGCCTGCGACAGATAGATGGGCAGAAGCACCTCGCCGGGCGAGATCGCCATCATCGCCACCAGCCCCCAGAAGGCGGCGGCGTGCGAGACGGTCGGCTCGGACAGGGCCAGCGACGGTCCGCCGGCCATGATCGCCGGGCGCAGCAGGGCGCGGCCGAGATAGAAGGCGCCGAACAGGAACAGAAGGCCCGCCGACAGGCCCGGCAACAGGCCGGACATCCACTGGTCCATGGCGATGCCGGCCGCCACGATCAGGCCGCCGACGACGGCGGTGGAGAGGATGTGGGCGAGGCCGGCCGTGGCGACGGCCGACAGAACCTGCGGCAGGGTCCAGCGCTGGCCGCGTCCGACCAGTACGAAGGGCAGCCAGTGGGTCGGCAGGGCGGCGTGCAGGAAGGCCGTGACGAAGCCCGCGCCCAGCAGGGACAGCAGTACGGGTTGCTGGAGGTCGGACGGGCTCATCGTCGGCCCTCTTAGAATGTTATCTTATAACAGTCCAGCGCGACACAGCGTCCGGGCGGCCTGATCGACCCGCACCCGTTTTTTCGCCCGCCCGCGTTGACTCAGAGACCCCTCTGCGTCTATGTCGCCGCTCTTCGCCCGAGGGGGTCCCCCGTCGGGCTATTCTTTTTGCGTTTCGCTGAGGCTTCAACATGTACGCGGTGATCAAGACCGGCGGCAAGCAGTACCGGGTTCAACCGGGCGACGTCATTGTGGTCGAGAAGCTCGACGGCGAGGCCGGCTCGAACGTTTCGTTCGGCGACGTCCTGATGCTGGGCGGCGAAAAGGGCGTGACCCTTGGCGCTCCCCTGATCGCGGGCGCTGCCGTCGCCGCGACCCTGGTCGAGACCCGCAAGGGCGAGAAGATCAAGATCTTCAAGAAGACCCGCCGTCAGGGCTATCGCCGCACGAACGGCCATCGCCAGATGGAATCGGTCCTGCGCATCACCGGCATCGACGGTGCCGGCGAGAAGGCCAAGTGGGACGGCGAGACCTCGCTGATGACCAAGGCCGAAATGAACCTCCGCGCCCGTGGCCTCGCCCCGCGCGTCGAGACGACCGAAGCCAAGCCGGCCAAGGCCGCCAAGGCCGCCGCCGCTCCGAAGGCTGAAGCCGCCGCCAAGAAGGCTCCGGCCAAGAAGGCTGCGCCCAAGGCCAAGCCCGCCTCCACCGACGAAGCGTAAGAACAGTTAGAGACAGGGAGCAGACCTATGGCTCACAAGAAATCCGGTGGTTCGTCGCGTAACGGTCGCGACTCTCATTCCAAGCGCCTCGGCGTGAAGAAGTTCGGCGGCGAGAACGTTCTGGCCGGCAACATCCTCGTGCGCCAGCGCGGCACCACCTTCCACCCGGGCGACAACGTCGGCCTCGGCCGCGACCACACCCTGTTCGCGACCGCCCACGGCGCCGTGAAGTTCACCAAGAAGGCGAACGGCCGTTGTTACGTGTCGATTCTTCCGGCCACCGAACAGGCCATGGCCGCCGAGTAGCGCAGACCGACTGACACCCGGATCGCGCAAGGCTCGAGAGCCGCGATCCGGACCAGGGACAAGTTTCCGCGGGGAGTCTGGATCACCAGGCTCCCCGTTTGCGTTTCCCCGCCTCGACGCCGCCCGAGCCCTCCAAGGAGGCGGCAGATCGAACGAGGCCTGCGTGATGTGCG
>JAUYAG010000155.1 GCA_030693575.1 Brevundimonas sp. | reverse complement strand
CCGTCCAGGCCGGTGGGTTCAGGATTATCAGTCATCTCAACTCCTCTCCCTCCCCCTTGGGGGAGGGTGGTCGCGCAGCGACCGGGTGGGGAGGACGCGGCCACCGGCCCTCAGTCCGGCCACGCCTTCGCCATCCGCTCGAAATCCAGCCGCCCCAGCGGCACCGCACCGCCCGACCGCTCCGTCAGCATCCGCCACTCCCGCAGCGACAGCCGCCAGAACCCTTCCGGCCCGACGCCCAGCCGCGCCGCGGTCCGCAGCATCTCGCCCCAGGGAGTCATCCCGCCGCCGCCGCGAAGGCCTTCGCCACCGCCTCCGCCGCCTCGCGCGGATCGACACCCGACCGGTCCAGCTCATCCGCCAGCGCCCGTTCGCCCCCACCCCGTAACAGGGCCGACAGCACCGTCAGCAGGTCCCGCGCCGACAGCGTCCGCATCCGCTCCGCCAGACCGGACAAGCCCTCCAGCCCCAGCCCCGCCTCGATCTCCGCCAGCGCCCCCAGCGTCAGACACAGCCGCCGCCCGGCCCCCGCCAGCACGGCCACCACCACGCCCCGCGCCCCGTTGGCCGCCATCACAGCGCCTCGAAGGAAATCTCACCCGCGCTCGCCAGACTGATCGCGAACGTCGCCTCGCCCTCATGCTCGCCGGCATACTCCAGCGCCGACACCAGGAACGGCCCCTCCAGCACGCCGAAGTCCGGCACGATCAAACGCCACACGCTCGCCGACTGCGAAAAGAACGCTTCGCGGATCAGGGCGTCCGAGGCCGCGTCGCGGAAGATCCCCTGCCCCGCCACTGCCGCCGACTTCACGCCGGCCCCGCCCAGCAGCTCGCGCCAGCGCCCTGCGCTGTCGCCGTCCGTCGCATCCACCGTCCGCGCGTTCAGCGAGATCGTCCGCGCCCTCAGCCCCGCCACCGTCGTGAACACGCCCGGCGCGCCCTCGATCTTCAGCAGGATGTCCTTGCCCCGTTGAGCCGCCATGTCTCAATCCTCTGTCTGTTGTGTTGGGAATGGGTGGCTGGTGGCTGGTGGCTGGACCAGGTGAGAGCCGCCAGATCACCGGTCGTTCGCCGAACGCGATCCTCACCAGTCACCAGCCACCAATCACCCCTCTTCCGTCATCGCGCGCACCCGCAGCACCGCAAATGTCCGCGCCCCGTCGGCGCCCGGGAACACATCGGCGAACGAAACCCTCAGGCTCACCGTCCGCACCCCGTCAGCCTCCAGCCCCGTATCGTTCAGCGCGACCCGCACCGCCGCCAGCACCGCCTTGGCCTCCTCGGTCCCGCGAAACCGCGACACCACCGTCAGCGTCAGCACCTGCTCAACCCCGCCCCCGTCCGCGCCCAGGGGCCGGCTCTCGCACCGCCCGATCAGCAGGTGTGGAAAGGCCGCGTCCGTCGGCGCCGCATCCCAGATCCGCGCCGGCTCTCCCAGCAGCGCCCGCACCGCCGCATCCGCCTTCAGATGCGCGATCAGCGCCTTCTGCAGCGCCAGTTCATGCGCGCTCATCGCATCCGCTCCAGGTTCAGGATTGCCCGCCCGCCGACCGTCTCGCCCGAGACGATCCGCCAGTCGCCGCCGCCAAATCTCAGCACCCGGCCCTCTGCCAGCCGCACGTCCGACCGCGTCTCCGCCGTCACCGCCTCGACTGCCCGCGCCCCGCCGGGCTCGTTCTTCTCGCGCCTTCGCCGCGCCCCCAGCTTCAGCCAGGCCGAACCCAAGGGCTCCCAGCTGACGGCCCGTCCGCCATAGGGCGTCTCGCTCTCCACGCCCTGAAACAGCTCCGCCAGCACCTTCACAGCCGCACCACGTGATACGGCGCGATCCACGCCTCGACCGGCGCGACCGGCATCTCCGGATCGCCCCGCTCATAGGCGCGCAGGGCCAGCATCAGGATCGCCAGCCGCAGCGGCGCCGGCGAGGTCGAGGTCAGCGTCAGCCCGACATCCCCCTCCACCCGCGCCCGCGCCGCATCGATCAATGTCTGGATCAGCCCGTCCTCTGCGCCATGCTCGACGCGCAGGAACAGCTTCGCTTCCGCCAGTGAGACGGGTGCGGTCATGGGAACCTCGATTGTCTGGAAGAAAAACGAGGGCTTAGGGCTTAGGTGTTAGGGCTTGGGATTGCCCCAGCGCCTCCTCCCCTACTCCCTAAGCCCTACTCCCTAAGCCCTCCGCGACTACGTCGCGGCGAACTTCATCACCTTGATCGCATCAAAGTTCTGCACCCCGCCGCCGACACGTTTGGTCGTGTAGAACAGCACATAGGGCTTGGCCGAATACGGGTCCCGCAGCACCCGCACCCCGGCGCGATCGACGATCAGATAGCCGCGCTGGAAGTCGCCGAAGGCGATGGCCGCGCTGTTGGCGGCGATATCCGGCATGGTCTCGATCTCGGTCACCCGATAGCCCAGCAGGCTGGCCGTCTCGCCCGCCCGCTGCGCCGGCTGCCAGATGTAGTTGCCGTCGGCGTCCTTGAATTTGCGCACCGCCGAGACCGTCTTGCGGTTCATCACGAACCGCCCGTTCGGCCGGTACTGGGCCTTGGGCGCATAGACCAGGTCGATCAGCCGGTCGGTCGGGCTGGTCGAGGCGAACGCCCCCGCCGCACCCGAGGCGACGTACCCGATCTCGCCCCACACCGCGCTGGCGTCGGCCACGATCGGATAGCTGAGGAAGCCCTTGGGCTTGTTGACCCCGTCGCCGGTGACAAAAGCCGTGGTCTCCTGCGCCGCAAAGGCGTCCTCGACCTCGGCCGCCAGCCATTCATCCAGATCGATCAGGGCGTCGTCCAGCAGCGACTGGGTCGCCGCCGGATTGGCGTAGAGATCGGCCGACGGAAACTCCAGCAGCGCCAGGGTCGCCGGATCCGTCTCCGGCCTGGCGGCTGTCTCGGCCACCCAGCCCGACGCCACGCCCGCCGTCGACACCGGCTTCCTGAACACGCCGGCACCGACCGTCCGCACCGTCGCGATCTCGCGCATCGGCGACCCCGCCATCAGCCGCCGTTCGATCGCCCGCTCGGTCTGCTCCGGCACCACATAGCCCGCCGAGTTCGACGCCGTCGAAAGCCCCGTCTTCAGCTCCAGCCCGAACGACTGACCGGTCTTCAGATAGCCGTCAAACGCCGACTTCGTCTCCTTGTCATCCCGGCCTTGAGCCGGGACGGAGGGGGAGCCGCCGCACAGCTCCGGCCGCCTCCCCTCACTCACCACCCGGTCCAGCCGCGCCTGCGCCGCCCCGACCGCCTGGTCGATCCGCGCCACCTTCTCCTCCAGCAGCGCATCCGCCGAGCTCTTCCGCTCGATCTCATCCAGCCGGGCGTCATTGGCCCCTTTGAACGCCTCGAACGCCGCCATCATTTCATGCATGGCCGCGCGCGCCTCGGGCGTGCCCGAGACGGTTTTGGTCTCTTTCATGTTATCTCCTGCTACGGTTTCCCTCTCCCGGCGGGAGAGGGCTTGAGCGCACGGCGCCGTCTCCGGCGTCGTCCTTGCGCGAAAGGGTGAGGGGCTACGGCGCCCCGTCAGCTCGCACCGGGGCCCTCACCCGACCGCGCCAGAACAGCGGCTTCGCCACTGTGCGCGATCTCCCTCTCCCCTCGGGAGAGGGAGACGACTAAGGTCGCCGCCGTGACCCGCTTCACCCCCCTCGAATCCGACATCCTCGACGCCCTCGCCTGGGACCTGCGCGACATCGCGCCCGACCTCGCCGGCCAGTTCGCCGAATCCCTGCCCGGGTCCCGCCGCAACACCGGCGCCGGCCTGTTCACCGAACTGATCGTCGATCGCTCCCGGCCCCCGCCCATGACCACCCCGACCGGCCGGTTCGGCACCGTCCACGCCATGGTCGGCGACCTGCCCGATCCGATCGCCTTCCAGGTCGAGCTGCGCCAGGGCCGGCTGCTGGCCCTGCACGGCGACGCCTATGGCCAGGACACCCGCGCCATCGACTTCGCCCGCGTCCCCTTCGACCAGGTCTTCACCCTCGATGAGCGCGGCGAGTCCGTCGCCTTCGATCCCGAAGCCCTCATGCAGCCCAGCCCCCTGCTGGACCTGCACCAGCACGCCGACCACGCGCCGCCGCCTCCCGTCTCCGCTCCGGGTGTGATGACCGTCGCCGACGTGCAGAAGTTTCAAAGCGAAAAGCTGCAGGGCCTCGTGGACGTCATGTTCGGCAAGGTGCATCCCGCGACCGCCACCCCGGTCGACGAGGACGCCCCCATCGACAAGGCCGACCAGACCTCGCTCAAGATCGGCCTGTGGGTCGCCGTCGCCATCGGCTCCCTGCTGATCACCCTGGTGATGCGCCTGCCGATCTTCTTCGCGATCTTCCTCACCATCGCGATCGGGCGGATGCTGAGCCGCCCGCCGGTCATCGCGGCCCTCGCCCGCGGCACGCGCCGCCTCGGCCAGTACGAATACCGCCCGCCCGAGCGCTGAACCTCTTGAAGTTGCGCGTGATTGACACTCACGAACGAGCGTGATCTGCGTT
The DNA here is from genome assembly GCA_030693575.1 of Brevundimonas sp. Classification (GTDB taxonomy): domain Bacteria; phylum Pseudomonadota; class Alphaproteobacteria; order Caulobacterales; family Caulobacteraceae; genus Brevundimonas. The sequence continues at coordinate 15,570 of JAUYAG010000155.1, read as the reverse complement.
AACCACGGTCAAGCTTGGGATTACGCCGATGTCCAGACTCCTCGCCGCCACGACCTTCATCGCCCTCCTGTCCGCCGGTGCCGTCCAGGCGGCCGACCGATGCGGCGCCGAGACCCACATGCGCTTCGGCGAGACCCGGGCCTGGTTCGGCAATACGCTCGCGGCCTGCCGCCCGGACGGCTACTGCTCCGCCGTCGTGGCCATCGCCGACCCGATGGGCCAGGCCGCCTGGCGCCATCAGCTGCGGGTCGCCCGTCCCAGCCCCGGCGCCGACCATCTGGTCGAGCTGGCGGCGACCGACCCCATGCCCGTCGCCGGCGTCATGCGCTTCACCACCCCCGGCCAGACCGTCGACCCCGGCCCCTGGCTGGTCCCGACCTCGCCGGGCTCCAACGAGTACCGCGTCAGCGACCCCATCCTGACCCGATCCCTGGTCTCGGGCCTGCGCCGTCAGCGCATCGCCCGCTGGAACTATCAGTCGGCCGACGGTCCCGCCGAGGCCTATTTCTCCCTGATGGGCATGACGGCCGCCCTGAACTGGATCGACTGCCGGGGTGCCGGCTGAAACGACCGGTCTAGCCCGGCCGCTGTCCAGCGCCCGGACCCGCGCCCGGCTGCTGGCCCGGCCCTGCCGATCCGGCACGCGGGGACGGACCCCTGTCACCCTGGCCCCTGTCGCCCTGAGGCCGGTCTCCCTGACCGCGGGGCCCTGGGCCCTGAGGCGTCTGTCCTTGCGGCGTCTTGCCCTGAGGGGCCTGTCCTTGCGGCGTCTGTCCTTGAGGCGTCTGTCCTTGCGGCGTCTGTCCTTGCGCGCCCTGCCCTTGGGCAGGCTGGCCCTCCGGCCCCTGCCCTTGAGGCCCGGCGCCCGGTCCGCCCGGCTCTCTCGGCGGCAGCCTGCCTGCCAGCCGTTGCCCGGCTTCGGGGGACAGACGGAACGGTTCGGACACGCGTCGGCCCCTTACGGCCACCGCCTGTCCAGGCTCGCGCACGATGCGCCGTACGCCATCGACCTCGATTTCGATCTCGCCCTCGACCAGCACGATCACCGCCGCCTGGTCCGGCTCATCCCCCGGGACCGGCGTGCCCCCCTCCCCGTCCAGCAGTTCCAGAGCTTCTGAGCCGACAGCCGCCTCGATGATTGTGCCGCGGATCCCGATCGTCGCGGTCGGCGTCCGGAAGGCGACGCGCTCGCGTTCCGTTCCCCGGCTGCCCGAAACGAAGCGGAAGGCCCCGCGCGCCATGGAGACCAGCACCCCGGCGGGATCCGTCTCGGTGTCGATCACGAACCGATCCACGTTCAGCGCCGCATTCGCCCCGACGGTCAGCACCGACTGGTCCCTCAACCGGATCAGCAACCGGCTGTCGGCGCCCGTCACGATCGCATCAGCCTGGCGCACCGCCCCGTCAACGACCGAGGGCCGCCAGCCGCTTTCGCCGGTGCTTCGGGTCTGGACCCTGTTCTCGACCAGGGCATTGACGCCCACCGGCGTCTGCGCCGCGACCGGTGTGGCCAGCGCAACGATCAGGACCGTCAGGATCGGGAAGAACCGTCTCATTCAATCACCCACGCCTCGTCATAAACCGTCGATACGCAGGACTAGGCGCGCGGAACACGTCCGCATTTGGGCGCGACCGGCCCGGCCTTCGACCGGGAATGCAGCCTTCGCTCCGCGCTTGATACACCCTCGGTCGGCGAGCCATAGTCCGCTTCTGTGGGAGGAGTTCCGATGCGTCTTTCGATACTCGCGGCCGCTCTGGCGCTCGCCCTGACGGCACCCGCCGCCGCCCGGACCCCGCCGCCGCCGCCCGTCTCGGCCGCCTCCGAAGCTGATGTCGCCTCGCCCGAGGCCATCGTCGCGGCCCTCTATGACGTCATCTCCGGTGACCGGGGCGTGGCCCGCGACTGGGATCGCTTCCGCGCCCTGTTCCATCCCACTGCCCGCCTCATGCCCTCGGGCCTGAACGCCCAGGGCGTCGGCGTGGTCCGCTCGGTCACCCCGGACGGATACATCGCCCTCGCCGAGCCCGTCCTGGTCGGCCAGGGCTTCCACGAGCGCGAGATCGCCCGCCGCAGCGAGCGGTTCGGCCGCATCGTCCACGTCTGGACCACCTACGAAAGCCTGCACAGCCTTTCGGACGCAGAGCCCTTCGCCCGCGGCATCAACAGCATCCAGCTGTTCCACGACGGCACCCGCTGGTGGATTCTGAGCATCTACTGGCAGGGCGAAACCCCGACCGAGCCGATCCCGCCCGACTATCTGCCATCCGCTGGCTGACGGTCAGGCGACCCGAAACCGCGCCCCCGGCAACATCGGAAACGTCACCAGCGACACCTCCCACAGCTCGACCTCGACCAGCACCCGCAACCGCCCCTCGCGGCGCGCCCGGCTGCTGCGAAAGCCGATCGACAGCCCGTCCAGCGCCCCCGCCCGCGACAGCGCCCGGGCGAACCGCCCCTCCGCCGACCAGTCCATGATCCGCCCGGCGACGAACAGCCCGCGCTCGTCCTCGACCATCCGGTCCCAGACCCCGACCGCGGCCCGGCCCTCGTGCTGGTGCAGCATCCGCACACCCGTCGCGCCCGTCTTCGCCAGACTGGCCGCGAACGCCCCCCGCGCCACCACATCCCCGTTCAGATCGGCCACGCCCCACAGCGAGGCATAGCCTTCAATCCTGAGACCCGCGTCGACTGTTGCGGCAGCGGTCATTCGCGTCCCTCCAGCCTCTCCTCGATCCGCTCAACCGCCGCCCGGGTCGCCCGGCTCTGCTCCTCCAGCCGCGCCAGCCGCTCGGCCACCAGCCGCTGCTCGCCGACCCGTTCCTCCAGCGTCGCGATACGCGCCGCCGCGCCTCCGGCCCAGACCAGCCCGCCCACGGTCTGCACCGCCAGCGCCGCGATCACGGCGACGGGGATTTTCCTGAGTTCGATCATGATATATACCCATAGTTGTAGGTCTTAGGGCTTGGGGCTTAGGGAGGCTTTCTTGGCGCACAGTATTGGGGGCTATCGGGATCTGCTTGTCTGGCAGCGCGCAATGGTGATTGCCGAAGCGACCTACCGACTAACAAAAGCCTTTCCACGCGAAGAACAGTTCGGGCTGACATCTCAGTCGCGCAGAGCGGCGGCTTCCGTCGCCGCGAACATCGCGGAGGGATTTGGCCGTGGAACCCGGCCTGCCTACGCCAGCTTTGTCCGCATCGCACAAGGGTCTCTCAAGGAACTGGAGACACACCTTATACTTGCAGAACGTGTGGAATTTTGCCCACCTGGCTCGACTGATCCGATCCTCGCCGACTCCGATGAGCTCGGCCGAATGCTCCGCGCCCTCCTGACCAAACTAAGCCCTAAGCCCTAAGCCCTACGACCCCACCCCCGCCATCCGCCGCCGCTCTTCGTCCGTCAGAAACGTCGCTGCATTCAGCCGCGCCCAGAGCGCATCCCGCTCAGGCTGCAGCGCCGGCAATCCATCCAGGTCGGCCTCGATCCGCGTCCCGGCGAACCGCCCCCCCAGCCAACCCGTCAGCGCCGCCGCCGTCTTCCGCACCAGCGGCACCACCGTCCCCCGCCAGAACGCCGCATTGGCCTCGCGATAGTTGGCATAGGTCGCATCCCCCGGAATCCCCAGCAGCTGCGGCGGAACGCCGAACGCCAACGCGATCTCCCGCGCCGCCGCGTGTTTCCCGGCGATGAAGTCCATATCCGCCGGCGTCCAGCTCATCGGCTTCCAGTCCAGCCCGCCTTCCAGGATCATCGGCCGGCCGGCGTTCATCGTCCCCGCATGGCTCTCCTCGACTTGCGCCCGCAGGCCATCGAACTGCTCGGCGGTCAGCCGCTCCCCGTCCTTCGCCCCATAGACCAGCGCGCCTGACGGCCGCGCCGCATTGTCCAGCAGCGCCTTGTTCCAGGCCCCCGACGCATTGTGCACATCGATGGCGAACGCCGCCGCCTCCAGCGGCGAACAGCCGTAGTGGTCGTCGGTCGGATGAAACAGCTTCAGCTGCATCACCGGCGACCAGCCGTCCGCCGCCCGCCCGATCCGCACCGACCGACCATCCACGGAATACTCCCAGGCCTCGGGCCAGCCGGCCCGCCCCGGAACCACCTTCACCCGGTCCGGCCGCAGCGTCCAAAGCTCCTCCGGCGCCGCGTCGCCGACCGCCTCGGCATAGGCGTTCCCGGCCGTCTGCAAGGCGCCGTACAACGCCTCCAGCCACTCCGCCCCCGACTGTTCCGGATTGGGCCGCGCCAGCAGGGCCGCCAACGGATGATCATCGCGCCGCACGCCGTCCGCGAACACCACCAGCGGCGTCGACGCCGCCGCCTCGGCGATCATCCGCACACAGCGATAGGCCACGGCATTCTTCGCGAACCCTTCCTCGGCCAGGTGGGCATAGTCCCGCGGCGTCCACCGCGCCCGCCCGCCGGCCGTCAGCGCGATCAACGGCCCGGCCCGGCTGTCCTTGATTTCGGGCGCATCCGTGCGCCGCCGACCCGCAAAGGGCCGTCGCCAGTTCAGCATGGTGATCTCCTTGATCGCCCTTCTCCCCACCGGGGGGGAAGGTGGCTCGCGCAGCGAGACGGATGAGGGGGAGGTCCGAAACAAGCTCACCCCGGGGCCGATCAGCCGCAGACATTCCCCTCATCCGAGCGGCTCCGCCGCCCACCTTTTCCCCCAAGGGGAGAAGGCTGTTCGCTTCACAAGACCCGCACCCTCGGCCCCGCCCTCGGCACCGGCAGCAGATGCGTCACCGCCCACACCAGCGCATCCGCCCGGTCGGGACTGCGCCCGCCGCCCTCGGCCGAACCCAGCGCCATCAGTTCCTCTTCCAGCGCCGGAAACGCCCCACAGTGCACGACCCTGCCTTGCTCATACAGCGCCGCCACCGGCTCGGCCCGCGCCGCCTTGCCCCGGCTGGCATGCACCAGTTTGATCGTCGTCTCGCAGCCGCCATGCGCCAGCACGGTCCGCACCATCTCGCCGCCCTGGTTCTTCTCGGCCACGATCTCCCGCGCCCCGAACTCCCGCGCCGTCTGCGCGACGATCGTCGCCCAGCCCTGCGGCGACTCACCCGATTTCGACTTGTCGGCCAGCACATAGGCACGGCCGTCCTTGCGCCCGACCACCACGATCCCGCAGGCGTCCCCGCCCGCGCTCGCTGGCGGGTCCACGGCCACCACGATCCGCTCCAGCGTCGCCGGCCGGTTCCCCCGCGCCCGCGCCAGATCCTCGGCCCGGAACAGCGCCCCCTCGGCCTCGACCACCAGCCCCTCCAGCTCCTGCGCCTCCAGCCGTGTCCCGGCGTAGAGGGTCCTCAGATGCGCGATGAAACCCGGCGACAGGTGGCTCGCATTGGCCTGGGTTCCCGCCCGGTCGATGACCACGCCCGTCTCGGCCAGCAGGCGTCTCAACGCCGGTATCGGTCGCGGCGTGGTCGTCACCATCAGGCGTGGATCGTCGCCCAGCCTCAGGCCCAGCCGCAGATTGCTCAGCACCGCCTCCGGCCTCCGCCAGGCGCAGAACTCATCGGCCCAGGCGTGATGAAACTGCGGCCCTCTCAGACTGTCAGGATCCTCGGCCGAAAAGGCGTGCGCCTCGCTGCCGTTCGGCCAGACCAGACGCCGCCGACCCGCCTCCCAGCGCGGTCGCTTCAATCGCTCGGGCAGGGCCTTCAGCCCCGAAGGCCCCTCGACCATGACCTCTCGCACGTCATGCAAGGTCGGCCCGATCAGGGCGAACCGCCGGTCCTTGATCTCAGCCAGGTGGTTGATCCACCACGCCCCGGCGAAGGTCTTGCCCGCCCCTCGTCCACCCAGCAGCACCCACGTCCGCCAGTCCGCCGCTGCGGCCGGCGCCTGATGCTCATGCAGACTGAACCGACTCCCGGTCAGCTCGTGCAACTGGCCAGCATCCAGGTTCGACAACGATTCCCTTCGCTTCCAGGACGGCGTTGAGGCGATCGAGACGGGCCTCCAGTTCGGCCCGCATGCGCTCGAGGTTCCCGGGGCTGTCATCACGATGTTTCATCTCGTCCTCTTCCAGCTGACGGTCACCGCCGGATCGCGACGGCGGCGACAGCACCACGACGGCTCGAACCGACCGCGCGAAGACGCCCACCGCCCGAACCCGTCGCACGGCGGCGGCGAGGTCATCGGGTGCCGGCTTCGCGGCCTTCAGGACCACGGCGTCCTCGTCGACGATGTCCATGAAGGCATCCTGCATCGCGTCGGACCATGCCGCCGCCCGCCCCGCCCTGTCCTGATTTCCCGTCATGCCCAAAGAGTAGCCGACCAGCGTAGTCCGGCTGACAAGTCGCAGTTACAAAATCACAAGCGGTTGATTCTTTGCGGCATTATCTCACCAACCCGACTATGGATTCGCGGATTGCAAGCACAGCGTCATGCCCTGGCCGGGGCGTTGGCGGTCAGCGGCCCGCGCCGCGCCGCGATCCGGCATCCGACGCGTCGTCTTCAGCGCGGACGCTGACCGTGGCCAGGGCGGTCAGCAGTTCGCTGATCTGGATCGGCTTGCCGACGTGCCCGTCCATGCCCGCTTCGCGGCATCGCGTGACCTGTTCCGGCTGGACATTGGCCGTCAGGGCGATGATCGGCGTGCGCCCGACGGGCCCGCTGATCGCCCGGATCGCCCGGGTCGCATCCAGCCCATCCATCACCGGCATGTGCACGTCCATCAGGATCAGGTCATAGGCGCCTGTGCGCGCGGCTTCGACCGCCTCGGCCCCGTTGCACACCGTGTCCAGCGCCAGGCCCAGTCCGCCCAGGATCGCCGTCACCAGTTCCCGGTTCGGCGCCGCGTCGTCGGCCATCAGGATCCGCAGACCGGCCTCCACCGCAAGATCGCCTTCGCCGACAGCCTCCAAGCCCTGGACGGCCTCACGCAGCGGGACCTCGAACCAGAAGGTCGAGCCCTCGCCGGGCCGGCTGTCCGCCCCGATTTCGCCGCCCATCATCTCGATCAGACGACGCGAGATCGCCAGCCCCAGCCCGGTGCCGCCATAGACGCGCGTGGTCGAGGCGTCGGCCTGGGTGAAACGGTCGAACAGGGAGTCGATCTTGTCCGGAGAGATGCCGATGCCGCTGTCGGTCACCGCGAGTCGAAGCCGGTCGCCGGCGACGGTCAGTTCCAGAAGCACCGTCCCGCTGGCTGTGAATTTCACTGCATTGGACAGGAAGTTCAGCGTGACCTGCCGAAGCCGCCCCTCATCCCCCATGAGAGCGTCGGGCAGGCCGGAGTCGATCACCGTCTCCAGCACCAGCCCCTTGGCCTGGCATTGGCTTTCCACAAGGGCGACGGCCCCCTCTGCCATGACGCGCGGGTCGTACGCCTGTGGGTCCAGATCGACGGCATCGACCTCCAGCTTGGAATAGTCGAGGATGTCGTTGATGACGCTCAACAGCGCCTCGCTCCCCGTCGCGATCCGGTCGGCATATCTGCGCTCGGCCTCCGGCAGATTGCGGCTCGCCTGCAGCAGGCCGGAGAAGCCGATCACGCTGGTCAGCGGCGTCCTCAGCTCATGGCTCATATTGGCCAGGAACTCCGACTTCGCCTGCGCCCCCGCCTCGGCCACGTCGCGGGCGGCGATCAGCTGGTCCTCCAGGGCCTTGGTTTCCGTCACGTCCCGGACCACATCCTGAAACCCGACCGGCCGTCCTCTGGCGTCCCGGATGACCATCGGATGCGCTTCAAGCCAGACCAGCTGACCGTCCTTGCGCACGCCCCGATAGGGCACGCGCGGCGACGAAGCGCCCGGCCCGGCCTTGAGGTAGGCTGTAAATGCGGCCCTCAGACCCTCCACGTCATCCGTATGCATGAACTCCCAGAATGACCGGCCCACCAACTCTTCGGGCCGGTAACCCATCGCTCCCTCGATCGATGGGGAGACGTATTCGAACACCCCGTCCAGCCCGTAGGTGGCGATGATATCCGTCGCATTATCCGCCAGCAGCCGGTAGCGGGCCTCGCTGGCCGCCGTCCGGTCGTGAGCGCGAACGCTTTCGGTGACGTCCTGGAACACGCCGAACAGCGCCACGGTCCGCCCGGTCTCGTCCAGTTCCGTGGCGGCCTTGGTCTCGACGAGCCGTTCTTCGCGGCCAGGCGGCTGGATCCTCAGTTGGAGTGCATAGCCCGCGCCCGTTGCGATCGCCCGCGACACCGCGCTTGCAAGCACCTCCGCATCAGCCGGATGATAGCCGGCGAGGACCAGCTCATAGTCGGGTACGACCTCACCCGGCTCAAAGCCGTGGATTCGATAGACCTCGTCGGACCAGGTGACGTCACCCGAAAGCACATCAAACCGCCAGTGCCCGATGCCGGACATCTGTTCCGCCAGTTCCAGCAGGGCCAGGCGCTCGGCCTGGACCCGTTGGGTGGTCGTCTGGTCGAACATGGTTCCAGCGATTGCGGCGACATGGTCGAGAGTGGCCAATTCAGAAGCGGTAAGCGCCGGCCTCGGCCTCGAATCCATGACGCCGACCGCGCCCACGGGCTCGCCCCTGCCGTTGCTGATCGTGGCACCCGCAAAGAACCGCAGGAACGGCTTTCCGGTGACCATCGGGTGGTCCTTCAAGACCGGATCAAGCGCGGCGTCCTCGATCACAAGATGCGCGCCCGGCCCCATGCCGACCAGGATGTTGCTGACGCTGACGTCGCGGGGCAGGGCGCTTTCCCCCAGACCCACCTCCGAGCGAAAGACCGCGAGGTCGCCGTGCACAAACGAGACCAGGGCGAACGGAACCTCGAACTGACCGCACAGCAGGGCGGTCAGGTGGTCGAACGGCGTCTCGAGCGCCACACTGTTCCGTTGCGCCAAACTCGCGACCCCTCGATGAATTCCGGTGGCAGAAGGTCACAGGCTGGCGAATTAATGGTTACCAGGTCCAGGGAATTAGCCGCCCCGCTCGAGGTCCCACTCCGGTGCCTCGAAATCCAGCGCATCCTCGGGCTCCTTCAGCGCCAGTTCGGACACCGTCTGCCCCCGCACCGAAACCCCGGCCGCATGCACGCTCTCCGGATCGCCCGAGATCAGCGGATGCCAGTCGGCCAGTCCCCGTCCCTCATGGATCCGGCGATAGCCGCACGACTTCGGCATCCAGCCCAGCTGTTCGATATTCCACGGCGTCAGCTTGATGCAGTCCGGCACCTGCGCGCGCCGGTTGGCGTAGTCGATACAGGTGCAGCGCTCGCTGTCGAACAGCTTGCAGTGCACCCGCGTCGGCACGACCTTGCCCGTGTCCTCGTCCTCGAACCGGACCAGACAGCACAGGCCGCAGCCGTCGCACAGGCTCTCCCACTCCTCGCGGGTCATCTGTTCCAGACGCTTGGTTTGCCAGAAGGGCCGATCATCCATCGGCGGCCTCTTACCGGGATCGCCGGGCTAAGTCGCGTCCGAAGGGGTGGCCGAAGGCGTTCCCCTACTCCGTTGCGGGTTCCGGGGTGCCGCCGGCCGCTCCGGAACTGCTCCCCTGGTCCACAACCAGGGCGGCCTCCGTAGCCGCCGTCAGGCCTGTCGAGTTCTCCAGCGCCAGCAGCGGGTCGTCAGACCCTCGGCCCTGCCACGGATAGAGATTGTCCAGGCTCGAGATTGGCGAACGCCTGGACTCGATCGAACCGGGGCAGCGCGCCTTCAGCACCCTCTCCACGCCCGCCCAACGCTGATTGACCGAGCCGCGGCGCGGTCCCGGCTCCTGTCCCATTCGCCGAAGCATGTAGTCCAACGGCGTTTCACGCCGCTCGACCTCCATCGCTGCGGTCAATTCCAGCAGTGCGATCCGCAGGCCGGATGTGCAGCTGTCGATCTGGTCGAGTTCTTCATCCAGGCTGAAAAACCGGGTCGCTGCAGCCGCGGGCTGTCCCTCGGCGTGCAACGGACAACGAAGGCTCATCTCCGGCTGGTTCTTGATCCGGATGATCTCCGGAGCGCCTGGCCCGTAGGCTCTCACGGCGTCAAAGGCGCAGGTGTATGCGCGCTGGGACGCGTTGGTGGCCAGGCGGAGCCGTTCCTGCAGGAACCGATGCTGATAGACGGTCAGTACCCCCGCTTCGGCGGCAGCCTGGTTCCCCGACTTCAGATCCTGAAACACCCTTTGAAAACCGTTCCATTGCTGGTGCAGCTCTCGCAGCCTCAGGCGTGTTGTCGGGACGTCCTGACCGGTCAAGGGACTGTCGGCCAGATTCAACGCCGCCACCCGGAAGTCGTCGCCCCGGGCACCATACGGTTCGACCGAAGCCGCCAACGCCTTGCCATAGATCGCCGCGGCCTCGGCCCGTTCCGTGGGAAGGGAAAGCCGCTCGTTGAACTGTGCGACCGCGATCCCGAACAGCCCGCCCAGGATGGAGCCGATTGTCGGCCAGGACACCCAGTTCAACAAGGACTTGCGCGCCTTGCGGGTCGCAGGTGGTTGCCCGCCGTTGTCACTCATCCTCATCCCCCCGGACGTTCAGCCTCAATCTAACACCGTTCCGCGTCCCGCCGCCCCAACTCCCTCGACACGCGAAGGCCGCAGCCGGTGGCCACAACGCCCCGCACCGCCTATATGGCCGCCTTCGACCGCGCAGCCTCCCCGCCGCGCCGCGTATCCAGGTTTCGCATGGCTCCCCGTCCTCCTCTCGTCGCCCTCAAGAACGTCCGTCTGCAGGATGGCCAGCGCCCCCTGTTCGACGGCGTCGACATCGCGGTCGAGCCGCGCACCCGCGCCGCCCTCGTCGGCCGTAACGGGGCCGGCAAGTCGACCCTGATGAAGATGGTCATGGGCCTGATCGAACCCGACGCGGGCGACCGCTCGATGCAGGCCGGCACCCGCTTCGCCTATGTCGCCCAGGAGCCGGTCATCACCGGCGAGACCCTGCTCGACTACGCCGCCTCCGAGGGTGCCGAGCGCTGGACCGCCGAGGCCTGGCTGGCCACCTTCGGTCTCGATCCCGAGAAAGCCGCCGTGAACCTGTCCGGCGGCGAGATCCGCCGCGCCGCCCTCGCCAAGGCCTTCGCGGAAGAGCCGGACCTGCTTCTGCTCGACGAGCCGACCAACCACCTCGACATCCTGGCCATCGAACTGCTGGAAGAGGAGCTCCTCCAGGCGCGCTTCTCCGTGCTGGTCGTCAGCCACGACCGCGCCTTCCTCAATCGCGTCACCCAGTCCTGCCACTGGCTCGAAGGCCGCCGCGTCCGCACCCTCAACAAGGGCTTCGCGGCCTTCGACGAATGGGCCGGCAAGGTTCTGGAAGAGGAAGCTCTTGCCTTCCAGAAGCTGACCAGGACCATCGAACGCGAGACCGCGACCTTCTACAGCTCGATCACCGCCCGCCGCAGCCGTAACGAAGGCCGCGCCCGCTCGCTGGACGCCCTGCGCTCCGAACGCGCCGAGCAGGCCAGGGACCGGCCGCGCGAGATGTATCTCGGCGTCGACTCGGGCGGGACCTCCGGCAAGCTGGTGGCGGACCTCAAGGGCGTGACCAGGTCGTTTGGCGACCGCGTCGTCATCAAGCCCTTCACCAGCCGCATCCTCCGCGGAGACCGCCTCGCCATCGTCGGCCCGAACGGCGCGGGCAAGACCACCCTGGTCAAGATCATGCTCGGCGAACTCGCGCCGACCGATGGCACGGTGAAGCTCGGCGCCAGCCTGGAGACCGTCTATCTCGACCAGTCGCGCGAAGGCCTCAGGTCGGACATGACCCTGTGGGACGCCCTGACTCCGGGCGGTGGCGACAGCATAATCGTTCGCGGCTTCTCCAAACACGTCGCCGCCTACGCCAAGGATTTCCTGTTCACCGAAGCCCAGCTGCGCCAGCCGATCTCGACCCTGTCGGGCGGCGAACGCAACCGCCTGCTGCTGGCCCTCGCCCTGGCCAAGCCCGCCAACATGCTGGTCCTCGACGAACCGACCAACGACCTCGACATGGACACGCTCGACAAGCTGGAAGAGCTGCTCGAGTCCTATGACGGCACCCTGATCCTGGTCAGCCACGATCGCGACTTCGTCGACCGGCTCGCGACCTCGACCATCGCCATGAACGGCCGCGGCGACATCGTCGAAACCCCCGGCGGCTGGACCGACTTCATCCGCCAGAACCCCGGCTTCCTCCAGCCCGGTGCCAACCCCCGCCCGCAGGACAAGGACGCCGCCCAGCGCGCCGCCGCAGCGCCCGCCCCGGCCTCGATAGCGCCTTCCGCACCGAAGAAGCCCGGCAAGCTCACCTTCAAGGACGCCCACCGGCTGAAGGAGCTCGAGGGCCTGCTCGCCTCCCTTCCCGGGGACATCGCCCGCCACGACGCGACCCTGTCCGACCCTGGCCTCTACGCCCGCGACCGCAAGGCCTTCGACCGCGCCACCGCCAACGCCGACCGCGCCCGCGCCCTGCTGGCCGCGGCGGAAGAGGAATGGCTGGAGCTGGAGGCGAAGCGCGAGGCCCTCGCCAACGCCTGATCTCCGACCTGGCACGCCCTAAATCGGCCATTTCGACCGAATTTTCGGCGGCTTTCGCGAGCCTGTGCAGAAGTCACAAGATCTTCACATGGCAAAGAAAATTCGAAGATCGTCACAGGACGCCGCCCGCGCTGCACGATTTATCCCCAACACGGTCCACAGCCGCTCGTTCCGGACCGCTTGCCAGTTCCGCGGATCGGAGCGAGCTTGATCAGGCCGAGGGACACGGCGGCGCGGAAAACCGGGGAGACCCGGGGATCAAAGCGGACCGGCCCGGCTCTCTGATCGAACGCACCGGGGGGTTTCGACCTTAACGGACGGGAGACAGGATCAAGGCCCAAGGGACCCTTCAAAGGCTTCGGCCGGAGAAGACCGGAGGGAACCGGATCGGGATCGATGGACGGCGCGGGGCTCGACCTCGTGGAACGCCGGAGACCAGGAGCGCGACAGGATACAGCTGACCATCACCGGGGTTCGCCTCGCTGATGCCGAAGCCAGGGCCCTGAACCTCAATGGCCAAGTCCAACCCGGACTTGGCGAGGGGACGAGGAAAACCGCTTGCGGGGATCTTCGTCCCCTCGCTCAATTCCGGGCTACGGATTCCGCCAGGGCCAGCTGCGCGATGTCGCGCTGGATCTCGCGCAGGGTTCCCAGACCATAGCCGTCAGGATCACCGGGGGCGTTTCGCCGGGCGGCGATCAATCCCTCCAGCGCCTCGGCGATGTCCGAAAGCGGGCGGCGCGGGGCAGGACGGCGCGCGCCCACCGCGATCAGAAGAGCCTGGGCGCGGCCCCGCGCCTCCAGCACATCCATCCCGACATTGCGGCCCCCGCCGGATGACCAGTGGCTGGACGCCAGCCGGGCGTTGGCGTCGGCCAGCTGCCGCGCCAGTACCAGCACCAGCGCGGGATAGGCCGAGCGGAGCCCCGGCCCCAGCGCATCGGGCTTCAGGGCGCGCGCGGTATCGACGACCGCGCTTTCTAGCGCGGGCGACAGCGTCTCGCCCCTCAGCACGGCGACGGCCTTCACGATCGACCTCAGCCGCCGCTTCTCGAACATCCGGTCGATCCAACCCATCTGGCCCACTCTCCGGCTCTCCGCACGAGACGTCGCCTCAACTTCAGGGCATCCTTCGATGCGGGTCAATGCGGACGGGAGGCCGCCGCCCTTCCCTTCCCCGCACCTGAGCCGTACATCACGGCCATGACCTTGCGTGGGAATCGCCGTTTCTCGACCGACCGCCGCGCCCTTCTGGCCGGCGCCGGCGCTCTGGCGGCCACAGTGGCGCTCGCCGGTTGCCAGCGCGCCGAGGCCCCCGTCGACGAGGAAGGCCGCGTTCGCCTGCGTTTCGCCACCGACTGGCGCGCCCAGGCCGAGCATGGCGGCTTCTACCAGGCGCTGGCGTCGGGGGCCTATGCCAAGCGGGGCCTGAACGTCGAGATCATCCAGGGCGGCCCCGGCGTCAACGTGCCCCAGCTGCTGGCTTCCGGCGCGGTCGAGCTGGGCATGGGCTCCAACAGCTTTATCCCGATGAACCTGGTCGCCGAGGGGGCCCCGGTGAAGGCCGTCGCCGCCTTCTTCCAGAAGGACCCCCAGGTCCTCATCGCCCACCCCGACCCGGCGCTGGAGACCATCGCCGACCTCGCCGGCCGCCCGTTCCTGCTGGCCACCGCCTCGCGCGACGCCTTCTGGGTCTGGCTCAAGGCCAAATACGGCTTCACCGACGATCAGGTCCGGACCTACAATTTCAACCCCGCGCCCTTCCTCGCCGACGAGCGGGCAGTGCAGCAGGGCTATCTGACTTCAGAGCCGTACAGCATCGAACAGGCGGCGGGCTTCGCCCCGCGGGTCTTCCTGCTGGCCGACGAGGGCTATCCCTCCTACGCCGCCATGGTCCTGGCCCCCAACGCCTTCGCCCGCGACAACGCCGCCGCCCTGCGCAGCTTCATCGCGGCCTCGGCCGAGGGCTGGCGCGACTATATCCAGGGCGACGGCCAGACGCCTCAAAATCGGGCGGCGGACGCCCTGATCCGCAAGGCCAATCCCGAGATGACCCAGGCCATCCTCGACCAGGCCCGCGCCCGGCTGAAGGCCAACGGCATCGTCGACGGCGGCGACGCCGCCCTCTACGGCCTCGGCGCCATGACCGCCGAGCGCTGGCAGGCCTTCTTCGACGTCACCTCCCAGGCCGGAGTCTATCCGCCCAATCTGGACTGGCGCCAGGCCTTCACCACCCAGTACCTGCCCGGCCGTGGCCGGAGCTGACGCCGCGGCGTCGCTGGACGGCGTCCTCGTCCGCTATCCCGGCCGCGCGCCCCTCGGCCCCGTCGATCTGACCATCGCCCCCGGCGAGATCGTCGCCGTCGTCGGCGCGTCCGGCGCCGGCAAGTCCACCCTCCTGCGCCTGCTGGCGGGGCTGGAGCCTCCGTCCGCAGGGGCCGTGCATCGGGCCGAAGGTCGCACCGGCTTCGTCTTCCAGTCCGCGACCCTGATGCCCTGGGCCGACGCCCTCGCCAATGTCGCCCTGCCGCTGGAGCTGGCCGGAATGGCCGGCCTCGAGGCCCGCACCCGCGCCGCCGAGGCTCTGGCCGCCGTCCGTCTCGGCGACCGGCTCGACGCCCGCCCGCGCCAGCTGTCCGGCGGCATGGCCATGCGCGTCGCCCTCGCCCGGGCGCTGGTCACCGAACCGGACCTGCTGCTTCTCGACGAACCCTTCGCCGCCCTCGACAGCGTCACCCGCCGCCGCCTGATCGAGGATCTGCACCGCCTCTGGACCGCCCGCGCCCCGCGCCCGGCCATCGTCTTCGTCACCCATGACGTCGAGGAAGCAGTCTATCTCGCCGGCCGCGCCGTGGTCCTGGACGGCGCAAGCGGGGGCGTGGCGGCGACCCTCGCCTCGCCCGGTCCCCTGCCACGGCCCGACGGGTGGCGCGCGGCGGCCGAATACCGCGCCGCGGTCGAAGCCCTCGCGTCGGCCCTCGCGGCCGCCATGCCCGGGGCGGAGGCGCCGGCATGAGCCGCCTCCTCCCGCCCCTGCTGCTCACGCTTCTGCTCCTCTCGGTCTGGGAGGTCGCCTGCCGCGCCCTGCACGTCCCGTCCTATTTCCTGCCGCCGCCCAGCGCCGTGGCGGC
>JAUYAG010000133.1 GCA_030693575.1 Brevundimonas sp. | reverse complement strand
TCCGCCGCCGCTTGCGCACACGCCAAGGCCATGTGCATGAACCGCTCATCATGGCCAGCCATCCCCGAGACAACGACAAGAAGCCGCGCCCGCGTCAAGACGACAGCCGCGACGGCCCCCGCAAACCCTACGTCAAGCGCGTCGAGAGCAGCGATGATCGCGGCCCGCCCAGGGGCGACAAGCCCTTCGGCAAACCGGGCGGCAAGCCCGGCGGCAAGCCGTTCCCGAAGGACGGCAAGGCCGGGCCGAAGGCCGACGAAGGTCCGAAGCGCAGCGAGCGGATCGCCAAGGTCATGGCCCGGGCCGGCATCGCCTCGCGCCGCGAGGTCGAACGACTGATCGGCCTCGGCAAGGTGGCCGTGAACGGCAAGATCCTCGACACGCCCGCCGTGCTGGTGACGCGCGACGACGTCATCACGGTCGACGGCAAGCCGATCGGCTCGGCCGAGGCGACCCGGGTCTGGCGCTATCACAAGCCGGCCGGCCTGCTGACCTCGCACACTGATCCGGCCGGACGACCGACCGTCTTCGACGCCCTGCCCAGCGGCCTGCCGCGCGTGTTGTCGGTCGGACGCCTCGACCTCAACACGGAGGGCCTGCTGCTGCTGACCAATGACGGTGAGCTGAGCCGGGCGCTGGAACTGCCCTCGACCGAGCTGGTCCGTCAGTACCGGGCCCGCGCCCGGGGTCGCGTCAGCCAGCTGCAGCTCGATTCGCTGAAGGACGGCGTCACCGTCGACGGCATCCACTATGGGCCGATCGAGGCCACGCTGGACAAGGCCAAGGACAGTGAGGGCAACGCCCCCGCCAATCTGTGGATCAGCGTTTCGATCACCGAGGGCAAGAACCGCGAAGTCCGCAAGGTGCTGGAGCATCTCGGCCTGACCGTGAACCGGCTGATCCGCCTGGCCTATGGGCCGTTCCAGCTGGGCACCCTGCCGGTCGGTTCGGTCGAGGAGGTGGGGCCCCGGGTGATCCGCGAGATGCTGGCGGATCATATCCGGCCCGAGAACCTGCCGACCGGGAACTCTGTTTCCACGCCTGCGCCCATCCCGGGTCGCCGCACCTCGGCCCCGATCAAAAAGGGGACGTCGGGCTCGGCCATTTCCGATCCGTCGCGCAAGCCCAGCCGGGTCCGCGCCGCCGGGGCCGCGGCTGACGCCGCCGCTGATCGCGCCGCCCGTCCGCAAAAGAAGCCGGGCTGGGCCAAGGCCGCGCCGAAATTCGAGCATCCGAAGAAGAATTTCACCCCGCGCGCCCGGCCCGAAGGCACCGAGGCGGCTGGAGAGCGGCCCAAGCGCGTGTTCAAGCCGCGCGAGGATCAGTTCATCGATCGTCCGCGCGGTGATGCCCGCACCGGTGCGCGTCCTGCGGCGCGCTCCGACGACCGGGGCGGCGACAAGGGCGGCACCAAACGTCCGTTCGGGCCCAAGCCCGGCGGCTCGCCGTTCAAGGGCAAGCCGGGCGGCGGATCACGCGGCGGCCCGCGCCGGTAACTCCGCCGGGTCGACGTAGCGCCGGGCGAGACGCTCGACGATCACGAGCATGATCACCGTGGTCAGGACCTCCGGCGCGAGGTCGATCCACGCCGAGTCGCGGCTGACGCCGGCCTGGGAGAAGGGCTGCCAGAACAGGGCGATGATCAGATTGTTGGCGAGGTGGGCGCCGATCGCGAACTCGAGCCCGCCGAGTCGCAGCGCCGCCCAGGTCCAGATGCCCCCCGAGACCGCGCGCGACACGAAGGCGACCGGATCAGGGTCCATGTGGATGGCTGAAAACACCACGCCGTTGACCAGACAGAGCACCAGCGGACGCCGGGTGATCAGCCCCGTCAGCCGCAGCAACACGCCGCGGCAGACGACCTCCTCGGCGGCAGCGGCGACCAGCAGTCCGAGAACCATCGCCGACACATAGATCAGCCGCGTATGGTCGAGATACTGCGGGTCGAGGATCGGCGGATCCCATTGGCTGCCCATCGCCAGGTAGATCGGGATGGTGATGATGCAGACGCAGGCCATGGCCAGAAAGCCGATGCCCATCTGCGCGGGGTCGAACCGCCGTCGGGGCCAGAGGAAGTCCTTCAGGGGCCGGCGATAGGTCAGGGCGGCCGCAAGAAGGATCCCGAACGCCGCGCCGCCAAGGATCGACGCAAAGAGCACCACCTGCAGGCTTTCGCCGATCAGGCTGAGCGGGCCATCCGGCAGGGGACCCGGACTGGCCGCCTGTTCCCGCATCCCGGGCAGGCCGGAGATCGCCAGGCCGACCGCGAAGGCCATCACCATCATCAGCACCCCGGCGAGCAGAACAAAGGTCGCCAGCCTTCGCCAGGGGTGAATCACCGCCATCCCCGCGGTGAGAGGGGATTGGGCCGCTTCGGCGAGGGCGCGGTCGATCTGCGGACGCAAGGGGGCAAGCATAACGCGAGCGTTGCATTCGCGGCCTGATCCGGTCCAGAGGCAGGCGCATGAGAATCGTCGCCGGATCGTTCAAGGGTCGGACCATCGTCGCGCCGGAAGGGCAGGGCACGCGCCCGACCTCCGACCGCGCGCGTCAGGCCGTGTTCAATGTGCTGGAGCATGCCGCCTGGGCCGAACCTCTCGACGGCATGCGGGTCATGGACCTGTTCGCCGGCTCGGGGGCTCTCGGGTTCGAGGCCATCAGCCGGGGCGCCGCCTTCGCCCTGTTCGTCGAGACGGATGAGGAGGCGCGCGGGGCCATCCGCGAGAATGCCGACGCCTATCACGTCATGGGCCGCACGCGGGTGCATCGACGCAGCGCCACGGACCTGGGCCCGCGGCCCGGCTCCGACGGCGAGGCGTTCGACATGGCCTTCCTCGACCCGCCCTATCGCAAGGGCCTGGGTGAGCAGACGCTGCTGCGGCTGCTGGAAGGCAACTGGTTGAAGCCCGGCGCCGTCGTGGTGTTCGAGCGCGGCTCGGACGAACCCGAGATCGACACGCCCGGCTATGAGCGACTGGACGCGCGCGACTACGGGGCCGCGCGCGTCCTTTTCCTCAGGGTCTCACCACCGGCGGGCTGAGACCCGGTTGTCGAGCTGGCTGCGCATGCGCGCCAGGCCGTCACGGTTGACCCTGTAGGGCCCTCCGCCGATCGAGGCGATCAGCCCCTTGGTCTTCAGCTTCTTCCAGACCGACAGATTGCAGTCGGTCAGCAGGAAGCCGTCGCGGGTGAAACAGTCGGCGCGCAGGATACGGCCGTCGACGTCGCGTTCGAGGACGATCGCGCCGCCCTGCGCCAGGGCGTGCAGCGTGCGCTGCTCCGCACGGGAGATGTTCATTCGGGAATGTCCGTGGATGCGTGAAGGCTCTCGCCAGCGCAGTCACGCCGGCGGGTGATCAGAGGCTTCGACGGTTATGCGCCGTCGGCCTCAGGCCTTTCGGGCAATCTCGGACATAGGCTTCCTGTCGGGATGATCCCGAGGGTTGGACGTCCCCATATAGCGCAGGTGCCGCTTCTGCGCCAAGCTGGGGCTCATGAGCCAGATCGATCGCCGTGCCTTCCTCGCCGCCGCCGGAGCCGCGGCGGCTGTTCCGTTGTCCGCTCGCGCTCAGGAGCCGGGGGGCGGCTGGGTGTCGAAGGCCTCGCTGCCATGGGCGGTGCAGGAGATTTATTGCGCCGTCTCGAACGGGCGGATCGTCACCGCGGGAGGCTTGCGCCGACCCGCGCGAGTGACCGAGATCGAGGACCGCACCGGCGTCTATGACCCGGCGACCGATGCCTGGAGCGAGGGCCCGCGTCTGCCGTCGCCCCGGCATCACCCGATGGTGGTGACCTGCGGCGGCGCCCTGATGTTCGTCGGCGGCTATGGCCGGTCGGACGCCGGAGACTGGACGGCGATGACCGATGCCTGGATGGCGGACGGCGAGGCGATGACCGCCGTGGCGCCGCTGCCGACTCCCCTGAGCGAGAGTGTGGGCGTTGATCTGGGCGGACGGGCCCATCTGGTGACCGGCCGCCGTCCACTCGGCGCGGCCAACGGGCAATGGAACGATCAGTCCGATGTGGCGAATCACTGGGCCTACGACCGGGACGCGGATCGTTGGGAGGTCCTGAGGCCGGCCCCGATGGCCCGAAACAGTGCGGCTGGGGCGGTGCTGGACGGGGCGCTGTGGGTGGCTGGCGGGCGCACGGTGACCGGCGGGGGCACGGGGCGGTTGGACCGCTATGACCCGGCGGCTGACCGCTGGGACACGCTGGCGCCGATCCCGCCCTCGCCGGCGACCGGCCAGCAGGTGGGTGGCGGGCTGGCGATGGCGGCGGTCGGCGGCAAGCTCGTGGCCTTCGGCGGGGAGTGGTTCGCGCCGGGCGGGGGCGGGGTGTTCGCCGAGACCTGGATCTATGAGCTCGCCGCCGACCGCTGGGACGCCGGACCGCCGATGCGGACGCCGCGTCATGGGCTGGCGGCTGCGGCGGTGGACGGGGTGGTCTATGCCATCGCGGGCGGCGAGGTGGTTTCGGGCGGTCGCGCAGGGGGCGTGGTCGAGGCGTGCGAGTTCAGGGTTTGAGGATATGACTACAGCGATCCGCCATATCGTGTTCGATATCGGCAAGGTGCTGATCCACTACGACCCGAACCTGCCGTTCTCGCGCATCATCCCGGACGCGGCGGAGCGGGCGGCATTCTTCGCCACGGTCTGCACCCACGAGTGGAACCTGGAGCAGGACCGGGGCCGGAGCTGGCCGGAGGGCGAAGCGGTGCTGGTCGCGCAGTTTCCGGACCGGGAGGCGGAAATTCGCGCCTTCCGCCGACACTGGGCGGAGATGGTCCCGTACGCCTATGATGACGTCGGCGCGATCATGACCGGGCTGATCGAGGCGGGTTGGGACGTGACGATGCTGACCAATTTCGCCGCAGACACCTTCGTCGAGGCCCGGGAGATGTTCCCCTTCCTCGATTTGCCGCGCGGCGTCACCGTTTCCGGCCAGATCGGCCTGATCAAGCCGGACGTCGCGATCTACGAGCGGCATGCAGAGGAGTTCGGGCTTGAGCCCCGGCGCACCGTGTTCATCGACGACAGCCTGGCGAACATCGAGGCGGCCATCGCCGCTGGTTGGCAGGCCATCCATTTCACCGGCGCGGAGAGGTTGCGGGCCGATCTCGCCGCTCTGGGAGTCGACCTCGCGCCATGACCGCGGTCGGGTCAGCCGTGTCCTTTGCGGCCCCCGCACGTCCCTCGGTTCACCGCCGCCCGAACAGCTTCTCGAGATCAGCCAGCTTGAGCTCCACATAGGTCGGGCGGCCGTGGTTACACTGGCCCGAGTGGGGTGTGGCCTCCATTTCGCGCAGCAGGGCGTTCATCTCGGGAGCCGACAGGACGCGGCCGGCGCGGACGCTGCCGTGGCAGGCCATGGTCCCGCACACCTCGCCCAGCCGCTCGGACAGGGCGAGCGCCGCACCATGTTCGGCGAGGTCGTCGGCGATGTCGCGGATCAGGCCCTGGACGTCGGTGTCGCCGAGCAGGGCCGGGGTTTCGCGTACCAGCACCGCGCCGGCACCGAACGCTTCGACGATCAGGCCCAGCTCGGCCAGTTCCTCGGCGCGGGCCGAGACGCGTTCGGCCTCGGCGGGGTCGAGCTCGACGACCTCGGGGGTCAGCAGGGCCTGACGGGTGACCGAGCCGCGCGCCATCTGCACCTTCATACGTTCGTAGACGAGGCGTTCGTGGGCGGCGTGCTGGTCGACGACGACCAGCCCGTCGCGGGTCTGGGCGACGATATAGGTGCCGTGCAGCTGGGCCCGGGCGGCACCGAGGGGATAGTCGATCAGGTCGGCGGCCGCCGGGGCGGCGTCGGCGGGCCAGCCGTCGTTCGAGGCGGGTGCGTAGCCGGGTTCGACGCGCGCGGAGCGTTCGCTGAGACCGGGTATGATCTGGGCGCTGGCGCTCGCCGGTGCCGCCCATCCCTGCCAGCCGCTCCAGCCCTGGGCCGATGGTGAGGAGGGGCTCCAGGCAGGGCCGGAAGCCACCCCCGTATGCGGTGTGAAGCCCGCCAGCGCATCCGCCGCCACCGTGGTCGAGGCGCGGTGTCCGGCGGCGGCGAGGGCATGGCGCAGGGCACCGACGATCAGGCCGCGCACCAGCGCCGGGTCGCGGAAACGCACCTCGGCCTTGGCCGGGTGGACGTTGACGTCGACGTAGAGGGGATCGATCTCGAGAAACAGCACCGCCGCCGGGTGCCGGTCGCGGGCGAGGAAGTCGGCATAGGCCCCGCGCAGGGCTCCCTGCAGCAGCCGGTCCTTCACCGGGCGGCCGTTGACGAACAGATACTGGTGGCCGGCGTTGCCGCGGGAATAGGTCGGCAGGCCCGCGTAGCCGGTGAGGCGGACGTCGTCCCGCGCCTGGTCGATCAGCAGGGCGTTGGCCTCGAAATCGCGGCCCAGCAGGGCGGCGAGACGCTTCAAGCGCCCGACGTCGCCGGGGTGTTCGGCGGGCAGGCGCAGGGTGGTCTTGCCGTCGAGGTCGAGGGTGAAGGCGACGCCCTCATGCGCCATGGCCTGGCGTTTGATCTCCTCCGAGATGGCCATGGCCTCGGACCGCTCGGACTTCATGAATTTCAGCCGGGCGGGGGTGGCGTAGAAGAGGTCGCGGACCTCGACCCGGGCGCCGTGCGGGCCGGGGAAGCCGGCGGGCGCGACCGGGCGCTGGTCGCCGCCCTCGACGGTGATCTGGTGGGCGTCGCCGCCCTCGCGCGGCCGGCTGGTGATGGTCAGCCGGGCCACCGAGCCGATCGAGGGCAGGGCCTCGCCGCGGAAGCCGAGGGTCGAGATTCGCAGCAGGTCCACGTCGCCGGCGTCGTCGGCCTCCAGCTTGGAAGTGGCGTGACGCTCGACCGCCAGGGCCAGCTGGTCGGCCGCCATGCCGTGCCCGTCGTCGGCGATCAGGATGCGGGTCAGCCCGCCGCCGTCCGCCTGGACCTCGATCCGCGTGGCCCCTGCGTCGAGCGCGTTCTCGACCAGCTCCTTGATGGCGCTGGCCGGGCGTTCGACCACCTCGCCGGCGGCGATGCGGTTGACGGTTTCAGGGGGGAGGCGGCGGATGGGCATGGGATTCGTCAGTATGGCGCTTTCCGGCGACCGGAAGAAGCCGGCGGCCGGGGTCGCGCGCGCAAGGTCGGCAGACGGCCTCAGGTGGAGAGCAAGGGCGAGCCGATGCAGGCGAGGACGGCTGCGCGGAGTTGATCCCGGCTGTAGGGTTTGCGCAGCACCGGCGCACGGTCGTGCGGCGCTCCGAGATTGGCCGTGTCGCCGTAACCCGAGGCGAAGATCAGCGGTATGCCGCGGCGCAGGAGGCTGTTGGCGAGCGAGAGGCTGGTTCCCGTGCCGATATTGATGTCGAGCATGGCGAAGCGCACCGTTTCGGCCGCGCAGATGGCGTCTGCCTGGGACAGGGTAGAGGCGGTCCAGATCGCGCGGGCGCCCATCGCCTGCAGGGCGTCCTCGGCCTCGAGGGCGACGATCATATTGTCCTCCAACAGCAGGACGTCGATCCCCTCAAGGGGTCGTTCCGGAGCGAGGGCCTGCAGCCCGGCCGACGGCGCAGGCTCCCGGACGACCCCGGTCCGGGGCGGGATGTCGGTGGGGTCCTGCAGGCAGGCGTCCGGCACGAAGAAATCGGCTTCGAAACCAGTCACTGGATAACGAATCTCGGCTCGTCCCTGGAGATCGAAGGGCACGGTACGCTCGATGATCACCGACCCGAAACCGCGCCGAATCGGCTCCTGGACCGGTGGCCCCCCGCTTTCACGCCAGCGGACATTCAGCCCGCCCGGGACGCGATCGAGTTCGACGTTCACCGTGCCCCCGGTCGAAAGAGCCCCGTATTTCATGGAGTTGGTCACCAGCTCGTGGCTGACCAGCGCGAGGGTCGAGAAGGCGAGGGGGCTCAGCAACACGGTCGGGCCCACGATAGTGAAACAGTCGGGCCGATCCGACATGAAGGCGGCGAACTCGTCCTCGAACAGAGCGGAGACGGGCGCCGAGCCCCAGTTCTGAAGCGTGATCCGGTCATGGGCGCGGGCGAGCGCCTGGACCCGTCCGCCGAGGGCGGCGACATACTCGACCGTGCTGACGCCTTCGGATGACGTCTGGCTCATCAGGCCGCGGATCAGGGCCAGGATGTTGCGCACCCGATGGTTCAGCTCGGCGATGAGCAATTCCTGACGCTCGAACGCCCGGGACCGCTCGGCGCCGGCTTCCTCCGACAGGCGAAGAACCACCTCGATCAGGGCGATGCGGATCCCTTCGGCGACCCGCTTCTCGCTGTCGGTAAAAGGCAGAGAGCGGCCGCTGATCAACTGGGTGAAGGCGGCGAAACTCTTGCGGGGCGACAGTCTGACGCCCTTCTCGTCCTCGATGACGGCCTTCTCCGGGTCGCCGCCCCAGGCGATCTGCCGCAGCCTCTCGCCACGGAACAGCATCAGATAGTCCCGGGGCATCCGCGAGATCGGAATGGCCAGCATGCCACCAACGTCGCGCCCGTCGCGAACCCCGCCGGGCAGCAGGTCGGCGATCCGGTCGGTGGAGAAAACCTGGCTGGCTGACTGGCTGTTCAGGTACTCGGTCAGCTCCAGAATCTGGCTCGCTGCCGGAACCCGGCCGTGCGACGCCAGCGTGCCGGCCGAATAGACCGCGACCCCGTCACTGGGAATGACTTCGCCGATCGCGTCCTTCATCCAGGCGGTGTCGCTCAGCCGGCGCCCGTCTCCCGCGATCGCGAGGATCATCCGGTCCGCCAGCCGGCGGGCTTCCTGCTCCGCAGCCTCTGTCGACTTGCGCAGCCGGTTCTCCAGCGCCATCGCATACATCTGCCCGAACAGCTCGGCGCAGCTGCGCAGGGTGAAGCTGGGAAGCCGGGGCTGGAGGTGGTGGCAGGCGAACAGACCCCAAAGGCGCCCGTCCACGATGATGGAAATAGACATCGAGGCCGAAACCCCCATGTTCGCGAGATACTCGAGGTGTACGGGCGAAACGGCGCGCGTGATCGACAGGGACAGATCGAGCGGCGGCGCGTCGGCGGGCAGCAGGCCGGCGACGCCACCCTTCACGTCGGCGATGATCCGGAACGGGTTGCGCAGATAGAGGGCGCGGGCCTGGGGGGGAATGTCCGACGCCGGATAGTGCAGGCCGAGGAAGCTCTCCACGCCGGCGCCGACCGACTCGGCGATGACCTCTCCGGCGTATTCATTGTCGAACCGGTAGATCATCACCCGGTCGAACCCGGTGATTGCCCGGATCTGGCGCGCCGCGTCCTTGTGGAAGGCGTCGAGGCTGGTCTGGGACTGAAGTCTGCCGACCAGGGTGCGAACGAGGGAGGCGGCGTCGGTGCGATCTTCTGCACTGGCGCGTTCCCCCTCGATGACCAGCAGGTCGTCGGCATAGTGCAGCGCGATGTCGAAGGCAGGCCCGTCGGCTGCCAGCGACAGGCCGTAGATACGTTCGCTGCCACCCGGGCGTAGCAAGACGAGGCGGTTGCGAATTTCGTGCAGGGCGTCCTTGCCGATGAGGTGTTCGACCGGTCCGCCGATCGCAGCCTCCGCCGAGCGCGGCAGGAATTCGGACAGGTTCTCGGACGCGCGGGACACCAGCCAGTCGTTCGTCACGGCCAGGAGAAACCCGAACCCCTGGACGCGGTCGAGGCGCGTGATCGGCTCGCGGTCGCAGGACGACAGGTCCGGGGCCTTGGGGCGTTTCATCAGCGGTGATCCGTCGGCAGGAAGGCAGCGAACGCGGCACGGGCATCGGCGATGACAGCGTCGTCGAGGGGGACCTGATCCAGTTGCCGCGTGAACTCGGACCAGGTCAGCGTCAGTGGGTGGTGCATGTAGCGGCCCGGCAGACCACGGCCGATGCGCCGCCTGAGGATCGTGGCGCCGAGCCTCGAGCCTCGCGTCACATAGGCCACGGCGAGGCCGTCAAGGCAAGCGACGGCTGTGGGCCTTACGGTACCGGCCGATAGCTCTTCAAGGTCGGCGTCAAGGCTGGCCGCCAGTCCCTCGAACTCGGCGCGATCGACCGGCCGCCAGGACGGTTCCAGCCGCCACAGCGCCTTGCGGTGAGCCTGCAAGAAGTCGACGTAGCCCGGACGGGTCGCAAGGTCGAAGCCGGCGTAGGCGGCGTCGACGCGCTCATGCGCCGCTCGGGTCGCCTGACGAATCCGGTCGTGCACGCCGCGCCCCCGTAAAGTACGAGCTCCGCTCGCTGGCGTGTGTACCACATCGCCGTCAGCAAACTCCTCCCGTCTGCACCGGCTCAGCTGACCTCGGCCAGCGCTTCCTCCGCCGCCACCCAGGCCGCTTCAGCCGCGTCCAGGTCAGACTGCGTCTTCGCCCGCGCGCGGGTCAGGCCTTCCAGCGCCTTGGGGTTGCTGACCGAGGCGTTGGCCATGTCGTCGTCGATGCGGGCGATCTCGGCGGTCAGCTGGGCCATCCGCTCTTCGGCCTTCTTGACCGCGTGGCGCAGGGTCG
>JAUYAG010000127.1 GCA_030693575.1 Brevundimonas sp. | reverse complement strand
CGACTGGCGCGCGGCGGGGGCGATCGAGCATGTCTTCACCCATTTTTCGCTGACGCTGACGGTGCGCGTCGCGGAGGGGGAGGGTGATTTCGTCTGGACCGATCCGGAGGCGGCGCTGGGTGCGCTCCCGACGGTGTTCCGCAAGGCGCTGGAGCGCGGTCTGGGCTGACGCCGGCCCGCATCCTGCGCGTCAGCGCAAGAAGGTTCATCACAAAGGACACGAAGAAGGGACACGAAGGGCACAAAGAGCGCGGAACCCTTCGTGTCCTTCGTGATCCCTTGGTGTGCTTTGTGAAGAACCCTGGCTGACCAGGCCGAGCGCTGACGGTTCGAAATCGAAAACGGGTGGACGCTTCGCGTCGGCTGCCGCCAGGATCGGAGCCTAACGCACCGTTCTAACGGAGACCGGTCCCTCGCGGCGTTGCGGGACGACCACCGTGTGGTTTCCCACCTGCTGGAAGGCCAGGTCCACCATGCCGTCTCCGACCTGCAGATTGGTGACGTTCAGCCGGTCGATACCGGCCGGCAGGACCGGGTCGTCGATCTCCACCGTCCCCGCGACCGCGTCGATGCTGACACCCAGAGCCGACTGAAGCATCAGGAACACCGACCCCGCCGCCCAGGCCTGCGGCAGGCAGGCGACCGGATAGGCGATCGGCGGCTCGCCCGGCAGACGCTCGAAGCCGCAGAACAGTTCGGGCAGGCGCAGGTGGAAATGCGCCGCCGAGGCGTAGATCTCGCCCAGCAGCAGGGACACGGCGCGACGCTCGCCGTAGCGGGCCATGCCCGCCGCCGCCATGGCGGTGTCGTGGGGCCAGACCGAGCCGTTGTGGTAGCTCATGGGATTGAACCGGGCCTGGCCGGTGGCGAGCGTGCGGATGCCCCAGCCCGAGCGGAACTCCGCGCCCAGCAGGCGTTGCGTCACCCGTTTCGCCCGTTCCACCGACGGCAGGCCGGTGAACAGCAGATGGCCGGCGTTGGAGCCGATCGACCGGCACGGGGCGCCGTCGCCGTCCAGGGCGATGGCGTAGAAGCCTTCGTCCTCCATCCAGAAACGGTCCTCGACCAGAAGGCGGACCCGCTCGGCCTGGGCCGCCCAGTCCGCCTGCCTGTCGTCGCCCAGCGCCGCCGCCAGTTCGGCCATCGCCTGCCAGGCGGCGTAGGCGTAGCCCTGCACTTCCAGCAGGGCGATCGGTCCCTTGGGGAAGCGGCCGTCGGTGTGGAAGATGGAGTCCTCGGAGTCCTTCCAGCCCTGGTTCGACAGGCCCGTCTCGGCCCCGCGCTGATAGCGGATCAGGCCGTCGCCGTTGACGTCGCCGTGGTTCTTCATCCAGCCGATGGCGGCGATCAGATTGGGCCAGAGCCGGCGGATCAGTGCGTAATCGCCGGTGCGCCGGGCATAGGCGCCGGCCAGGGCCACGAACAGGCAGGTGGTGTCGACGCCGCCGTAATAGAGGCCGAACGGCACTTCTCCGAGCGCGCTCATCTCGCCGCCGCGGGTCTCATGCATGATCTTGCCCGGCGCCGAGTCCTGGAAGGCCGAGACCTCCGTCGCCTGCCGCAGGGCCAGATAGGTCAGCACGCCCTTGGCCAGCGAGGGGTCGAGCCACAGCATCTGCCAGGCGGTGATGATCCCGTCGCGACCGAACGGCGTCGAGAACCAGGGCACGCCGGCATAGGGATAGGGGCCGGTCGGCAGGTCGGTGGTCAGCAGGGCGACATCGGCGCGCGACTGGTCCAGCCAGTCGTTGAAGCGCGTGCTGCGCGGCCCCCTGAGCGAGGCACCGCGCCGCCGCCGCGTGCGCATGGCCAGCCGCGCCTGCACCGCGTTGATGCGGTAGCGCGCCTCGTCAGGCTGTTCACAGCGATCCGGGCCGCATTCGATGTAGAGGTCGCAGCGCCTGCCCCTGGGCAGGCTGAACATGAAGTCCGCGCGCGATCCGGTCAGTCGGGCAGGGGGTTCGGAGAAGGCGAGGCAGCTGGTGCGTCGAACGTCGTCCAGCCCGAGATAGGCGAAGGTCACGCGGCGGCCGTCGTGCGTGGGCGCTTCAGCGGTCCCGCGCTTTTCGCGCAAGGTGCCGCGCACCTGGAAGATGTCGGCGAAGTCGGCGCCGAAGTCGAAGGACAGGGGCAGGAGCACGTCCTCGACGCCGTGGTTGGCCATGCGGACCCGCTCGAACATCCGCTGGTCCCGGACGAAGCGCCGTCGCTCGATATGCAGCACGCCGGCCGGGGCCGAGCGCCCGCCCATCGGAGGCAGGGGCCGGTTGGTCGAGTGGCAGGTGAAATAGACGTTGTCCTGGCTGACGCCCGAACTCAGCAGCGATGGACGCGCCCGCCCGACCGTCAGGACAAGGCGCGAGAGGATGCGGGTATCGTTGACGAACAGGCCGTCGGCCCCGCCCTTCAGGTCGCCCCAGCCGTCCGCGACCAGAAAGGTGTCGCCGTCCTTCAGCGCCATCAGCCGTTCAAGGCCGTCGGCTTCGCCGGATTCAGTGGCGGTGGTCTGGACCGAATAGGCGTCGTCCATGAGAGCTCCGGATGGCGGGCGTGACGGCGTCAGGCTGGCGTGCAAATGCGAACGCTTGAGGGCCGTAACCCGTTCATCCGGCGCCGATCAGAGATTGGCGGCCGCGAAGCTCCGGTCCTCGGACGGGCGCAGGGGCGTCACCACATCGGCGATCGCCTCCTCCGCGAACGGCCTTCGCGCCAGCAGGTCGCCGTAGACGTCCAGATAGCGCCGCGCCATGGCCGTGGCCGAGAAGCGCAGATCGAAGCGGGCGCGGATGGCGTGCCGATCCAGCAGATGCGCGCGACCGGCCGCGGCGACGGCCTGTTCCAGCGTGTCCACGAGGAAGCCGGTCTCGCCGTCCTCGATCACCTCCGGCGTCGAGCCGCAGCGGAAAGCCACGACGGGCGTGCCGCAGGCCATGGCCTCGATCATCACCAGGCCGAAGGGCTCGGGCCAGTCGATCGGGAACAGCAGGGCCTCGGCCCCGCCGAGGAAGGCGGACTTCTGGTGGTCGCCGATCTCGCCGACGAACTCGATCAGCGGATTGCCCTCGACCAGCGGCCGGATGACCGTCTCCCAGTAGACCTTGTCCGCCGCATCGACCTTGGCCGCGATCTTGAGGCGCTTGTTCAGCTTGGTGGCGATCTCGATGGCGCGGTCGGGCCGCTTCTCCGGCGAGATGCGGCCGAGGAAGGCGAGGTAGCCCTCTGACTTCGGCGAGAAGCGGTAGGTGTCGCCCGGCATGCCGTGATGCACGGTGGCCTTCCAGTTGGCCAGGGGCAGGGGCCGACGCTGGTCGTCCGAAATCGAGACCAGACCGAACTCCGGCCAGCGCTCGTAGACGCCGCCGATGTCCTTCATGTCGAGCCGCCCGTGCAGGGTCGTGAGGGTCTTGTCGGCGCAGCGCGAGAAGAAGGGGAAGTGGACCATGTCGGTGTGGAAATGGATCACATCGAACTCGTCGGCGCGCCTCAGCACCTCCGACAGCAGGGTCATGTGGGCCGCGAGATCGGACTTCAGCGGGGCCGGGTCCAGCCGGATCGCCTGATCGCGCACCGGCACCAGACGCGCCCGCGTCCGGGCGTCGGCGCTGGCGAACAGGGTGACGTCATGGCCGAGATCGACGAGGGCGTCGGTCAGATGGGCGACGACCCGCTCGGTCCCCCCATAGAGTTTCGGCGGCACGGCTTCGTACAGCGGCGTGACTTGCGCGATCTTCATGGTGTGGCTCCCGGTGCCCGCGGGGAGGCGAGGCACCGGATCAGCAACCGTTTGATCTGCGCGAAGTTCCCGGAACGAGGATTTTTCCCGTGAAAAACCGGACCCTTACGTCAGGCTCAATGTCGGGTAGCGGTCATTGCATTCCCGCCCGGACCTCGGCCCGCAGGGCGTCGATCGAGCGCAGGCCCTGGTCGGTCTTGAAGCGCCAGTAGGTCCAGCCGTTGCAGGCCGGGGCGTTCTCGAACAGGGCGCCCAGCTTGTGGATCGAGCCGGTCAGTTCGCCGGCGACCAGCGAACCGTCGGCCCGGACGCGGGCCTCGCGGGTGCCGCGCGGGCAGTACAGCTTGTCGCCGGGCGCCAGCAGACCGGCTTCGACGAGGGCACCGAACGGCACCTTCACCTCGGCCTTGCGCGAACCCATGACCACCAGGTCCTCGGGCGCGGCGGGGATCACGGCCTTGATCCGCTTCTCGGCGACCTTGGCATCGGTCTCGTCGCGCTCGATGCCGATCCAGTGACGGCCCAGCCGCTTGGCCGCCGCGCCGGTGGTGCCGGTGCCGAAGAAGGGATCCAGCACGATGTCGCCGGGGCGGGTCGCGGCCATCAGCACCCGGTGCAGCAGGCCCTCGGGCTTCTGGGTCGGATGGGCCTTCTTGCCGTCGGCGTCCTTGATCCGCTCCTCGCCCGTGCACAGGGCCAGGGTCCAGTCGGACCGCATCTGGACGTCCTCGTTGAAGGCCTTCAGGGCGTCGTAGTTGAAGGTGTAGCGCTTCTGGTCCCGCGACCGCGCCGCCCAGATCAGGGTCTCGTGGGCATTGGTGAACCGGGTGCCCTTGAAGTTCGGCATCGGGTTGGACTTGCGCCAGATGATGTCGTTCAGGACCCAGAAGCCCAGGTCCTGGATCGCCGCGCCGAGGCGGAAGACGTTGTGATAGCTGCCGATCACCCAGATCGAGCCCTCGGGCTTCAGGATCCGGCGGCACTCCGTCATCCATTCACGGGTGAAGGCGTCATAGGCGGCGAAACTGTCGAACTTGTCCCAGTCGTCATCGACCGCATCGACCTTGGAGTTATCCGGCCGCAGCAGGTCGCCGCCCAGCTGGAGATTATAGGGCGGGTCGGCGAAGACCATGTCGACGCAGGCGTCGGGCAGGGACCGCAACACCTCGATGCAGTCGCCGCGATGAATGACGTCGGTCTTGAACTCGGACATGGAAACGCGGCCCCGCACAGTTTGGAGACCGAGTGGTGAATCATCGCGGTTAAGGGCGGGTTAGCCGGATGGCTCTTTGCCAGACTCCGGCTGAACCGGGCACCGCGGCGGACCGACCCTTGAGAAACCGATGGGCCCGGGCGCATAAGGGCAGTCATGGCGTTTGAACCTGTTCAGCTGCAACCCCTGGAACGCGGCTACCTTCGGGTCCTGCGCATCCGGTCAGCCATGGGCTGGACGATCGTCTCGGCGATCGCTGCGGCGGCGGATGTGGTCCTGCACTGGCGCACCGGCGTCTCGCCCGGTGTCGTCGCTGGGCCTGTCATACTGTTGGGCTCGATATCGACCATCTTCCTTGTGCCGCGTGGCTGGCGTCGGTGGGGCTATGCCTTCACCGACAGTGAGCTGCATGTCGCCCACGGCTGGCTCACGCGGGTGCATACCGTCGTCCCCGTATCGCGCGTCCAGCATATCGACGTCAGCCAGGGCCCGATCGAACGCGGCGCGGGCGTGGCGGTTCTCAGCCTCCACACTGCCGGCACCGAGAACAGCCTGGTGGTGCTGCCGGGCATAAGCCGTCAGCGGGCCGAGGCGATGCGCGACGCGATCCGCGGCCGGATCAGTGACGCGCCCTGGTGAACGCGCCCGACCCTTCGACTGCCGCTGAAGCCATGGCGCCGCGACGGCTCGACCCGCGCACTATCGTCGTCCGGTCCTTGCAGGGCGCGCCCTCCCTCATCCTCGGGCTGCCGGTTTTCCTCGCATGGTCGCGGGGCGAAGACTTTCCGCTCGGGTTCCTGCTGGCCCCGTTGGCGCTGCTGGTTCTTGTCACCCTGTTTCTCAGCTGGCTTCGCTGGCGGGTCTTCACCTACCGGATTCTCCCCGGCCAGCTGGTCATCTCCCACGGGCTGATCAAGCGGACGCGTCGCTCGATACCGGCCGAACGCATCCAGGACGTATCGATCAAACAGGGTCCGTTGGCCCGGCTGTTCGGTCTGGCCGAGGTGCGCATCGAAACCGGCGGCGGGGAGGCCGACGAGGGCCGGCTGGACAGTGTCAGCCTGACCGAGGCGCATCGGCTGCGCCGGGTGCTTCGGAGCATACGGATGAGCGGCGACGTCGCCGGTGCGGACGGGGGCGGAGAGGATGAGGCGGCGGAAGCGTTGCTCTACCGCCTGGAGCTTCCGCGGCTGTTGTACTCGGGCCTGTTCCGGTTCTCGCTGGTCTGGATCGCCGCCATTTTCGGTCTTCTCCAGTACCTCGACCAGATGCTTGGCTATGGCTGGGAGCGTTGGCTGGAGATGCTGGGGGTCGCGGAGCAGGCGTTGCAGTCCCGGCTCAACCTCAGGGTCCTGCTGGGGGTCGCAGGCTTCGCCTTTGCGCTCGGCCTGTTGGCTGGGATCGTCACAACCGTATTGCGCAATTTCGGCTTCAAACTCACCCATGCCGAGGCGCGGTTTCGCTACAGGCGCGGCCTGCTGACGAAGACCGAGGTGGTGGTGGCGAAGCGGCAGATCCAGCTGGGGCTGGTGGAGCGCGGCACCGTCAGCGGCCGGCTGGGCTGGCGCGCGTTCAAGGTCCAGACGCTGGGGGGCGGCGACCATGTTTCGGGCCGGCAGGAGCTGGTCCCGTTCGCCCGGCCCGGCGAACTCGCGCCCGTGATCGCCCTGGCCGGATTGCCTCCGTTCGAGCCTTCGTGGCTGCGATCCGTGTCGGGATGGCATGTGGTCAGCGGCCTCATCGGGTTCGTGGCGGTGCCCGCCGCGATGGTGCTGGCCGCGACGGCCTTCTTTCCCCTTGCCGGTCTGCTTCTGCTGACCCTGCCTGTCTTCCTCGTGGTCGCCTTGCTGCGGCGCCGCCGGCACCGATATGGGCTCGCCCCGACCAGCGTACAGGTGATGCGCGGGGTGCTGACGGGGCGCGACTGGACCATCCCCTATGGCAATGTCCAGGCCGTCACGGTGACACGCGGGCCGCTGCAGAGACAATTCGGCGTCGCCACGGTGAGGATCGACACCGCCGGCGGGCGCGGGCTCAGCCGTCCGCATGTCCACGATATCGATGAAAAGGATGCGGCGGCGTTCGTCGGCGACCTGATGGAGCGCGTGGAGGTCTCCCGGCGCGGAACGGCCTCAAGCGCAGAGTGACCCCCTCCCGCCGGAACCGCCACATCCGCTCACGCTTTGTTACGGCCCCGGCCTCGCCTTCGCGGGCGCAGCACGTTAGTCAGGCCGGACGAGACGACCAGGCTGCAGGGACCATGCGATGACTCAGTGGGTGTACGGCTTCGGCGGGGGCTCCGCCGACGGCGATGCGTCGATGAAGAACCTGCTGGGCGGCAAGGGTGCGAACCTGGCCGAGATGTCGTCGCTCGGCCTGCCGGTGCCCCCGGGCTTCACCATCACCACCGAGGCCTGCGTCCACTACTATTCCAATAGCCAGACCTACCCCGCCGCCCTGGCCGATCAGGTCGCCGCCGGTCTGAAGACGGTCGAGACCGTCGTCGGCAAGACCTTCGGCGACGCCAGGAACCCGCTTCTGGTCTCGGTCCGCTCGGGCGCCCGCGCCTCCATGCCCGGCATGATGGACACCGTCCTGAACCACGGCCTCAATGACGAAACGGTCGAGGGTCTGGCCGCCCTGTCCGGCGCCCGCCGCTTCGCCTTCGACAGCTACCGCCGCTTCATCACCATGTACTCCAGCGTCGTCCTCGACCTGTCTCACGACGATTTCGAGGAGGTGCTGGACGACCACAAGGACCGCCTCGGCGTCACCATCGACACCGACCTGACCGCCGCCGACTGGGAGAAGGTCGTCGCCGACTACAAGGCCGTGGTCGAGGACCGGCTGGGCCATCCCTTCCCGCAGGATCCGCATGACCAGCTGTGGGGCGCCGTCTCGGCCGTCTTTGCCAGCTGGATGAACGACCGCGCCAAATTCTATCGCCGCATGCACGACATCCCCGAGAGCTGGGGTACGGCGGTAAACGTCCAGTCCATGGTCTTCGGAAACATGGGCGAGACCTCGGCCACCGGCGTCGCCTTCACCCGCAATCCGTCGACGGGCGAGGCCAAGCTGTACGGCGAGTTCCTGATCAACGCCCAGGGCGAGGACGTCGTCGCCGGTATCCGTACGCCGCAATCCCTGACGAAGGCGGGCCGCGAGGAGATGGGCGAGACCGCCCCCTCGATGGAAGAGGCCATGCCGGTCGTCTTTGCCGAATTCGTCGACGTCGTCGGCCGGCTGGAGAGCCACTACCGCGACATGCAGGACATCGAGTTCACGGTCGAACAGGGCCGGCTGTGGATGCTGCAGACCCGCAACGGCAAGCGCACCGCCAAGTCCGCGCTGAAGATCGCCGTCGATCTGGCCGCCGAGGGTGTGATCTCCGAGGAGGAGGCCATCTCCCGCGTCGAGCCCGCGGCGCTCGACCAGCTGCTGCACCCGACGCTGGACCCGAAGGCCAGTCGCACCGTGGTCGCCGCCGGCCTGCCCGCCTCGCCGGGTGCCGCGACCGGCAAGATCGTCTTCGACGCCGATGAGGCCGAGCGGATGAGCCAGCTGGGCGACGCCGTCATCCTCGTGCGCGAGGAGACCTCGCCCGAGGACATCCACGGCATGCACGCCGCGCGCGGCATCGTCACGGCCCGGGGCGGCATGACCAGCCACGCCGCCGTCGTCGCCCGCGGCATGGGTCGCCCCTGCGTCTGCGGCATCAATGAGCTGTCGATCGACGACAAGGCGGGGACCTTCACCGCCCGCGGCCGGACCTTCAGGGCGGGCGAGGTGATCACCATCGACGGCTCGAAGGGCGAGGTGCTGGACGGCGCCGTGGCCATGATCGAGCCGGAGCTGACCGGCGACTTCCAGACCCTGATGGCCTGGGCCGACAAGGTCCGCCGCCTCAAGGTCCGCGCCAATGCCGAGACGCCGCTGGATGCGAAGACCGCGCGTGGTTTCGGGGCCGAGGGCATCGGCCTTTGCCGCACCGAACACATGTTCTTCGACGACGCCCGCATCGCCGCCGTGCGCGAGATGATCCTCGCCGACGACGAGGCCGGTCGCCGTCTGGCCCTGGGCAAGATCGCGCCTTTCCAGAAGGCCGACTTCGTCGAGCTGTTCACCATCATGGCCGGCCTGCCGGTGACGGTGCGGTTGCTCGACCCGCCGCTGCACGAGTTCATCCCCCACACCGACGCCGAGATCGATGCGCTCGCTGTCACCCAGGGCCTTGACGCCGCCAAGCTGAAGCGCCGGGCGAAGGAGCTGCACGAGACCAACCCCATGCTCGGCCACCGGGGTTGCCGGCTGGGCGTCGCCTATCCCGAGATCTACGAAATGCAGGTCCGCGCCATCCTCGAGGCGGCGCGGGAGGTGAAGAAGACGGCGGCCCAGGCCCCCATCCCCGAGATCATGCACCCGCTGGTCGCCCTCGGGCTGGAGATGAAATACCTGCGCGAACTGACTGATCGCACCGCCGAGGCCGTCTTCGCGGAAGCGGGCGACCGGGTCGACTACCTCGTCGGCACAATGATCGAGCTGCCCCGCGCCGCCCTGCGCGCCGCCGACCTGGCCGAATACGCCGAGTTCTTCTCGTTCGGCACCAATGACCTGACCCAGACCACCTTCGGCATCAGCCGCGACGACTCCGGCCGTTTCCTGCAGGCCTATATGGACAAGGGCATCTTCGAGACCGATCCCTTCGTCCGCCTCGACTGGGACGGCGTCGGCGACCTGATCCGCATCGCCGCCGAGCGGGGCGGGGCCGCCCGGCCGGGCATCAAGATGGGCATCTGCGGCGAACACGGCGGCGACCCTTCCTCCATCGCCTTCTGTGAAGAGGTCGGCCTCGACTACGTCAGCTGCTCGCCCTACCGCGTCCCGATCGCCCGGCTGGCCGCGGCCCAGGCCGCACTGGTGTCCCGGGGCGGGGAGGCGCGCGAGAAGGATCGCTGAGCAGAAGACACGAAAAGGTCAAGGTTGGTACAACGCTGTCTGTGCTTCGCTCCACACAGTCGATGTTATGTAAACAGCCGCCTCTGGAACGCCTTCATCCGCAGCCCATTTGTATCCCGCTGGATGGGGCTGGCAGCCGTTGGTTGCCACATCTAGAGGATACAAGAAACAATGCGTAACATTCTTCTCGCCACCGCCGCGCTTACTCTGATCGCAGCGCCGGCCATGGCCCAGAGCATTTCGTCCCCGCAAGTCTCGGGCTCGGTGGGCTACACCGTGCTGGACGGCGACGACGCCAACCTGGGCGCCATCACCGGCCGCGTGACGGCCAAGGTCAATCCGTATTTCGGCGTTGAGGGCGAGGCCTCGTTCGGCGTCAAGGACGACGACATCACCGTCGGTGCCGTGACCGGTGACCTGTCCCATGAATACGACGTCGCCGCCTATGGCGTGGCCACCCTGCCGATCAGCCCGAATTTCGAACTCTTCGGCCGTCTCGGTTACGGCACGACCTCGATCAAGGCTGACGTCGCCGGCTTCAGCGCCACGGAAGACGGCGAGAGCGTCAACTACGGCGTCGGCGCCAACTACTTCTTCGACAACCAGAACGGCGTCCGCGCTGACTGGACCCGTCGCGACTTCACCGACGACAACGGCGGTGAGCTCGACACCTACGGCCTGAGCTACGTCCGCCGCTTCTAGATCGAAATCGGTTTGGACGCGATCGCGTCCAAAATCAGATTTCGATCCAGAATCATGCTGGAGCCTGATTCACGGCATCGGCGGAATCGCGAAGCGATTCCTCCTCAACCGATCAGGCTCCGGGACCTGACGGCCTGAACGACGAAGGCGCGCATCCCTCGCGGGGTGCGCGCCTTTTCGTTGGCCGGTTTCAGGAAGGTGTCAGGCGACGCCGGGTTGCAGGGCCCAGCGCATCGAGCCTTCGCCGAAGGGTTTGAAGAACAGGTCGCGATAGCGTTCGAAGGCCTCGACGATCTTGTTGGCGAGGTCCTGGGCGACGGTCTCGCCACGCTGTCGCTTCATGGCGGCGATGCACTGGACGACATCGCGCTGGTGAGCCGAACCGCCCATGCTTCTGAGCACCGCGGCGATATCCTGCGCCAGCGGATCGATCTGTTTCGCCCATGGATTGGTGTTCTGAGTCATGCGGGACGCCCCCTTGTTCTCGACACAAGCGAACCGGTCGCAAAATCTTGCAGGCGATGCAAGCGTGACCGCGAATTCGTGATGTGGGGGAAAGTTCGGAGCCGCGACGGCCGAACAGCGTTCATGTCTGATGACCGTAAATCGCCTCGCCGTCCTCGCCGTTTTTGCGCTCGCCGCATGCGGCCAGTCCGGGACCAATCCACCGACGGATCCGGCCGCGCCGATCCTCACGCCGGAGGCCGACGCCCCGCCGCCGACACCGCCGCCCGGGGTCGGATCCATCATGCCGGGGTCGGGGCCGCAGACCTTCGTCGGACGCTGGGCCGCCAACACCGCATGGTGCGCCAATCCGCAAGGCGCGGAGCGGCCGATCGAGATCACCACCACCCGGTTCGAGGGCTATGAGAACAGCTGCGGCATCCTGTCGATCACCCAGGTCTCCGACGGCTATGAGGCGGCGCTAGCCTGCGCCGCGGAAGGCGAGACCTCGAGCGAGCGCATCCGGATGGCGGTGCAGGGTGACGGCATGCGCCTGACCTGGCTGAACCGGGACAATGCGGTGATCAGCCTCGCGCGGTGTCCTGCGCTGCCCGCCGCTCCGGCCGCGGCACCGGTCCCCTGAGCAATCGTCCGCTGAGTGGAATCTGCCGCCGCTCCGCTTTGGGCGAGGTGGGAAGGTTCATCACAAAGGACACAAGGAAGGTCACAAAGAACACGACGGGACCGGAGCAGTGTCGAGGTCGGTGCCCTCTCTGGCTGATTTGAGATCGCGGCGTACGCCGCATTGATCCACGGCCCCGGCGTGGGTCCGGGCGTTTTCTCTCTGCCTCGACAGCGAGCACGCTTCGGGCATCCTCACAGGACCCGTTGTGTCCTTTGTGACCTTCCTTGTGTCCTTTGTGATGAACCAGCCATCGCCAGGTGAAGGACTCTCAGGGCGCGTCAGTTCAAGCGACGAACGGTCTAGTTGAACAGGAAATTCATCACGTCGCCGTCCTTGACGACATAGGGCTTGCCCTCGGCGCGCAGCTTGCCGGCCGCGCGGGCACCCGCCTCGCCCTTCAGCTCGACGAAGTCCTCGAAGGCGATGGTCTCGGCCCGGATGAAGCCCTTCTCGAAATCGGTGTGGATCACGCCCGCGGCCTGCGGTGCCGTGGCCCCGATCGGAATGGTCCAGGCGCGCGCTTCCTTGGGACCCACGGTGAAGTAGGACTGCAGGCCCAGCAGGGCGTAGGCCTCGCGGATCAGCCGGTTCAGACCCGGCTCGGCCAGGCCGAGGCTTTCGAGGAACTCCGCCTGTTCCTCGGCGTCCAGCACGGCCAGTTCGGAATCGATCTTGGCCGAGATGACCACGGCCTTGGCATTGTCCTGTGCGGCGCGGGCGGCGACCTGGTCGGACAGCTCATTGCCCTTGTCGGCCGAGTTCTCGTCGACGTTGGACACATAGAGGGCCGGCAGGGAGGTCAGCAGCTGGAGCATGTGCCAGGCCTTCTGGTCCTCCTTGTCGACCTGGACCACGCGCGCGGGCTTGCCGGCGCGCAGGGGCGTCAGGGCCATGTTGATCAGGCGCAGGGTGGTCTGGGCCTCCTTGTCGCCGCCCTTGGCCTTCTTCTCGACGTTGACCACGCGCTTCTCGAGGCTTTCGAGGTCGGCCAGCATCAGTTCTGTCTCGATGATCTCGAGATCGCTGATCGGGTCGATGCGGTTTTCGACATGGGTGATGTCGTCGTCGATGAAGCAGCGGGCGACGAAGGCCACGGCGTCGCAGTCGCGGATATTGGCCAGGAACTGGTTGCCCAGGCCCTCGCCCTTGGACGCGCCACGCACCAGGCCGGCGATGTCGACGAAGGTGATCCGCGAGGGGATGATCTCCTTCGAGCCCGCGATGGCCGCCAGGGCCTCCAGCCGGGGCTCGGGCACCGCCACGTCGCCCGTATTGGGCTCGATGGTGCAGAACGGATAGTTGGCGGCCTGGGCCGCCGCCGTCTTGGTCAGGGCGTTGAACAGGGTGGACTTGCCGACATTGGGCAGGCCGACGATCGCGACTTTCAGGGCCATGGTCTTGGGGAGCTTTCGAGTGAGCGCGAGCCTTTAGCCCGTCGCGACCGGTTTGTCAGGTTCAGGCGTCAGTTCGCGGCGGGAGCGGCGGCCGCATCGCCGTCCCGGGGCGCGGGCTGGCCGACGGTCGCGGTCACCTCGACCGGGGCCGAGGTGGCGAACGTCAGGGTCAGGGCCACCGTATCGCCGGCCACCAGGGGCTCCTTGACCCCCAGCAGCATCAGGTGATTGCCGCCCGGTTGAAGGGCCACGGCCTCTCCGGCGGGCAGGGGCAGGCCGTCCCGGAGTTCGCGCATCATCATCATGCCGCTCTCGATCCGGCTCTCGTGGACCTGGACCAGACTGGCGTCCGGGCTGCTGGCGGAGACCAGACGGTCGGCGGAGGCGCTCGTCAGGGTCAGGTAGCAGCCCGTCATCTGACGCCCGACCGGCGTGGGGCGACAGATCGCGCCCGCCACCTGCACGGTCGCCGGCTCGCCGGAGGCGTCGGGGCCGGAGGGGCTGCAGGCCGTCAGCGCCAGCAGGGCGGCGGCGAGGATCGGGGCGCGGTTCATCAGATCAGGCCTTGTTCAAGCGTCGTACACAGGGGGAGGGCGGCTATTCGCCCCGGTCCGCGTCGCGGGCTGCGTTCTGTGCGGCCTGACGGGGGCTGAATTTGGGAGCGGGGGCCAGGCGCATGACCTCGGCCTGGTAGCGGTCGTCGTCGCCGGCGAGGGCGAAGGGCAGGGCGTCGGCGACGGCGGTCAGCATCGGCTCCAGCCACGTCCGGTCGGCCTTGTGGAAGTCGCTCAGCACATGGCCGTGCACCAGCTCCGGCGCGCCGGGATGGCCCACGCCCATGCGGGCGCGGCGGAAGTCGGGGCCGAGCTGGCTGATCAGGCTGCGCACACCGTTCTGGCCGGCCGCCCCGCCACCGGTCTTCATGCGGAACCGGCCGGGGGCCAGGTCGATCTCGTCATGGAAGACGATGACCGCGCCGGGCTGGACCTTGTAGAAGCGCGCCGCCTCGGCCACGGCCCGACCGCTCTCGTTCATATAGGTCTGGGGCTTCATCAGCAGGACCTTGACCGGCCCGCCGGCCGTCGCGACCTCGCCCTCGCGGATCACCGACTGGAATTTGGCCCGCTCGGGGCCGAACGACCAGCGCCGCGCAATCTCGTCGGCGGCCATGAAGCCGATGTTGTGGCGGTTGCCCTGGTATCTGGGGCCCGGATTGCCCAGGCCGGCGATGATGATCATGGCGCGAGGTCCGGATAAGGAAACGGCCCCGTCCGTTTCCGGATGGGGCCGTTCCAGTAGCAGTTTGTCGAGCGGCTATCAGCCCTCGGCGGTGTCTTCCGTGGCTTCGCCGGCTTCTTCAGCGGCGGCCTGTTCGGTGGCTTCGACCTCGGCGGCGACTTCGGCGTCGTGCGCCTCGTCAGCAGCGGCCGAGATGGCGGCCGAAGACGTCTTGATCGAGGCGATCACGAAGTCACGGTCCGTGATGGTCGGCTCAACGTCCTTGGTGCCCAGCAGGTCGGTCCAGCGGATGGTGTCGCCCATCTTGTGCTTGGACAGGTCGACGATCAGGTCTTCCGGGATGTGATCCGCGCGGACCTTCACCTCGACCGCGTGACGGACGACTTCCAGCGAACCGCCCTGACGGAAGGCTTCGCACTGGTCCTGGTTGATGAAGTGCACCGGCACTTCGATCTTGATCGTCTGCTTTTCGTCGACCCGCATGAGGTCGAAGTGCAGCGGACGGTCGGTGACCGGATCGAACTGGACATCGCGCGCGATGACCGGCTGCGATTCCGTGCCGTACTTCAGCGTCACCAGGTGACCCAGCAGCTTGCCGGTGTAGAGCGACTTGCGGAAGTCGCGCTCGTTCACCGAGATAGCCACGGGGGCCTTGTCGCCGCCGTACAGCACGCCCGGGACCATGCCCGCGCGGCGCGCGGCGCGAGCGCCGCCGGTGCCGACGCCATCACGGACGTCCACGTTCAGAATGATCTCGGCCATCGCCTCGCCTCAACAACACAAACGCCGCGCTGACCAGTCAGCCCTCGCGGCGGGGTCTAGGGACCCTGAATTCAAGAGCGCGGGTCATTACACGCCAACCGTCGTTGACGCAACCGCCACAAGCGTCATTGCGACGCCTGAATGGAAACGAGCGTCAGCGCCC
The DNA here is from genome assembly GCA_030693575.1 of Brevundimonas sp. Classification (GTDB taxonomy): domain Bacteria; phylum Pseudomonadota; class Alphaproteobacteria; order Caulobacterales; family Caulobacteraceae; genus Brevundimonas. Next base: position 930 of record JAUYAG010000127.1, on the reverse strand, counting down.
GCTGTTCAGGGCGGCTGTGGCGGACACCGATGCCGCGGCCGCGGCCTCGGCCACAGGGGTCTGGGCGGGGGCGGAATCCGCAGCGCCGGCCACGGTTGTCTCCGCCCCTTCCACGGGAGCCGGGGTGATGTTCTGGGCGGTGCAGGTGGCCAGATCGCGCGCGACATGGCGGCCGACGCAGAACATGTCCTCGTAGCTGGGGCGGGACGCCGCCAGGCACTGGAACAGCATCAGCTTGGACATGTTGAGGCAGAACTCGCTGTTCTGCTCGACCGTCAGGGCTTCGGTATTGGCCCGGGCCTCCTCGCCGCCGGCGCCGAGCGCGGCCAGGGCGGCGATGGACAGCGACCGGGCGATGGCCGGCGTATAGGGCGGGCCCGAGCGCGACGGGTTCAGCGACAGGCCGGCCCCTGAGTTCGCGGCGGCGAACAGGCGGGCCGATTCCTCGGCCGACGGCAGCATCTGCACCGCCGAGAGGGCCTTGGCGCCCTCAAGCCGCGTCACGCGGTCGGTGATGTGGGCGGTGGCCCAGCGGCGGCGCGGGTCGTTCCGGGCCTGGATGGTGTAGGCGTCCGCCTCGACGGCGTCGGCGATGACCAGCATGGCCGCCGAATCGCGGCCGATGGTGCCGATGATCAGGCCGGCGGCCGCGTCGGCGCCGGGCAGGGTGGCGGCATAGGCGGGATCGGCCGCGATGCGATCGATCATCTGGCGACGGCTCTCGGGGTCGGCGGCGATCGCGCGGACGCCCTGGACGAACTCCGGCGACTGCAGCGCCAGGATCGAGCCGTAGGCGATCATGCCGCGCGAAAGCTGGGCCGGCTCGTAGGAGGCACCCCGGCGTATGGCGGCCTGGATCGCCTCGGCGGTGGTGAAGCCGGGCTGGATGGTCGAGGCCTCGCGCATGAAGGCGACATAGATGGAGGCGGC
>JAUYAG010000123.1 GCA_030693575.1 Brevundimonas sp. | reverse complement strand
CGAGGAGCACGACAACTACGCCGTCGACTTCATCGAGGCGACGAAGGTCATCAAGGCGACCCTGCCCTATGCGCGGGTGTCGGGCGGGGTGTCGAACGTCTCGTTCAGCTTCCGCGGCAATGAGCCGGTGCGGCGGGCGGTCCACAGCGTCTTCCTTTACCACGCCATCCAGGCGGGCATGGACATGGGCATCGTCAACGCCGGCGACCTGCCCGTGTACGACACCCTTGACGCGACGCTGCGCGAAGCCGTCGAGGACGTGATCCTGAACCGGCCGCAGCGGACCAATGTGTCCAACACCGAGCGGCTGGTCGACATCGCCCCCAACTACAAGGGCGACAAGGGCGTGGCGCGGGTCGTCGATCTGAAGTGGCGCGACCAGCCCGTCGGCAAGCGGATCGAACACGCCCTGGTCAACGGCATCACCGACTTCATCGACGCCGACACCGAAGAGGCGCGTCTGTCTTTCGACCGCCCCCTGCACGTCATCGAAGGCCCGCTGATGGACGGGATGAACGTGGTCGGCGACCTGTTCGGCTCGGGCAAGATGTTCCTGCCGCAGGTGGTGAAATCGGCCCGGGTGATGAAACAGGCCGTGGCCTGGCTGGAGCCCTGGATGGAGGCCGAAAAGGCCGGAAAGCCGCGCGAACAGGCCGGCCGCATCCTGATGGCCACGGTCAAGGGCGACGTCCACGACATCGGCAAGAACATCGTCGGCGTCGTGCTGCAGTGCAACAATTACGAGGTCATCGACCTCGGCGTCATGGTCCCGGCGGACCGGATTCTGGACGCCGCGGTCGAGCACAAGGTCGACATCATCGGCCTGTCCGGCCTGATCACGCCGTCGCTGGACGAGATGGTCTTCGTAGCAAAGGAAATGGAGCGACGCGGTTTCGTCGTGCCCCTCCTGATCGGTGGAGCGACCACCAGCCGGACGCATACGGCGGTCAAGATCGAGCCGGGCTATCGCGCCGGCTCGACCACCTATGTCGTGGACGCCAGCCGCGCCGTGGGCGTCGTGTCAGGTTTGCTTTCCAAAACCGAGCGCTCGAAGAACGAGGCGGCCACGCGCGACGAATACATCCGCATCCGCGAGCAATATGCGCGCGGTCAGGAGGTCAAGGCGCGGGCGTCCCTGCCCGCCGCGCGCCAGAACCGCTTCAAGCCCGATCCGGCGACGCCCCTGCCCTGCGCGCCGTCCTTCCTGGGCGTACGCGCCTTCGACAGTTGGGATCTGCAGGACCTGGCCGACCACATCGACTGGACGCCGTTCTTTGCGAGCTGGGAGTTGATCGGCCGCTATCCGCTGATTCTCGAAGACGAGATCGTCGGCCAGGCCGCGCGCGACCTGTTCGCCGATGCACAGGCGATGCTGAAGCGGATCGTGGACGAGAAATGGTTCACGGCGCGCGGCGTGATCGGCTTCTGGCCCGCCAACGCCGTCGGCGACGACATCGCCGTCTATGCGGACGAGAGCCGCGCCGACGAGGTCGCCCGCTTCCACACCCTGCGGCAGCAGATCAAGAAATCGAACGGTAAGCCCAATCTGGCGCTGTCGGACTTCGTGGCGGAGCAAGGTCAGGACTATATCGGCGCCTTCGCTGTGACCGCCGGCCATGGCGAGTTGGAGATCGCCAAACGGTTCAAGGACGCCGGGGACGACTATTCCGCCATCATGGCCACAGCCCTCGCCGACCGTCTGGCCGAGGCCTTCGCCGAGGCCCTGCACAAGACCGTGCGGACCGAACTCTGGGGCCATGCGGCGGACGAGGACACCACGGTCGAGGACCTGATCGCCGAGCGATATCAAGGCATTCGACCCGCCCCCGGCTATCCGGCCCAACCCGATCACACCGAGAAGGTGACGTTGTTCCGGCTGCTTCAGGCGGAGGACAACGCCGGCATGGCCCTGACCGAAAGCTACGCCATGACGCCGCCGGCGTCGGTGTCAGGTCTGTATTTCGGACATGCCGGGAGCCACTATTTCGGGGTCGGAAAGATCGATCCGGATCAGGTCGAGGACTACGCCCGGCGGAAGGGCTGGGACATCGCCACGACCGAACGCTGGCTGTCGCCGATCCTCAACTATGACCCCGCAACGCCCGCGCGAAGCGACGCGGCCTGAGCCTGCCGCTTGGCCGGACCGGCGGGTTGATCTAACAAGACCGGGCGTCGGGCGAGACTCGTCGCGGTCCCGTTCAAGGCCTGACAGGAGCCGGCATGAGCCCTTCGCCTTCCGAGAAGCGGCGCGGCTGGCACTGGAGCGACTATTGGCGAGGCGGTCGCACCGACGTCATGACGGTGCAGACGGCGGCCGGACCGGTCGCCTTTGACACCGAACCGATCTGGGCGAACTGGTTCCAGACCTTCGACACCGGCGCGCACCTGCTGGATCTGGCCACCGGAAACGGTCAGGTCGCGGGCTATGCGAGCGGCGCGGCGGCCGCGAGCGGGAAAACATTCGCGATCACCGGAGTCGACTATGCCGATGTCGAAGCCGCCGGCGCGCGCCTGACCGCAGATTGTCGGCTGCTGGGCGGCGTCGCCCTGGAGAAGCTGCCTTTCCCGGCGGCGTCCTTTGACGGCGCCTCGTCGCAGTTCGGGATCGAATATGCGGACACCCGGCCCGCGCTCCAGGAACTGGGTCGGGTGCTGAAGCCGGGTGGCCGGGCCCTGATGCTGATCCACCATTCCGACAGCGTCATCACCCTGCAGACGGCGGAGCAGATCGCGGCCTATGACGCGGTGCTGGGCAAGTCCGGAGCGATCCGCCACGCCCGCCGCGCCTTCACCGCACATCTCAAGGGCGTGCCGGCCGCCGTGGCGGAAGACGCGCTGCGGAGCTCGGTTCAGCAGGCCGTCGCCCGGCTGGAGCGCACAGCGGCGTTCGAGCCGGTGCGCTATTTTGTGAGCTATCTCGAGGATCTGGCGCGCGGCGTGGCCTCGTATGAGCCAACAAGCGCCCTCGCCCGGCTCGATGTGTTCGAGGCCGGCAATGCGGCCTGGCGGCATCGTCAGCAAAGCCAGACCCTCGCCGCACTGGACGAACCGGGCCGCGAGCTCTTCATCCAGCGGGCCGCGCGGGCGGGGCTGGCGCTGACGGAACGCACCGACTTGAAGGATGCCGGAGGCCAGTTGATCGGCTGGCGGGCGGCGTTCCTGAACTCCTAGCGCGGCCCCCCGGACAGGTCCCTATTCCAGACCGACGTCCGCGGGGGTCGCCGGCGGGGTGGTGATGTTGTCGCGCAGGCGGCGGGCGGCGTGCTCGCAGCGGCCCGGCAGGCCGAAGAACAGGCCGAAGGCCTGGCTGCGCACGGCCTCTTCCTGACCGGCCAGCGGCGTCCATTTGGCTGCAGCCTCGGCGGCGGCGGCGGCGGCGGCGGCGCGGCTGGCGGCGGTCTGGCGCGGTTCGGCGGCGTTCAGGGCGGCTCGAAAATCAGCGGCCTCCAGCTTGCCCAGACGGATGATGTCCAGGTCCAGCGGATCGCCGTTGGTCAGGGTCTCGCCGAGCGCGACGTGGCCGTTCACCAGAGCCTCGCACCATGCGACCAGCGGATAGTCACTCTCAGGCGCGCCCCGCGGCATCGGATTGGCGTAGGCGACGGCCTCGCGGAAGCGTTCGGTCTCGACCGCATCGACACCCGGCGCGGTGGACATGACCCCCTCGTCCCGGGCGGGCGGAGGCGTCTGCGTGGCGATGACGAGGGCGGAGACGAGGCCGAGGAACATGAAGACATCCGGGATCGTGCGACGGGAAGATCAGACCGCAACGCTTGAACAGGGCAGATGGTTTTTCTGCGGCGGCGGACCCGGCGACAAAAAAGGGCGGCGGACCCGAAGATCCGCCGCCCAAGATGCTCTCGATGTCAGCCCCTAGAAGTTGGCGGTGACACTGAAGAAGAAGTAACGGCCCAGCGAGTCATACAGCTGCGGGAAGGTGTTGCCGTTGCCGGTCGTTCCCACGTTGTAAGAGATCTGCGGATCGTTATCCAGGACGTTGTTGACGCCGGCGCGGAGGGTGACGGTATCCATCACCTGCCACACGGCCGCCAGGTCGAGGTAGTTCTCGGCGTCGAAGTGACGGTCGAGACGGGGAACCGTGACAGCACCGTAGGTTTCCGTCTGAGCGTCGTTGTCCACCTCTCCGTAGTAGCGCCACGTCGCGGACAGATCGAGATCCCACGGCGTCAGCCAGGTCGCCCGGGCGCGGTGACGCCATTCGGGATTGCTGGTTCCGCAGATCGAGCCGAACTGACCCACGCAATCGACGACCGCGCCGGCGCCGCCGGTGCCGCTGTCGAAGACCAGTTCTTCCAGCCAGGTGCCGACGAACGAGAGCTGCATCGAGCCCATGTTCATCATGCCCACGTCCTCGAAATCGAACGCATAGTTGGCGTTGACATCGACGCCAGCGGTTTGCAGACCGCCGATGTTGTTGTTGAGGTTCTGGACGTAGCCGTTGCCGACCCACAGGGCGCCGTTGGACGTATTGCGGACGATCCGCGAGCAGGCCGCAGCGTCGCCATCGACGTAGCAGAGGTTCAGCGTGTTGGCGGCGCCGACCGTCTGGATGGCCTGCGCAACCTCGATGCTGAAGTAGTCAACCGAGATATTGAAGCCCGGGATGGCGGTCGGCTGGAACACGAAGCCGTAGGTAAGCGTATCCGCCTCCTCCACATTCAGGTTCGGGTTGCCGCCAGTCAGTTGGGCGTACTGGCCCGCCGGACTGTCCAGAGCGCCGCTGGTCGATTCACCCGCGGTGACCTGGTGAGCGCCCGCACCGATACAGCCGGCGGCCACGGCGCCCGTCGTCGCGTCGCAGGGATCGCGGGCGATGTCGAACAGGCCGAGGCCCTGGGCGGAGAACAGGTCGATCACGTTCGGCGCCCGCACAGCACGCGAATAGCTGGCGCGGAGGCGGAAGTCTTCGACTGGAGCGTAGTCGGCGCCGATCTTGTAGGTGTCGGTGCCGAAGTTCTCATACTCCGAACGACGGTAGGCGGCGTCGATCGAGGCCGAATAGGCCCAGGGCTGGTCGTCGGCCAGCGGGATCTGGATTTCACCGAAGACTTCGGAGACGTCCGCGTCACCCGACAGACCGATCGTCGGGCCACCCTGACCGGCGCCGTCGCCCGAAGCGAAGGCGGCGTCCGTGGTGGAGGCCAGGGCGTCACGACGATACTCGGCGCCGAACGCGACCTGGACGGTGCGGGCGGAGGTCGGGAACGACCAGCCCGTGTCGCCCGTGATGGCGGCGGTGACGACCTGTTGGGTCGTTTCACCACGCTGGATCAGCGGGATCTGCAGGTAGTTGAGGGCCGCCGGGGTCACGCCGCCCACGATGAAGATGTCGTAGGGGACGCAGTTCGGGTCAGTGCCGTTGACGACCGACCGGCAGGTCGGCGTGCCGGCGACATTGACCACGTCCAGCGCGCGGTTGAGGCGCGTGACCGAGAAGTCGTTGAGGTAGGTCCGGGCCAGGGCGACGCGCGAGAATTGCGCGGCGATGTCGTAGTTCCAGCCCGGGGTGAGCTCGCCGCGAATGCCGGCCACGCCGCGATAGGAGGTGTAGTTCAGGTCGTCCTGACGACCGCCGCCCTCGACGTTACGACGGCCGATGTACATCGAGCGGACGGTATCCGCCGCGATGTCGCCGGCGGTACAGCCGATGGTCGAAGCCTGCTGGGCACCCAGAAGCGGGTTGCCGCAGTTGATCGTATTGGTGTTGAAGAAGTCGCCCGACGGTGCGATCTGGCTAACCGACCGATAGTCCGTAAACATCAGTTGGGCGAAGGCCTCGACCTTGTCATTGACCTCATAACGGCCGAAGGCGCCCAGGGTGTAGCGCTCGTCGGGACGCTGATAGTAGTTCAGCGGGCCGTAGTTGTACTGGTGCAGGGCATTGCTGAACGGCACGAAGGTGCGGCCGGCGCCGAGGGTGGAGTTGAAGCCGCCCGCGAAGTCCGTGAAACGGCCCGGGAACGAGGTGCCCGAACCGCCGCAGGTGTAGTCCAGACTGGTCGAGGTCGAGGGACGCGCAATGGCGCACGACGAATAGTCGCGGTCGCGCTGCAGGATCGGATTGTTGTTACGGTAGCCGGCGTAGGCGGTGATATTGCCGCGGCCGTCCGGCGCCGAAACGCCCATCGTGATGTTGATCGAACGGCTCTCGCCATCCGAGACGTTGTCGTCCGGCAGGGCGAACTGGGAAGGGTTGGTCGCGCCGCGTGCGGCGATGACCGAACGCAGGTTGCCCACGCCGTCATAGTCGTTGTTGTGCTGATAGAAGCCGTACTGGGCGTCGATCTGCAGGCCTTCGAAGTCCTTCTTCATGATGAAGTTGACGACGCCGGCGACAGCGTCCGAACCGTAGACGGCGGAGGCGCCGCCGGTCAGGACTTCAACGCGCTCGACCAGTTGTTCCGGAATCTGGTTCAGGTCGGCCGCGTCGTCGTTCGGCGAGCCGTAGCCCATGCGGCGACCGTCGATCAGCACCAGGGTGCGCGACGAGCCGAGGTTGCGGAGCGAGACCGTGGCCGTGCCCGACGCGCCGTTCGAGACGGTCGAGTTCTGGGCGGCGAAGGCTTGCGGCAGTTGCGAGATCAGGTCTTCGACCCGGGTCACGCCCGCGACGTCGATGTCCTCGCCCGTGACCTGCGTCACCGGGCTGGTGGTGACCAGGTTGGTTTGCGGGATGCGCGAACCGGTGACGATGACATCGTCGAGGTCCTGCGACGCCGGGGCGTCCTGGGCCATGGCCGGCGCGGCGAAGGCGAGAGCGGCGAATCCGCCGATCATCGTCGTCGACAGCAGCCGATTACGGATTTTCTGGGTTCTCAAAGGTCGTCTCCTGATGTTCGGCAGCGTCCGGAAACCGGGCTACCGCAGCCTTAGAAATGGAATATTCCCTTCCCCCGCGGACGGAATCCGCCCGCAGTTGCCCAAGGGTATGCTCTCCGCGGCTCCAATCACCAGTCAAATTACACGACTGTAACTATGTCGAAGCGTCACTGTCGTATTTAGGCCACGATACAGACACACCCGCTGCTGCCGGGGCGGGAGGTTGACCGTGCGGGCGTCTTGTCCGACTGAAGGGACCCGCCCGAGCAGGCTTTATCGAGGTTGAAACGATGTCTTTGATTTCCGGCCTTGCAGCACTGGCGGCGGCTTCGACTCTCTCGGCCCAGGCGACGCCGGTTCAGGAACGACCCGAAACGCTCGAGCGCCTGATGGCCTGCCGCGGGATCGCGGACAACACAGCCCGGCTGACCTGTTTCGACACCGCCGCGGGCGCGCTGGACACCGCCCAGCGTCAGGGCGACGTCGTTGTGATCGACCGCGCCGGGGTCGCCGAGACGCGCCGCCAGCTGTTCGGCTTTGAAATGCCCTCCCTGCCCCGCCTGTTCGGTCCGGAGAACACGGTCGAGATCGAGTCGATCGAATCCACGCTCCAGAGCGCCTCGCTGGTCGGCGAGGGCCGCTGGGTCTTTCGACTGGCGGACGGAAGCGTGTGGCGCCAGATCGATTCCGAGCGCGTTCGCTTCGCGAATCGTCCCGGCCAGCCCGCCCGCGTGCGAAAGGCTGCGCTGGGCAGCTTCCTGCTGACCGTGGGCGGCAGCCGCGCCGTCCGGGTGCGGAGACAGTAGTGGTGACCCTACGCCCGCTTTCGCCGACGGTTTCTGTCTCGGCGCAGCTTGCTCCGGGCGACATGCCGGCGCTCGCAGCCGCCGGCTTCGGCCGCGTCATCAGCAACCGGCCGGACGGCGAAGACCCGGGCCAGCCATCCAGCGCCGCGATGGAAGCCGCGGCGCGGGACGCGGGTCTGGATTTTGTCTGGGTCCCCGTCTCCGGCCTGCCTGGAACAGATCAGGTCGCGACGGTGCGGGCTACGCTGGCCGATGGCGTGCCGACGGTGATGTTCTGCCGCTCCGGCATGCGCTCGACGGCGGCCTGGGCCATGGCCCGGCGGCTCGAGGGCGCAGATGCGGACACCCTGCGGGAGACGGCGGCTACAGCGGGCTACGACCTCGGCCGGGTTCCGCTGTAGACCCTTAGCGAATGATGGCCACGCGGGTGGCGTAGGGCACCGGTTCCGGCGTGCAGGACGCCACGGCGAGTTGCAACGCCATGAGACACAGGAAGGCCGCTGCAATGGGCTGGAGCCGATTTGAAACAGCCAGGGCGATGGAAACGGCCACTTTCGGCACTCCGCGGAAGGTTACCGGAGTCCTAACGCAAGGGGCGGGCCGCGCCGGATGATCCCTTTCGTATCAATGCCGGCGTTTGAGTACGGGCGGGTCGACCGGGTCTCGCCGCTGATCCGGCGCGTGGTCGCCGACAATCCGGGGCCTTTCACCTACACCGGGACGGGGACCTATATTGTCGGCCGGGACGCCCCGGGCGCGGGCGTGGCGGTCATCGACCCCGGCCCACTGGACGACGCCCATCTGGCGGCCCTGCTGGCGGCCGTCGAAGGCCAGACCGTCAGCCATGTGCTGGTGACCCACACCCACAGGGACCACGCCCCCCTCGCCCGCCCGTTCGCGCAGGCCGTGGGCGCGCCGATCCTGGCCGCGGTCCCGCCGGCGCGCACCGTCCACGCCTCCGCATCGCTGGACGAGGAAGAGGACGAGGCTTTCACGCCCGACATCGTCCTGAACGGGGGCGAGCGGCTCGAGGGCGACGGCTGGACCCTTGAGTCCCTGGCCACGCCCGGCCACGCCTCAAACCACATGGCCTTTGTCCTCGTGGAGGAGAACGCCCTGTTCAGCGGGGACCACGTCATGGGCTGGTCGACGACCATCGTGGCACCGCCGGACGGCGACATGGCCGCCTATATGGCCAGCCTCGAGACGGTGATCGCGCGCGGCTTCTCGACGATCTGGCCGACCCACGGCGCACCGATCACGGAGCCGGGACCGTTCCTCGCCGCCTACAGGGCGCACCGGCGGGGGCGCGAGGCCCAGGTGCTCGATCGACTGGCGACCGGAGACCGGCGGATCGCCGACATGGTCCCGGTTCTCTATGCCGCCGTGGATTCGCGGCTATGGCCGGCGGCCAGCCTGTCGGTCTGGGCCCATCTGATCGCACTGGAGCGGGCGGGACGGGTACGGGCCGCGCCGGAGCCGGCGATCGATGCGGACTGGACGCTGATCTAGCCTCAGCCGGCGGCGCGCAGGGTCTCGCTGATGGCGGTCGCAAGACGGCAGGCCTCGCCGCCGTGGGGCCGGTGATCGCGCGCGGCGACCCGAATATCGGTGCGGCCGGGGCGGATCCGGATCACGGCGTCATGGTCGACGCCGAACCAGAAGCCTTCCTGACTGCCGTCTGCCCGCGCCACGCCCGCGCCCCTCAGGGTGAAGCCGGCCTGTTCGAGGGCATAGATGGCGGTGGTCGGCGCGATCTGGCGCATGACCGGCAGGGCACCGGGGCAGGCATCCAACCCCACGGCGGGACCGGGTCCCTGCCCGCGCCGCTCTGCGCCCAGGTCGCCGAAGCCCGGCACCTCGACCAGATCGGTGCTGACGTTTTCCACCGGACCGGCGGAAAGCCGGGCCTTCTGCCAGATGAAGCCGCCGAGGGTCACGCCGGCCACGAGGACCGCGGCGATGGCCATGACGCCGAGCTTGCGGAAGCCGGCGAAGGAGAGAGCCAGCGCGCCGAGGGCGGCCGCCGCGCCGACGAAGGCGAGGAACCAGGCGACCTGCAGGGTCAGGAGGTCATAGCCGATCTCGACCGGCCAGGCGCCCACGCGGGTCCCCAGCGCCGAGACAACAACGAGGGCCGGCGCCGCGGCCGCGAGCAGGGCCAGCGCCTGGACCCGTCCCGCACCTGGCGTGCGGCGCGCCATCCGGTCAGGCCCCCGCCGTCGGCAGGCGATAGTCCTTCAACCGCTCGCGCAGCAGCTTCTTGTCGATCTTGCCCGTGGCACCGAGGGGGATGTCGTCCACGAAGACGACGTCGTCCGGCATCCACCATTTCGCGATCTTGCCCTGCAGGAAGTCGAGGTGCTCCTGCTTGTTCTGGGCCACGTCAGGCTTCAGCTTGACGATCAGAACCGGGCGTTCGTCCCATTTCGGATGGGCTGCGCCGATGACGGCGGCCAGTTCAACGCCCGGATGGCCGACCGCGATGTTCTCGATCTCGATCGAGCTGATCCACTCGCCGCCGGACTTGATCACGTCCTTGGCGCGGTCGGTGATCTGCATGAAATTGTACTCGTCGATGGTCGAGACATCGCCGGTGTCGAAGAAGCCCTCGTGGTCGAGGATATCGCCGCCCTCCTCCTTGAAATAGCCCCTGGCAATGGTCGGGCCCTTGATCATCAGGCGGCCGTAGGTCGTGCCGTCATGCGGCATCTCCTGACCGGCGTAGTTCTTCAGCTTGAGCTCGACACCCAGCGGCGGCATGCCCTGTTTGACCCGCCATTTCATGCCCTCGTCATAGGGCAGCGCCTCCAGTTCGGGGGTCAGGATCGAAATGGTCCCGATCGGCGAGGTCTCGGTCATCCCCCAGCCCTGGACCACCTCGACGCCGAACTCGTCATGGAAGGCGCGGATCAGACTTTCGGGCACGGCCGAGCCGCCGATCATCACCCGCTTGACCGTCGGGATGGTCAGATTGTTCTCACGCAGATGGGTCAGCAGCATCTGCCAGACGGTCGGCACAGCGGCGGAGAAGGTGACACCCTCGCTCTCGATCAGCTCATAGATGGCCGCACCGTCCATGCGCGCGCCGGGCATGACCAGCTTGGCGCCCGAGGCCGGGCCGGCGAAGGCGATGCCCCAGGCGTTGGCGTGGAACATGGGCACCACCGGCAGGATCACCTCTTTCGGCGACGGCCCCAGCACGGTGGACTGCATGCCCAGCAAGGTGTGGATGAAGTTCGAGCGGTGCGAATACAGCACCCCCTTCGGATTGCCGGTCGTGCCCGAGGTGTAGCAGAGGCCGCAGGCCGTCTGTTCGTCGAACCCGCCCCAGACCACGTCTTCCGAGGCCGAGCCGAGCAGGGCCTCGTAGCATTCGGCGCCCGGCAGTTTGGTCGCCGGCATGGACAGTTCGTCGGTCATGACCACCACCCGCTTCACGGAGGGGCAGTGCGGCAGGATCGCTTCCAGCAGGGGGATGAAGGTCAGGTCGACGAAGATGACCCGGTCTTCGGCGTGGTTGATGATGTAGATCAGCTGTTCCGGGAACAGGCGCGGGTTCAGGGTGTGGCAGACCGCGCCCATGCCCATGATGCCGTACCAGACCTCCATGTGGCGGCTGGTGTTCCAGGCCAGGGTCGCGATCCGGTCGCCGACCTTGATGTCCCAGTCCTTCAGCACGCCGGTGACCCGTTTGGCCCGCGCGTGGATCTCGGCATAGGTGGTGCGGATGATCGGCCCCTCGACCGAACGGGTCACCACCTCGCGATGGCCATGCCAGTTCTTCGCGTGGTCCAGGATCTTGTCGACCGTCAGCGGCCAGTCCTGCATCAATCCGAGCATCACTATCCCTCAAGGCTGCGCCTGCTCCTCGAGGCGCTTGAGAAACACGCTATCGGCGTGATCGGTGATAAGCAACGTGACGTGAGGTCACCCTGCCGTTAGAGGGACCTCGCGAAATCTTGTCTCCGGTCCTTGAAGCGCTTCATGCCCATCCTCATCGCCATCACCGGCGGCTCCGGCTCAGGCAAGAGCACGCTCGCCGAGGCCCTCGTTTCTGCCCTGCCCGACGGCGCGGCGGTGCTGCTGCGCGAGGACGCCTACTATCGCGACGCGGCAAGCCTGCCCGACTTCGATCCCGCGACCTTCGATTTCGACGACGTAGCGGCGCGTGACCACGCACTGATGATCCGCGATTTGTCCGACCTGAAGGCCGGGAAGGACATCGAGGCACCACTCTATTCCTTCATCCACCACGGCCGGGAGCCGGGCGGCGAGTCGGTGCGGGCGGCCCAGGTGGTAATCGTCGAGGGCACCCATGTGCTTTGCACACCCGACCTGACCGCCCTGTTCGACATCCGCGTATTCGTCGACACCCCGGCCGACATCCGCTTCATCCGCCGCCTTCTGCGCGACCAGACCGAGCGGGGCCGGACGGCCGATTCGGTGATCGCCCAGTATCTGGCCACCGTGCGGCCCGGGCATGAACGGCTGACCGAGCCCTCGCGACTGAACGCCGACTTCATCGTGGCCGACGCCACAGCCGCCGTGCGCCTCGAGGACCCCCAGGCCGTGGTGCGGCTGGCGGCCCCGGTGCTCGCGCATCCACTGCTGGCGCCCATTTTGGGGGAATAGGCGAGAACGCTGTTCTTCTGCCCTTGACCACCCGCGGACTCGCGCGTCACCCTGCAACATTCAGCGAGTGACGAATTTCATGCACGGCCCCGGCGTCGGCTTCCACGCCACCCTCGATCCCAAACGACAGGCGATCCTTCGTTACGCCCGCAAGGCCTTCGTCAGCGATGGCTATGCGGCGACCAGGATTGAGCCGATCGCCCGGGAGGCGGGGGTTTCGACGGCGACCCTCTATGCGCTTTTCGAGGGCAAGGCCCAGCTGTTCGACGCGGTCATCGAGGACGCCGCCCAGGATTTCGCCCGGCAGATGGCCGGCGTCGGCGCCATCGAGGGCGACGCCCGCCAGCAGCTGATCAGCTTTGGCGAGGCCTATGCCGACTTCATGGGCGACCCGTTCGTCAGGTCGGTGTTTCGCCTCGTGATGGCGGAAAGGCCCCGCTTCCAGGCGGTGGCGCGGCGGTTCTTCGACCATGGGCAGGTGGCTTTCGGCGCCACCCTGATCGCCATCCTGAAAGCCCAGTCCGCGGCCGGTGCCCTGAAGCCGATCGACCGGCCGTCCCGGGCGGCAGGGCATCTGATGGGCATGATCGAGCACCCGGTCTTCTTCGTACCGCTGGTCACCGGCGACGAGATCGCGGTCCGGCGCACCAATGCCGAGATCGTCGAGGACGCGGTGGACACCTTCCTGGCCCGCTACGGAGCCTGAAGGCCCAAGCTCGGGTCCTCAGGGCCAGAGACGGGTCCGGGTCCAGTCCGCGCCCGTGCGGTCGAATCTCAGCCGGTCATGCAGGCGGAACGGACGATCCCGCCAGAACTCGATGCTGTCGGGCACCACGCGCCAGCCGGTCCAGCGCTCGGGCCGCGGCACGTCGGCACCCTCGAAGCGGGCGGTCTCACGGACAATAGCGGCCTCCAGCGCGGCGCGGCCGTCCAGCGGCCGGGACTGGTCCGAGGCCCACGCCCCGATGCGGCTCTCGCGAGCGCGGCTGGCGAAATAGGCGTCGGCTTCCGCGGCCGTGACCGGTTCGACGGAGCCGCGCACCCGGACCTGCCGCCGCAGCGACTTCCAGTGGAACAGCAGGGCCGCGCGGGGATGGGCGGCCAGATCCAGGCCCTTGGCGCTCTCGCGGTTCGAATAGAAGGTGAAGCCCGCACCATCGACGTCCTTGAGCAGGACCATCCGACTGTCCGGGGCACCGGCGGCGTCCACGGTCGACAGGGCCATGGCGTTGGCGTCGTTCGGCTCGGTCCCTTTGGCGTCACCCAGCCAGTCGACGAACAGGCCGAACGGCTCGGTTCGATCGAAGATGGTTTCATCGCCATTGGCGGCCAGGGCGGCGGCATAGTCGGCCGCATATTCCTCGCGGGTCGGGCTTGGGGGGATCACAGGTGCGGTCATGAACGGCAGATAGACCTTCACGGCCCCGCTGGGGAGAGGCTTCACGGTTAACCGGGCCTTGACCATGTGCAGGGCCTTAGTGCGCCGATGCGCGCCCGATCGCTTCCTGAAGTCGCCTCGACCCGTGAGGCCTATGCCCTGCTCGGCCTGACCGGCCCCGTGGACGGCGCGGCGCTGACCGCGGCCTTCCGCATCGCCATCAAGGCGGCGCGGCCAGAAGCCGCAGGCGGCAGCGAGGCGCGGTTCCGCAAGACGATCGCGGCCTGGCGACTGCTCCAGCATCAGACCGCGCCGCTGGCGCTTGAGGCGCCGACGGTACGCCCGGCGAGCCCGCCGGTGGTGGGGATCGGACCTCGCGAAGCCTTGGAGGGTGGTCTGACCGAGGTCCGGATCGGCGCGCGCCTGCTGCGCGTCCGGGTTCCGGCGGGCCTGAGGACGGGCGAACACCTGCGGCTCAAGGCGGCGGGCGAGGACGGAAGCGACCTGTATCTGCCGGTTCTGGTGCGCGGCGCCAAAGGCCTGAGCGCGGTCGGCGACGACCTCTACATGACCTGTCCCGTGTCCCATCGCGTACTGGCCGACGGCGGGCGGCTCGAGATCGAGACCCATGCCGGACCGCGCTCGGCCTGGCTGGTCGCGGGGCATCAGCCCCTGCGACTGCGGCTCAAGGGGTTGGGCCTGCCTGCGCGGGGTGCCCGGCCGCAAGGGCATCTGTTCGTGACGCTGGAGCCGTCAGAGGACGCACCATCGGCGGCCGAAGACCTTCTGATCCGCTTCACGCGCGTCTGGACGCCGGACCGGCTGGCGGCTTAGGTCGTCCGATGTCCCACAACAGCTTCGGCCATCTGTTTCGCGTGACCACCTGGGGCGAGAGCCACGGGCCGGCGATCGGCTGCGTCGTCGACGGCTGCCCGCCGCTGATCCCCCTGACCGAGGCAGACCTCCAGCCCTGGCTGGACCGGCGCAAGCCGGGCGGCAGCCGGTTCGTGACCCAGCGGCAGGAGAGCGACACGGCGCGCATCCTGTCGGGCGTGTTTGACGACGGGGCCGGCCCGGTCACCACCGGCGCCCCGATCGCCATCCAGATCGAGAACGAGGACGCCCGGTCGAAGGACTATGGCGAGATCGCCCGCGCCTTCCGGCCCGGCCATGCCGACTTCACCTACCAGGCCAAATACGGCGTCCGCGACCATCGCGGCGGCGGCCGCTCCTCGGCGCGCGAGACGGCGATGCGGGTGGCGGCGGGGGCCGTGGCGCGCAAGGTGCTGGGTGAAGGCGTCCGCATCCGTGCCGGCGTGGTCCAGCTGGGGCCGCACCGGATCGCGCCCGAGGCGGTCGATTTTGACGCGGTGTACGGCAACGCCCTGTTCGCGGCTTCGGCGGCAGTCGTGCCGGTGTGGGAAGACTATCTCGACGGCGTGCGCAAGGCCGGCTCGTCGATCGGGGCGGTGGTCGCGCTGGAGGTCACGGGCCTGCCGGCCGGCTGGGGCGCCCCGCTCTATGGCAAGCTGGACGCCGAACTGGCAGCGGCGATGATGTCGATCAATGCCGTCAAGGGCGTCGAGATCGGCGCGGGCTTCGGCTCTGCCGAACTGACCGGCGAGGAAAACGCCGACGCCATGCGGCTGGGCGGGGACGGGCGGCCGGTCTTCCTGTCCAACCATGCGGGTGGCGTGCTGGGCGGGATATCGACGGGCCAGCCGCTGACGGCGCGGGTGGCGTTCAAGCCCACCTCCTCCATCCTGACGCCGGGCCAGACCATCACCCGCGACGGGACCGAGACCGAAGTCCGCACCAAGGGCCGCCACGACCCCTGCGTCGCCCTGCGCGGCGTGCCGGTGGTGGAGGCCATGGCGGCCTGCGTGCTGGCGGATGCCATGCTGAGGCACCGGGCGCAGGTGGGATGATGCAGCCCCCTTGGATCATCTTTCCCGAGATTGAACAC
>JAUYAG010000116.1 GCA_030693575.1 Brevundimonas sp. | reverse complement strand
TGTTGTCGGCCGTCGCCGAGCCGTCCACCGGGACCGTAATGGTCGGTGCAACCGGAGCTGTGGCGTCGACTGTGAAGCTGCTGATGGTCGAGACTTGCGAGAGGTTGCCGACCGCGTCGGTCGCCGTCGCACGGACGGTGTGAGGGCCGTCGGCGAGCGTCGTCGACCCGAAGGTCCAGACGCCCGAGCCGTTCGCCGTCGCCGTGCCGGCCGCTGCGCCGTCGATGGAGACCGTGACCGTGGCCCCGGCTTCCGACGTACCGGAGATCGCCGGCGTGTTGTCGGCGGTAGTCGAGCCGGTCGCCGGTGCCGTGATTGTCGGCGTGGCAGGGGCCGTGACGTCGACAGTGAAGTTGATCGTGGCCGAGGCGGGCGAGAGATTGCCCACCGCATCAGCCGCCGTCGCGCTGACCGTGTGAGAACCGTCGGCCAGGGCTGCAGTCGTGAAGGTCCAGGTCCCCGAACCGTCCGTCGTCGCCGTGCCGGCGACTGCGCCGTCAATGGTTACCGCCACGATCGAGCCGGCTTCCGCCGCCCCGGAGATCATCGGCGTGTTGTCGGCCGTGGCCGAGCCGTTGACCGGTGCCGCGATCGTCGGCGCGGCCGGAGGGATCCGGTCGACCGTAAAGGTGTTCGTTGCGCTGTCGGGTGACAGATTCCCGGCCGGATCGCTGGCCGACGCACGGACCGTGTGGGGGCCATCCGCCAGGGTCGGTGAGGCGTAGGACCAGGTCCCGCCTGTCGTCGCCGATCCAGGGAGGGTGCCGATCAGGGCACCATCGACATAGATATGGACCGTGCTGCCGGCCTCAACCGTTCCGGAGAGGCCCGGGTTGGCGGTGTTGATGCGCGCGCCGTCCGCCGGCGTGGTCACCACGGGCACCGCGGGCGCGACAGCGTCCACGGTGAAGTTGATCGTGGCCGAGGCCGCGGACGCGCCGCCATTGAGGGTGCTGGCGATGGCATGGACGGTGTGCGTCGAGCCGTCCGCCAGGGCGGAGGGTTGCTGCAGCGACCATGGGCCACCGCTACCGGACGGGACCGTCGTGCCGATGCTGACCCCGTCCACATAGACGGTGACGGTGGAGCCGACGACGCCCGTGCCCGAATAGATGGGACGCGCCAGGCTCGTGCTGCCGTCGACCGGCGACAGGATCACCGGGACCGCCGGCGGTGCGACATAACCGTAGAAAGCCGTTCGGCTGCCGGTTCCGGCCGGGTTTGTGACCGCGACCGTCTTGGAGCCGGCGCTCACGCCTGCCGGGATTGTTGCGGTGATGCTGGTGGTGCTGACCACGGTGACGTTCGTGGCGGCGACACCGTCGATGGTCACGGCCGTGGCGCCGTTGAAGTTCGTGCCGGTGATTGTAACCGACGTGCCACCGGCGAGCGGGCCGAAGTTCGGGGTGATGCCGGAGATGGCGGGTGTCTTGTACACCGTGATGGTGTTTGAGGTCGCCGGCACACCGGTCAAGGTCACGGTGGTGGTTGCGGTGCCGGTGCTCGTCGGGGCGCTGGTCACGAACTGGAAAGCGCCGGCGACGCTCGTCGTCTGGTCAGACGTGGCCGTGCAGCTTGCGCCCGCGGCCAGATTTATGTTGCTGAGATTGAAGCCGGAACTGGCGTTGTAGTTGCCGGCCCCCCCGCAGAACGTGCCAAACGCCGTCAGGGAGAACGGCGTGTTCGCACCGTTCGAAGCGACCCGTACGCCCTGGATTGCAACGTCGTTGGGATTGGTGACGGTCACGCTGAAGCGCGTGGTCTGGACGCCGGAAATCACATCCGGCGACCATGTCACCGTCGCCGTCGGCGGCAGAAGGTAGCGATAACCGTTGGCCAGGGTCACGGACTGGCCAGACGCCGTGGTGACGACAAGATCGACCGGCCCACCCGTAGCCCGTGCGGGCGGGGCAACCTGAATCCCGGTGGCGCTTTCGCCGAGAACGGAGGCGGGGCTGCCGCCGATCGTCACCGTATTGCCACTCGGGGAGAAGTTGGCGCCCGTGATCACGATGCTGGCGGGCGGCGTGCTGGCGTGGGCGGCACCCTCAGCAGGGCTGACGCTGCTGAGGGTCGGGGCCGGAACAAAGGTATACTGGTCAGCCGCGCTGGTCGCACTGGTCCCGCCGGCGGTGGTCACCCGTACGTCGACCGTTCCTGTTCCGGCCGGGGCTGTCGCGGTGATCTGGGTGGCGCTGTTGACCGTAAAGCCCGTCGCCGGGGTGGCCCCGAAGGTGACCGCCGTCGTGCCGGTGAAGCCCGTACCGGTGATGGCTACTGCGGTGCCGCCGACGGCCGGACCGAAGGTCGGACCCACGCTCGTGATCGTAGGTGCAGCGACATAGGTGTACTGGTCGGCGGCGCTGGTCAGACTGGTTCCGCCTGCGGTGGTGACGCGTACGTCGACCGTGCCGGAGCCCGCCGGGGCCGTCGCGGTAATCTGGGTGGCGCTGTTGACCGTAAAGCCTGTCGCCGCCGTGGCACCGAAGGTCACCGCCGTTGTACCGGAGAAGCCTGTTCCGGTGAGGATCACCGATGTCCCGCCGCCGGTCGAACCGACGCTCGGGCTAACGCTCGCAACGGCGGGCCTGGCCACATAGGTGTACTGGTCGGCCGCGCTGGTCGCGCTTGTCCCGCCCGCGGTGGTGACGCGCACGTCGACCGTGCCGGTGCCTGCCGGGGCCGTCGCAGTGATCTGGTTGGCGCTGTTGACCGTGAAGCCCGTCGCCGCCGTGGCGCCGAAGGTCACCGCCGTCGTGCCGCTGAAATCGGTACCCGTGATAGTCACCGCCGTACCGCCGGCGGACGGACCGGCGCTCGGGCTCACGCTCGAGACCGTGGGCGCAGCCACATAGGTGTATCGGTCAGCCGCGCTGATCGCGCTGATCCCGCCTGGGGTGGTGACGCGCACGTCAATCGTGCCCGAGCCCGCCGGGGCGGTCGCCGTGATCTGGGTGGCGCTGTTGACCGTAAAGCCCGTCGCCGCCGTGGCACCGAAGGTCACCGCCGTCGCGCCGGAGAAGCTCGTCCCGGTCAGGGTCACCGACGTGCCGCCGGCGGTCGAACCGACGCTCGGACTCACGCTCGTGATGGCGGGTGCCGCGACGGGAGCGACATATGTATAGGCGCTTCCGCCCGTGGGGGCCGACGACCCGGCTGAATTGACGACGACAACCTCGGCCGGGCCGGCCGGCCGCGCGGGGGTCGTCAGCGAAATCCTCGTCGGACTCTGGACATAAAAGCTGGCTGAAGCGCCGCCGACCGTCACGCTTGTTGCGTCGTTGAACCCGGTGCCCGTCACTGTCACGGAGGTGCCGCCGGCCGTCGAACCCGTGGACGGCGCCAGTGTCGTCACTGTCGCCGTCGCCGGGCCCGTATCCAGAGCTACACTGTTAAACTCAATATCGTGAGCCGCACTCGCATCAACGAAGATGCCGATCGAGAACTGCCCGCCACCCGCTTGCGCGATCTGGTTCATGCGCTGGACACCCGCGGCGTTCAGCGTAACCCTGCCCGGCACCGTGGCGTAGGCGGCGCTCGAAATCGTGCGTGATCCGTAGGAGGTGCCGCCCCGCACCAGACTTCCGGCATTCGAGGCGGAGAGGTTCACGCCGTCGATTCCCGACACCTTCACGGTGACGGAGCCTCCATTATAATTGTACGCCCGGAAGGAGAGGTCGACCGCCGAATACGAGGTGCCCGACGGGATCTGGAACACCGCCCAGCCAACGAACTGGATCAGCTGGCTCGCGGCGGAGGCAGAGTAGGGGCTGGTTGTGAACGACGTATTCGTCCAACTGCCGCCAGAGTTGCTGCTCGACACATAGCCTGAAGTGTCAGGTGTCAGGGTGAACGACTGGGCCTTGGCGCTCTGCGGCGTCAAGCCCAGGGCGAGGGCCATGAGCGGAAGGACCCACACGGCCGAATATCTGCTGCCCAGGCTGCAAAAGGCGCGCGCGACAAGGCTCACAAGGCCGCGAACGGCCTGCACAACACCTGACATGGTACTCAATCCCCCGGGCGCCGGAGACCGGCGCTGACGCAAACAGCCCCGCACAGCGCGACCGGTTAACGGATCGTTAGCAATGCGACCCGCCCGCCTAACACGGGTCGGCGCGGCGCGATTGAACGCGGCTTGGCAAAAACTTGAATGCCGTTCAGGGGTTATGGTTACGCTTGGAGGTTAACCTTCAGGCGCGGGATCGATCTTCATCTTGCGATAGTCGCGAGGCGAGAGGCCGAAGCGCTGGCGGAACGCCCGGCTCAGATGCGCCGCGTCGCTGAACCCCAGACGATGCGCGATGTTGCCGATGGGCTCGACCCGCTCCAGTCCCGTCAGGGCAGCCCGAGCCGCATCCAGCCTGCGCGCCAGCAGCCACGCGGCCAGGCCACCGTCGCCGCGGAACGCCGCCGTCAGCGCGTTGGCCGGAACCTTCAGCACCCGGGACAGCTCGGCGGCTGAGGCTCCCTGCAATCCCAGCCGGTGTTCGATGGCGTCGATCGCCGCGGCGCGCAGGCCGTCGTCGGCCGGCGTGATGGAAGGCGCGGCGGGTACGGCCTGTTCGGCCCCGATCGCCAGCAATTCCAGAAATGCCCGTTCGAACCGGGCAGCGCCCGCGGGGGTCAGGGTCGGCACCATGCGCCACAGGGTCTGGGCCAGATCGATCGCCGCCGCCGCCGCATCGCCGTCGATGACCAGTCCATGCAGCCGGTCGACCGGCGAGAACCAGACCCCAGCGAGCTCCCGCGGGACGAACAGGGAATAGGTCAGGCTGGCCGTCGAGCCGTGAAGGGAGGGGCGGCCCAGATCATGGAAGTGATAGGATCCCGACGGCTCAACGAACGCCCGGCCATCCAGAACACCCTTTGCCGCTCCTCGAACCATCATGTTGACGATGATGGGCTGGAAGTCGGAGACGCGGATATCCTGCTCCCGGCGCTCCCAGGTCATGGCGGTGATTTCCGTGCGCAGGAACAGCAGCTGGCCGAGCGGCACGCTTTCCATCAACACATTGAACGGCTCGGTCGGCACCGTGCGGTAGACCCGCTCGGTCCGCGGCCAGTCCCGATTCAGCCAGGCGTCGTAACGTTCATCCGGCGGCAGGTCCTCAGTCGAATAGCGCAGGATTGGAACCGACGAGGCAGAGGAGGACATTCAACACAACTCATCGACGCAGAAGGCAACTTCGGGAAAACGGCGATTCTCTCGATCACTGGATCTGTGGAGCAGGGCTATCCCGTACCGCAGGAGTTAGCCAGCGTATCCCGGCACCTATGACCGGAGAGACCTGTCAGACCGATCCGACTACCGTCCGGGCGTCGCGCGCCCGACTTCCGCGGCGGCGCTTGTTCGTCCCACGGGATCGTCACATCAGCCGGACGGCGGGCACCAGCATGTGGAGTTCGTGCAGGGCCGTGATCCCCCAGAAAAGAGGCACGGCCAGGAGCATGGCCGAGCCGTCGCGCAGCGTCGTCAGGAAATACTCCGGCGCCACTGTCAGGGCAGGCGCGTCCCGCCAGCCAGACCAGCGCGGCCAGAACCGCGGCGTCGAGTCGCGATAGCGACGATAATCTTCGTCAAACGCCCCCAGAAGCCAGGCCTCCTCCTGCCGCACCGTGGCGAGAAACACCCCCATGGCAATGACCGTGAACAGGCCGGCGAGCATCAGGCTTCCGGTCTGGGCCCCCATGCCGAAGGCGCCCAGGAAGCTGAAGACATAGAGGGGATTTCGGGAGACCGAATACGGCCCGCGATCGACGATCTCGGACTTCTTGCGGCCACCGATATAGAGCGAGCACCAGGCGCGCCCGACGATGGCGACGACGAGTGCGATCACGCCGGCACCGAGGATGACCGCGTGGGTGACCGATCCGGCAAGGGCGGGAGATGTCACCACGGACAGGCCTGTAACCCCGAGGATGGCCACCAGCAGCACCGCCTTTCGGATACGCTGGACCCTCTGGATGGCGCGCGGGTCGGGTCGCGCGTCACCGGGCAGGGATGGCTCGATCACCTGAATTTCCGACGCTCCGGGTCCGGCGAGCAAATCCGTCACAGGTGGGTCCTGACCTGGGCGAGGAGCGTACGCGCCTCGGCCTTCCGGCCGCGGTCGGCCGCCGCCCTGCCCGGCCGGGCCGGTGCCGCGAGCGCGCGTTCCAGCGCACGCGCCGCGCCCGCGTAGTCATGCTCCCGGTTGAGCAGGTCTCCCATGAAGTAGTTGGTGTCGACGTCGTTGGGGGCGATCGTCAGGGCACGCTGGAGATAGGTGCGTGCGCGCGTGCGGTTGCCGAAGCCGATCGGGGCTCCGGGCACCTGGGCATAGAGCGAACCCAGCGATGTGAGCGCCGCCCCGTTAAGCGCCCGGGGATTGATCGCCTCCGCGCGTTCCAGCAGGGTGCGGGCCTCCCGGGCCAGGCCAAGCGCGCCGAGACCGCCGCGCAGCCCGGCTTCGGAGGCCGTGATGATGGCGCTCCAGATGAGAGGCTCGGCGCGACCGGGAGAGGCGGCGACGACCGCATCCGCCTGGATGTTCAGCCGGGCCATCTCCGCCAGCCGCGTGCCCTGCGGAACCTCGTAATTGATGTGGTCCCAGCTTCGCTGAAGCACGGCGACACGGTCGTCCACAGCGTCGGCGCGGGCCGGTTGGACGGCGGCCAGTGTCAGGGCCGAGGTCAGGCCCAGGGCCAGAATCAGGCGTTTCATGACGAACTCCTTCAATGCGGTTGTGAGGGGGCGAACAGGGCGCGGGCCTTGAGGTCGTTGGCGCGCAGGGCGCTGTCGATCAGGCCCGGCGCGAAGCCGTTGAGGCGCACGAACAGCGCCTCGGGGAAGCCGAGGTAGACGTCCTTGCGGTCGTCCCGAATGGCTCTGACGATGCGCCGGGCGATCGCCTCGGGCTCGTCCATGGTCATCCCGGTGAGCCGCGCCCAGGCGTTGACGGCGTCGCTGTTCAGGGGCGTCCGCACGGCGCGCGGGGCGACATAGGTGACGCCGACCCCCGTCTGGATCAGTTCGCGGCGAAGCGCCTGGCTGAGCGCGCGAAGTCCGGCCTTGGAGCTGGAGTAGGTGGCGAAATGGGCGAAGTTGATGGAGCCGAAGATCGAGCCGACGTTGGCGATCTGTCCCCTGCCCCGCGCCTTCATGCCCGGCAGAACGGCCTGTGCCAGGCGAGCGGGCGCGACCAGATTGACCATATAGGTGGCGTTCAGATGCGCGGGGGTCTGGGCCTCCAGCGGCCCGAAATGCTGGATCCCCGCCAGATTGATCAGAATGTCCCACGGTTCAGCCGCGACCCTGGCGCAGAGCACGTCCAGCCCGATTGTGGTCGAGAGGTCGCCGGCGATGAAGGCGCCGCCATCTTCCGGCGGATTGATGTCGACGACCGTCAGCTGTCCGCCCGCATCGCGGATGTCCCGGGCGATCAGACGCCCCATGGCGCCGGACCCGCCCGTCAGCAGCACGCGTCTGTCCCTAAACCGCATGAGACAGCTCCCGCGCGGCCGGGGCTTCGGCGTAGTGGGGGATGGAGCGGAACAGATCCCCGAAGAGGCCGAACATGCGTCGCGCCATGTGAGTGATCGCCGCCCGGTCGTCTTCCGAGGTCACCCCGTCCAGAACGGTCCTGAGGAAGGCGATGTGGTCCTGGTCGAGGGCGCCGTGCGACACCAGATAGGTGAAGGCGACGGGCGGCAGGCCCAGCGAGCCGCGGACCGCATCCGCACCGATGCTGGCCAGCTGGATGCTGACGCTCTCCAGCACGAACACCATGCCGAAGAAGCCCATCGGCGAGACGCGGGTCACATGGTCATAGGCATAGGCGACCATCATTTCGGTCGCGGCGTTCGGGCCGTCCTGCACGGTCCGAACGGGATCACCGCCGGCGGCGCGGATATCGTTCAGGATCCACTGCTCGTGACCCGTTTCCTCGGCGATATAGTCGTCGAGCACCTGCCGGTAGGCCTGATGGCTGTCACCCAGCCGGGCCTTGGTCGCCTGCATCAGCGGAACGGTGTGGCGGACATGGTGGTAGGCCTGGGCCAGATAGGCGACATAGGTCTCACGGGAGATGCGCCCCTGAAGTCCGTCCCGGATCTGGGGTACGGCCGCGAAGGCGGCACGCTCGGTCGCGGTGTCGGCCGCCAGCTGGTCGAAGAAAGACATCGCGGTTCCTGTGGAAGGGATGAGGTCGGGTTCGGCGACGAAATCGGCATAGGCGCTGAGCAGCGCCGCGCGGCGGGGACGGCCGTTGGCGGTCATCTGGCCGGCGCGCGGATCGAACGGCGCTGTCAGGCGCCACCGGATGATGTGCGCATAGTCGGGCAGCCGCGCGTTAATCTGGATCACGGCGTCCCTGATTTGCGCCTCGCTCCGGCCCGGGAAGGGCACGATCAGACCGCCCAGGCCGGCCTGGGCCTCGCCGAACACCATGGCCTGCAGAATGTCGGGGTGAGCCAGCAGCTCGCTTTCGACCCATTCCGGCGAGATGTTCCGGCCAAAGGCGGTGATGATCAGGTTCGACTTGCGACCCTCGATCCGCAGGCGACCGGCTTCGTCGAAAGAGCCCAGATCGCCGGTCCGCACCGGACCCTCGTTCGAGGGGCCGCCGACATAGCCGAGGAAGGGTGATGGCCCGACGATGATCTCGCCGTCTTCCGCCACGCTGACATCCAGATGCGGCAGCGGCAGGCCGACGGTTCCGGGGGTCGCATCGCCCGGCCGGTTCATCGCCACGACCGATGCACATTCGCTGAGGCCATAGCCCTCGACGACGGGAATTCCGGCGGCGGCCGCGGCGGACAGCAAGGCCGGTGAAACACGCGCCCCGCCGACGGCCACCAGATCAAGGGCGGGCGTGGCTGCACCAGAGGCCGTCTTCGCCGCGATCAGTCCGCGGAGAAGCTCAGGGACCAGAATGAGGCTGGTCGCCTCGCTCGCGATCACCTCCGCCAGAAGCCGGCCGATATCCGGCATGAAGGGGTTGGCGAAGCCGATCTCCGCCAGACCGGGCGCGTGATAGCGGCCTCCCGCCAGCAGGATCGGGTACAGGCCGGCGACATTCTCCAGCAGCACCGCCAGCGGCAGGACAGCCATGTGTACGCCCGCCCGCTCGCGTCCCAGCACCTCGACGAGGGCCTGGGCGACGGCCTCCATCTGGTGCAGCGACAGACACACGCCCTGGGGCTGGCCGGTCGAGCCCGAGGTGTAGGTGATCTTGGCGGTGCCGGGATGCAGCGGCCGTCGCGGTAGACCCGTCGGGTCGAGCCGCAGACCCGCCTCGCCGGCCGAGATCAGCAGACCGGCTCCGGCGTCGGCAAGGGCGTGCTGCCGCTGTTCCGCGGTGAAGAAGGGCGGGATGGGCACGGAGACGCGGCCGGACGCGATCAGGGCCAGATCGGCGACCACCCAGTCCGGGCCGTTGTCGAGCGCAACACCGACGGGGCTGTCATCATCGCTCAGCCGCGACGCCAGCAGATCGATCTGGGCCTCAAGGTCTGCCCAGCAGAGGGTGGCCTTGGCGGATGTCACGACAATCCGTTGCGGCGCCTCGCGGGCCGCCCGCCGGACGGCGGCGAGCACCGCGCTCACGGACGACCCCGAAAATGAAGCCGGGTCCGGACCGCGCGCGCGACCTCGGTTTCGTCGGCGAACCGTTCGAGGGGATCGCAGGCGGCGCGGATCGAACCCGCCAGGACCTCTGGATTGGCCCGGTAGTAGGCGCCCCAGCTGAGACCGTGATCGATCAGCCGGTCCGGATTGGCTGTGGCCAGCTTGAGTGATCCCAGCCCCGCGCGATGAAAGATCCCGCGCAACGCGTCGGTTGCCGTAGCGACTGCAAACTCTGCCCCGGACGCGAGGAGGTGACGGGCGAGGGCCGCGAACAGGAAGATGGTGGCGCCGCGTCCATTGGAGGCGAGGTTGCCGATCTCGACGACCGCGCCGCGACCGACAGCGGCACCGAGCAGGGTCGTCAGGGCGCTCTCAACCGGGGCGTCGAGATATTGCTCCAGAAAGAGGGGCTCATCCGCGGCGCTGCGGAAGCCGACGACGGCGTAGATTTCGCCGCTCTCGTCCTGGACGCTCATCAGCGTGGGATAGTGGACGGTGATCCGGCTGCCGTAGGCGCTCGCGTAGCTGTCCTCGATGAACGCCTCGACCCGCCGCCGTTCCGCCTGGTGGGGATCGTCGAAACGGATCACGCAGGGCAGCAGGGCTCGTGGACGACGCCTCCCGCCTTCGGGCCGGGACATGGGATTCACAACAGGCGCAGAGGACACGGCGACGCTTCCCGACAGAGGTTCGACATTGAGACGTCGCCGAAGCCGTCCCCCCTCAACCGAAGCCGCACTTTTTTTCGTCGCCCCTCTCCGCGCCGGTTGCCGCGAAACGCGACGCGGCCGACAACCGGAACAGGCCCGCCCGGCGGCCGGTCAGGTGAGAGGTTCGTCCGCGATGCAGCCGGACGCGAAAGCGGCGCTGTTGGAAATCTATCTCGAGCGGCGCGACGCCCTCGTGCGCTTCTTCGCACTCAGAACCGGGTCGGACGCCCAGGGCGAGGATGTGGTCCAGGACATCTGGTTGCGGCTTGAAGCGATGGCCCCCGAGGCCGCGGCGGAGGTCAGGAGTCCGGCCGCCTTCCTCTACCGACTCGGCTCGAACCTGATGCTCGACCGGGTCCGGAGCCGCCGGCGGGGCAGCCAGCGCGACGACGCCTGGGCGCAGTCGGAGGTGGGGATGGTGGGCGGCGACGTTGTGACGGAACAGCCGTCCGCCGAGGACGCCGTATGGGCCCGGCTCAAGCTGGGCCGCGTCATCGCCGCCCTGGAGAGTCTGCCGGCCAAGACGCGTGAGGCCTTCCGCCTGCACAAGCTGGAGGGGCTGAGCCACGCCGAGACGGCCGAGGCCATGGGCGTATCCCGCAGCGCCGTCGAAAAATACGTCAGCGCCACCCTGAAGCACCTGCTGCGGGAGGTCGGTTGGCCATGATACCCGGATTTCGCCATTTTCTCTTGAGGGGCTGCGCCGCCGGCGACGTCTCTCCCTCGAAGCGGCTCCTGCGCCGCCGCCACGAACCGTCATGACCCAGAACCCGCCACACCCCGACGAACCGATGATCGAACAGGCCGTCGCCTGGGTCGCGCGTCTGCACGCCGATGACGTGTCGGAGGCAGACTGGCTTCGACTGGAAGCCTGGCTGGCCGCGGATGCGCGGCATCTCGAGGCCTATGAGGAGGCCGAGGGGCTTTGGGCGGCGTTGGGCAACCAGCGCGAGGCGATCCGGCTTCGCCTCGACGCCGGGCCGGTCGACAATCTGGTGGAACTCGGAGCCCGCCGTGGGCCGCGTCGCACCTGGCGGCCATGGGCGCTGGCGGCGGCGCCGATGGCGGCGGCTGTCGCGGCGGGCCTTCTGCTGATCGGGCCGGCGCTGGACCGGCGCGTGGTCACCTACGAGACGGCGCCGGGTGAAACGCAGGACATCGTGCTGAAGGACGGCACCCGCATCGCGATGAACGGCGGCTCAAGCCTGACGGTCCAGCTGACCGGCGATGTGCGTCGGGTGAAGATGGATCAGGCGCAGGCGGCCTTCGACGTCGCCCACGACAGCGACCGTCCGTTCCTCATCGATGTCGGCGAGAGCCAGGTCCGGGTGATCGGCACGGCGTTCGACATCCGCCGGGACGAAACCACGACACGCGTCAGCGTCAGCCGAGGCCTGGTTCAGGTCTCCGACCTGCAAGCCCCTTCGCGGGCCGTGCGGCTGACCGTGGGCCAGAGCCTGGCGCGCGATGATGCGACGGACACCGCCGTGGTCTCTTCGGTCGATCCCGCGACGGCGGATGGATGGCGGCAGGGCCGCCTGACCTATCAGGACCGCCCGCTGGCGGAGGTCGCCACGGATCTGGGCCGCGCGTTCGGAACCCCTGTCGTTGTCTCCGCCGGCGCCGCTGACCTGCGGTTCACGGGCGTTCTGGAACTGGATGACGAACGGCGGGTCTTCACCCGGCTGGAAGCCTTCCTTCCCGTCACCGCCACTCGTGCGAACGGTCAGGTTAGGCTAGACCGGCGTCCGGATTGATCGGATCGGAACAGACGCGTGTATCGAGGAGTGGTGTGCGCCGGCCTGATATGGAGCCTGTGCGGACCCGCCGCGGCTGACCCGACCGCCTTTGCGATTCCGTCCCAGCCCCTGCCCCAGGCGGTCGTGGCCTTCGGCCTCCAGTCCGGCGTCTCTATCGGGTCCGGCGCGGCCGCGTCATGCGGTCGTTCGCGGGCGCTGCGGGGGCGTTTCGAGGTCGAGGCCGGCCTGACGCGGCTCCTCTCCGGAACGGGCTGCACCTGGCGCCGCATCGACAGCCGGGCCTATGTGATCGAGCGTCTGGTCCGGCCCGCGAGCCCGGTGGTCACCCGCCCCCGTCCCGCGCCCTTGCCGACGGTGCCGGGCGATCAGGAGCCCGCCGTGCTCGATGAGGTCATCGTCACGGCGACCCGGCGCGACATCACCCTGGCCGATGCGCCGTACGCCCTGACCGCGATCGACGGGGCTGTCTTCGATCAGGCGACACGGCGAGACACCGCGGACCTCGCATCCCGCGTCGCCGGCCTGACCGTCACCAACCTCGGGCCCGGCCGCAACAAGCTGTTCGTGCGCGGCCTGGCCGACAGCCCCCTGACGGGACAGACCCAGGCCGTGGTCGGCCAGTATCTCGACGACACCCGCCTGACCTATGACGCCCCGGACCCCGACCTTCGGCTGGTGGACATCGCCCATGCGGAGTTGCTGCGCGGGCCGCAGGGCACCTTGTATGGCGCAGGGTCAATCGGCGGAATTCTCAAGCTGGTGACCACGCCGCCCGACCTGACGACCTGGGGCGCCGAGGTCTTCGCCGCCGTCAACGCCACCGAAGGTGCCGGCACCGGCCGCTCGGTCGATCTGGTGCTCAATACGCCCATCCTTCGCGACCGCCTCGGTGTCAGGCTGGTCGCCTACAGCGAGGTCGTCGCGGGGTCGATCGACGACCCTGCGCTGGGGATCGTCAACACCGGCGACACCGTGCGCGAGGGCGCGCGGCTGGGTCTGGCCTGGAACATTCGGCCCGGCTGGGACCTCCGGCTGGGCTATATCGCCCAGACCCTGGACTCCGACGACAGCCAGTACGGCTTCTCCCGGCTCGGCGGAAACCGGCGCGCCCTTTCGCTGCGCGAACCGAGCCGCAACGATTTCGACGGCCTGTCGGCGACACTTTCGGGCGACCTGGGCTGGGGGCGGCTGAGGCTGACCACCGCCATGCAAAGCCACGGACTGGACCGACGGTATGACGCGACGGTCGCATCCGGTCGTTTCGGCGGCCTCGGGCCGACGGCCTATGACGAAAGCGACCGGATCGACGGCCTGATCACCGAGTCCACCCTGACCTCGCCCTCCGGGGGGCGGCTCAACTGGCTGATCGGCGCCTTTGCCACCGAGTACAGCCACGACCGCACCGGCCTGATCACCCAGCTGGGTCCGCAGGACATCCTCTACGCCGCCAGCCGGCGTGACCACACGGACGAGACCGCCCTCTACGGCGAAGCCGCCTGGGCCTTCACTGACCGGCTGCGCGTGACGGCCGGCGCCCGGCTTTTCCGGCTGGGCGTTGAAACAGAAGCGACCGCCCGATCGCAGGGCGTGATCTCGGACGTGTTCGAGGGAGACCGCAGCGACAGCGGTTTCGCGCCCAAGCTGGTCGTCGAATACGACCTGACCGACGCCATCCTGCTCTATGCCCAGGCGAGCGAAGGCTATCGGGCGGGCGGCTTCAATACCGGCGCGCGACCCGGCCAGACCTACGGTGTGGCGGCGGGCGACGCCCAGCCGCGGCGCGGTTTCCGCTCCGATGAGCTTTTGAGCTATGAGGCCGGTGCCCGCATTCGCGGCTGGGACGGCCGGCTGAGCCTTCGACTCGCCGCCTTCGCCATCGACTGGCGCAACATCCAGTCAGACCGCGTCGCGGACGACGGTCTGCCGTTCACCGCCAATATCGGAGACGGGACGAACTTCGGGCTGGAGGCTGAAGGCGTCTGGGCCGACGGTCCGTGGCGGGTCGATGCCAATCTGCTGTTGAACGACCCCGAAATCGCGGACCCGGACCCCGGCTTCCCCCTGCCCGACGACCGCCATCTGCCGGGCGTGCCGGACGCCATCGCCAATCTGTCCGTCCACCGCGACCTTAGGCTCTGGCGGGAGGCGGGCTGGATCAGCGCCAGCGTCGGCTATGTCGGTCGCTCCGACCTCACGCCGAGGGTCGGCGTATCCGCGGCCATGGGCGGCTATGTCACCTCGGACCTCGCGGCCGGCGTCGCCTTCGGCGACTGGAGTGCGACGGTACGGCTCGACAATATCCTCGGGCGGCACGGCGACACCTTCGCCTACGGCAATCCGTTCCTGGTCGGCATCGAGGATGTCGAAACGCCTCAGCGTCCGCGCTCGCTGTCGTTCTCGGTCAGCCGGACGTTCTGAGCGGCGTCCAGACGGACGGGGCGGCACGGTCTCGCCCTGCCAACCATCTGCGCCCGGGCAGCCCATCCTGGTGATGCACCGGGCGTGGCCGGTGCCGCTGCTCAGGATTCCCGGCCGGGACCGTCGCCGTCGCCCGGCCCGTCGAGGTCTTCATCGTCGATCAGGATGCGCTCGGCCGCGCCCTTGATGTCCTCGTACTGACCCGCACGCAGGGTCCAGAAGAAGGCACCGACGGCCAGCAGGCCGAGGGCGACCGAGAAGGGTGCCAGCAGGAGGATGACATTCATCGCCGGTTCCTCACTCGAAGCGCATTGAGGGTCACGACCAGCGAAGAACCGGACATCGCAAGGGCGGCGACGAAGGGGTTCACCAGGCCGAGCATGGCGGCCGGCGCTGCGACGAGATTGTAGAGCGCCGCAAAGCTGAAATTCTCGAGCGCGCGACGGCGGGCGGATCGCGCCACGTCGATGGCTTCAACGACCGCCATCAGGGCGTCGCCGGTGAGCACCAGGTCGGCGGCGTTCTGGCTGGCCGCCAGCGCCGTACCGGGCGCGATCGCCGCATGGGCCCGCGCCAGGGCCGCGGCGTCGTTCAGACCATCGCCGATCATCAGGACCTTGCGCCCGGCGGCGGCGAGGCTGTCGATCGCCTCGGACTTCTCCTCGGGCAACAGGCCCGCGCGCCAGTCTTCGACGCCGACCGCTCCGGCCACACCCTCGACCGCGCCGAGCTGGTCACCGGACAGAATACTGACCGTCATGCCCCGCGCCTTGAGCGCCGCGATCGTTTCGCCGGCGTCTGGCCGCAGGACGTCCGAGAACTGGAGACGCACCTTGGACTCGCCCTCAAATCCGAACCACAATTCCGTTTCACCGGTGCGCAGGGTCGGCACGCCCACGAACGCCGCCCGGCCCAGTCGCGCGCGGCGACCGTCGATCAGACCCTCTACGCCCAGCCCGGGGTGTTCGATCACCTCGGTAGCGAGAGGCCCCTCCCCTGCCGCGCGGGCGACGGCGCGCGCCATCGGATGACTGGACGCACGGGCCAGCGGCGCCGCGAGGGCGATAATCGTCGGAGACGCTCCAACCAGGGCGGGCCGTCCTTCGGTCAGGACGCCGGTCTTGTCGAAGACGACATGATCGATCTCGGCCAGCCGTTCGAGCGCCGCGCCTGATTTGACGAGGACGCCGCGCTTGAAGAGCCGGGCCGAGGCCACGACCTGCACGGCGGGCACGGCCAGCCCCAGGGCGCAGGGGCAGGTCACGATCAGCAGAGCGACCGCGCGGATCAGCGCCTCGCGCGGGTCCAGACCGAGAGCCCAGCCGCCGGCGAAGGTCGCCAGGGCGGCCGCATGGACCACGGGGACGTAGAGCGCCGCCGCGCGATCGGCGAGGCGGACATAGCGCGACCGGGACTGGGTCCCGGCGTCCACAAGGCGGGCGATGGCCGCGAGGGTCGAGTCCTCGGACCGCGCGCGGGCCCTGAGCGTCAGCAGCCCCGACGTGTTGACGGCGCCCGCCCGGCACAGCTGTCCGGGACCGACCCGTTCGGGCACGCTCTCTCCGGTCAGCAGACTGTTGTCGAGCAGGGCCTCGCCGGCCTCGAGGGTGGCGTCGACCGGGATGCGGTCGCCCGGCCGGACGCGCAGGACATCACCGGGCTGGATGTCCGCGAGCGGGATCGAGCGCTCGCGGCCGGCGGCATCGATGACGCAGGCCGCCGGGGCCTGAAGCGCCAGGAGGTCGCCGGCGGCGCTGCGCGCCTTGGCCCGCAGGACATGATCCAGCCAGCGCCCGATCAGCAGCAGGAACAGCAGCGACACGGCGGCGTCGAAATAGGCGTCGCGACCGTTCAGGATGGTCTCCGAGAAGCTGATCGCCAGCGTCAGGATCACCCCGATCGAGATCGGAACATCCATGTTCGCCCGCCCAGCCCTCAGCGACCGCCAGGCCGACTTGAAGAAGGTCATTCCCGCGAAGATGGCGCACGGGGCACCGACGGCCGCCGACATCCACATCATCATCGAACGGGTCGCGGGGCCGAGCTCCTGATCGAACAGTCCTGCCCAGATCGGGACCGAGAACATCATGGCATTCATCGCGCCGAAACCGGCGACCGCCAGGGCGAGGATCAGCTGGCGGCCCTCGCGGTCGCGCTGCACGAGAGCGGCGCCCGGGTCATAGGGCGTGGCCGGATAGCCGAGCCGTGCGAGAGCGGCGATGATGCGTCCGGGATCAACGCCGGCATTCTCAAGGCCGAGCGACAGGCGACCGGTGGACAGGTTCAGGCGCGCCGACTCCACACCCGGGAGTGCCCCCATCTCGCGCTCGATCTTGACGATACAGCCGGCGCAACGGGCACCGGTCACCAGCAGGTCGAGCCGCGCCTGACCGTCTTCCGTCCTGCGCAGGAAGGCGGACATGTCGGGCTGACTGGCCGCCTCAAAGGTTACGGCCACGTCAGCCTCCGCTCGGCGACGAACGTCGGGCCGTCGCCGACGGCCTCGACCCGCGTATCCCAGGCCCCGGACAGACCGGGCCGGGCACCGACGTACTGGCCCGGCCCGGCTTCCCTCAGGGTCACGACGGTGCGCCCCTGTTCGGTAGCCGGCCGCAACAGCGTGGCCGTGACCTTCAGGCCGCTCAACGGTTTGCCGTCCCGATCCTGAAGCAGCACCGCCACGCCATCCGCACGGGCCTCAACGGCGGCGCGCCAGCCCAGCGCCGCCTGCGCCCGCTGGCGCTCAAGCTCGGCGTTGTAGATCAGGCCCGCCTCATACGGGCGGGGCGCGACCTGACCCGGGTGGGTGCGATAGGCCAGGGTGAGGAAGGCTGCGTCGACGGTGATCACGACGGCGAAGAAGGCCACCACGCCGGCCGCGACATGCCAGCCCTTGACCGTGAACGGAACGCGCGGGGGCGAGGGGGACGCGGGCATCAGCGGAGCTCTCCATACTCGAAGGCCGTCCTGACGGACTGCCGTTCATCGCCCGAACGGACTTCGAACGACGCGGGGCGACTGCCTTCAGCGACCTCGGCCGCAGGGGCCGTGACGAACACCCGGACGGACGTCACCCGGTTGGGATCGACCTGCAGGGTCAGCGGATCAGACACCGGCCGTCCGGGACTCCTCAGGGTCGCGCCGGGCACGCCGCCGTAACGGATTTCCACCGTCGCGGTCTGGAAGCCGTGGTTGGCGATCTTCAGGGTGTAGCCGTTGCGAACAGCGCCGTCGTGCAGCCGCACGGAAGCCGGATTCCGGTCGCGCAGAGCGTGGACGTCCAGGGTCTTGCGGGTGCTGAATCCCCAGATCATCAACCCGCTGACGATGAGCAGCGCGACCCCGTAGTACAGGGTCCGCGGACGGATCAGACGGTGTTGCGGCTTCTGGCCACAGCTCCGCGCCGCCACCGCCGCGTCGGTGTCATAGGCGATCAGCCCGCGCGGGCGGCCGACCTTTTCCATGACCTCGTTGCAGGCATCGATGCACAGTCCGCAGTTGATGCATTCCAGCTGGGCGCCGTTGCGAATGTCGATCCCCATGGGGCAGACCACGACGCACTGGTTGCAGTCGATGCAGTCGCCGCGCCCGTCCCAGGACTCCGCCTTCTTGTGCGGCCCGCGCGGCTCTCCCCGGTCAGAGCGATAGGTGACCTGGAAGGACTGATCGTCCAGCATGGCGCCTTGGATGCGCGGCCACGGGCACATATAGGTGCAGACCTGCTCGCGCATGTGGCCCGCGAAGACATAGGTGGTGAAGGTCAGGATGGCGCAAGACACATAGGCCGTCATCGGCGCCGTCCCGACCCAGAAGGTGCGGATCAGTTGCGGCGCGTCGTGGAAGTAGAAGATCCAGGCACCGCCCGTACCGAAGGCGACACCGATCCAGACCGCGTGCTTGCCCGCCTTGCGCCACAGCTTGTTCAACGACATCGGCGCCGCATCGAGACGCATCCGTGCGTTCCGGTCGCCTTCGAACATCCGCTCGACGTAGATGTAGAGGTCGGTCCACACCGTCTGGGGACAGGCGTAGCCGCACCAGAGCCGCCCGAACAGCGAAGTCACCAGGAACAGGGCCAACGCGGAAAGCACCAGCAGGCCGGTGATGAAATACACCTCCTGCGGCCACAGCTGGATCATGAAGAAGTAGAATCGGCCGCCGTCGAAATCGACGAGAACCGCCTGGTCCGGCAGTGCGCCCGGCCGATCCCAGCGGATCCAGGGCGTGATGTAGTAGATCGCCAGCATGACGATCAGCAGCGCCCATTTGATCCACCGCCACTGGCCGTGAACCAGCTTGGGATAGATCGGCACACGCGCCTGGTAGAGCCCCTTGGGGCGCTCCTTTTCCCGCTGTCTTTCGGCGATCGAGACCGGTCCGGTCGCTTTGGAGCGATCGCGGGTGCGGTCGATGATGATGGTCATGGCGTGGCTGCAGCGGCTCCGGACGCCTCGCCGCCCCCGGCGTTGACGTGGATGTAGACGGCGAGCGCCTTGATGACGCCGGGCGAGAAGCGGCCCTCCCAGGCTGGCATGACCCCGTTGCGGCCGTTGTGAATCTGGCCGCGGATGGAGGCGCGGTCGGAGCCGTAGAGCCATTCACGATCAGTCAGATTGGGAGCACCGACCGCACGATCGCCCACGCCGGTCGGCGCATGACAGGCCGCGCAGTTGTCAGCGTAGAGCTGCTGCGCCCGGCCCACCGCCGCGGCGTCCGCGGGACGGCCCGAAAGCCTCACGACGTATTCCGTCAGGTCGGACACCTGGGCAGCGGTCAGCATGTTTTCACGACCGAAGGCCGGCATCTGCGAGGTGCGGGTCTCCGGGTGGGCCGAGCGGACGCCGACCCGCAGGGTGTGCTCGATCTCCTCGAGCGATCCGCCCCACAGCCAGACATCGTCGCGCAGGTTGGGATAGCCGCGATTCCCGCCGCCCCCGGCACCATGGCAGGTGGCGCAGTTATCGCCGAAGACGGATTGCCCGACCGACAGCGCATGCGCCTGGAGCGCGGGGTCCGCCTCGATCTGCTGCAGGCTGGCCGTGGCCAGCATCGCCTCGCCGCGGCCGCGCTGGACCTGCAGCGCCTGCAGGTCCTGAGCCACGGCGGCGCGGTCCGACTGTTTGAGAATGCCGGGCGTATAGCCGTTCAGCCCCGGCCAGGCCGGCATCAGGACCCAGTAGACGACGGCAACTGCGATACACCCGTAGAACACCCACAGCCACCAGCGCGGCAAGGGGTTGTCCAGCTCGCGAATGCCGTCCCATTCATGGCCCGTCGTCTCGACGCCGGAGTGTTCGTCGCGCTCGCGTTCAGACATGCTCGTCCTCGTCTTTTTCGAGCGGAAGATGGGAGAGGCGTTTGAAGGCCTCGCGATTTTTCGGCCACAGCGCGTAGACAACACCGGCGATAAAGACGGCGCCGAAGTAGAGGGTGCCGCCCTGCTGGGCGAACTTCGCCACGGTTTCGTAGTCGAGGCCGCTCATCGCAGGTTCTCCGGATCTTCGGCCTGATAGGTGCTGAAATCGACCTGGGTGCCGAGTTGCTGCAGATAGGCGATCAGGGCGTCCATCTTGGTCAGCCGGTCGGGATTGCCGTCGAAGTCGCCCTGGGCGATCCGCGGGCCGTACCGGCTGCGAAGGTCCGAGGTCGCGCTGGCGAAGGGATCGACCTGGGCGTTCAGATCGGCCGCCGCGTTCTCCACCTGGTCCGCCGTATAGGGGACGCCCACCGCCACCATGGCCCTCAGCTTGGCCTGGATCGCGTGTTGGTCGAGATCCTGCTCCGCCAGGAAACGGTAGGGAGGCATGTTGGACTCGGGCACCACCGAGCGGGGATCCGTCAGGTGCTCGACGTGCCAGTCGTTCGAGTATTTGCCGCCGACGCGGGCGAGGTCGGGGCCTGTCCGCTTCGATCCCCACTGGAACGGGTGGTCGTACATGCTCTCGGCGGCGAGGCTGTAGTGGCCGTAGCGTTCGACCTCGTCGCGCAGGGGGCGGACCATCTGCGAGTGACAACCATAGCAGCCCTCGGCGATGTAGACGTCCCGGCCGGCCAGCTCGAGCGGGGTGTAGGGACGGACGCCCTCCACCTCCTCGATCGTGCTCTCGACCCAGAACAAGGGCGCGATCTCGACGATGCCGCCGATCGACACCACCACCGTGATGCCGAGGACCAGCCAGAGCGAGTGACGTTCAAATCTCTTATGGTGCTTCCACATGGTCTGATCCTCACTCGGCCGGCAGGAGACGCGGCTCGATCGTCGTTGCCGGAACGGCCGGGCTGTTGGCCACGGACGGCATACGGATCGTTCGCCACAGGTTGTAGGACATGATGACTGTGCCGCTCAGGAACATCAGGCCACCGACGGTGCGGATGACGTTCTGGATATGTTTGGCGGACACTGTCTCGATGAAGCTGTTCGCGAGGAAGCCGTCGGGCGTGTATTCGCGCCACATCAGGCCTTCCATGATGCCGGAGACCCACATCGCGGTGATGTAGAGAACGATGCCGGTGGTCGCGATCCAGAAATGCCACTCGACCAGATTGTTCGAGTACAGCCGCTCCTTCTTCCACAGCCACGGGACCATGCAATAGATCGCGCCGAAGCTGATGAAGCCGACCCAGCCCAGGGCGCCGGAGTGGACGTGGCCGATGGTCCAGTCGGTGTAGTGCGACAGGGCGTTGACCGTCCGGATGGACATCAGCGGCCCTTCGAACGTCGACATCCCGTAGAAGGCGATGGCCACCACCATCATGCGCACGACCGGGTCGGTGCGAAGCTTGTCCCAGGCCCCCGACAGGGTCATCAGGCCGTTGATCATCCCGCCCCAGGACGGCATCCACAGCATGATCGAGAACGTCATGCCGAGGGTCTGCGCCCACTGCGGCAGGGCCGTGTAGTGCAGGTGGTGCGGGCCCGCCCAGATGTAGATGAAGATCAGCGACCAGAAGTGGACGATCGACAGACGGTAGGAATAGACCGGCCGCTCAACCCGCTTCGGCACGAAATAGTACATCATCGCCAGGAAGCCGGCGGTCAGGAAGAAGCCCACGGCGTTGTGGCCGTACCACCACTGCACCAGGGCGTCCTGGACGCCGGCGAAGGCGGAGTAGCTCTGAGATTCCAGCAGGCCGACCGGCACGGCCGCATTGTTGATCAGGTGCAGGATCGCGATAGTGATGATGAAGGCCAGGTAGAACCAGTTGGCCACATAGATGTGCGGTTCCTTGCGCTTCCAGAGCGTGCCCAGGAAGACCAGCAGATAGGCGACCCAGACGATGGTCAGCCACAGGTCCACCATCCATTCGGGCTCGGCGTATTCCCGGCTCTGGGTGATGCCCGCCAGATAGCCGGTCGCGGCCAGGACGATGAACAGCTGGTAGCCCCAGAACACGAACCAGGGCCAGGCGCCGCCGGCGAGGCGCGCCCTACAGGTCCGCTGGACCACGTAGAAGGATGTGCAGATCAGGGCGTTGCCGCCGAAGGCGAACACCACGGCCGAGGTGTGCAATGGCCGCAACCTGCCGAAGTTCAGCCAAGGCGCCTCGGGAAAGTAGAAGATGGCCGGCCAGCTCAACTGGGCCGCCGCCAAGGCGCCGGCCGAGAGGCCCGCGATCGCCCAGAACATGGTGGCGATCACCCCGGCGCGAATGACCCCGTCGGCGTAGCGGCCCGGGTCAGCCTTCCAGCGCCCCGCGCCGAGGCCGATGGACATGAATCCGAACGCCGCCACGAAGGCGGTCAGGGCGATGTAGCCCTGGAAACGGAACAGCGGATCCTCGGTCAGGGCGGTCGCCAACAGGGCGCCGAGCGCGGCGACCCCTGTGAAGGCGTAGAGGACGAGCGCGTCCAAGGGCGCGTCGTCGCGCTGGGTTGTTGTCAGGGTCATGGATCCCGCGGCCGGTTGAGCAATGCCCAACCTCATGCCGCAGTGCAAAATTGAGGGCCTTGATATGGGTCAAGGCACGCCACTCCCGCCTGGACAGATTGCCGAGGTCCACGGAGTCGCCCATGTACCCGCGCCGCGCTTTTGACGAAGACCGTATTCTGCGCCTCGGCGCTGGCTTGGTCGGCGTCGCACTGTTGGCGGCCGCGAGCCTTGCGGTCAGCCTGGCTCTCCAGCACATGGAGACCCTCGAGGCGATCTGCGGCGCCGGCCGCGCCCCCCATTGTGGCTGGTGCTACGGAGCGGCGAGTCTCATCGTCCTGGGACTCGCCGCTTTCGCTTTCGCGGC
>JAUYAG010000113.1 GCA_030693575.1 Brevundimonas sp. | reverse complement strand
GGTTGTTGCGGCCTTCGTCCATGTCGATGAAATCGATGACGATGAGACCTGCCAGATCGCGCAAGCGCAATTGGCGCGCGACTTCGTCGGCCGCCTCGCAATTGGTCTTGAGCGCGGTGTCCTCGATGTGATGTTCGCGCGTGGCGCGGCCTGAGTTCACGTCGATGGCGACCAGCGCCTCGGTCTGGTTGATGACCAGATAGCCGCCCGAGTGCAGCGGCACGACCGGCTGGTGGATCTGGGTCAGCATCTCCTCGATGCCGTTGGTCGCGAACAGCGGGCGGGCACCCTGGTACAGGTGCACCTTCTTCGACTGCGAGGGCATCAGTACGCGCATGAAGTCGCGCGCTTCCTTGAAGCCCTCGACACCCTCGACCTGGATGCCGTCGAAATCCTTGTCGAACATGTCGCGGACGGCGCGGCGGACGAGGTTCTCTTCCTCATAGATGACGGAAGGCGCGTTGGACTTCAGCGTCGTTTCGCGGATCGTCTCCCACAGGCGCAGCAGGTATTCGTAGTCGCGCTTGATTTCGGCCTTGGTGCGTTTGGCGCCGGCGGTGCGGATGATCAGGCCCATGCCCTGGGGCACGTGCAGGGCAGCCGCGGCGGCCTTCAGGCGTTTGCGGTCGGTGGCCTGGGTGATCTTGCGCGAGATGCCGCCGCCCTTGCCGGTGTTGGGCATGAGCACGCAGTAGCGGCCGGCGAGCGACAGCCAGGTGGTCAGGGCCGCGCCCTTGCCGCCGCGCTCGTCCTTGACGACCTGGACCAGCATGACCTGGCGGCGCTTGATGACGTCCTGGATCTTGTAGCGGCGCATGAGGCGGCGCTTGAGCCGCTCTTCCTCGGCCATGCCGCCTTCGGATTCGTCGTCGCCTTCGCGAGCGTGTTCGTCGTGATCGTCGTCGTCCGAATGCGCCTCGGCCATGATGGCTTCGCGGTCGGCGACCGGGATCTGGTAGTAGTCGGGGTGAATTTCGCTGAAGGCGAGGAAGCCGTGGCGGTTGCCACCGTACTCCACGAACGCAGCCTGCAGGCTGGGCTCTACGCGAACGACCTTGGCGAGGTATATGTTGCCGCGAAGCTGGCGCTTCGCGCGGGATTCAAAGTCGAATTCCTCGACCTGACGGCCCTCGACGATGGCGACCCGGGTCTCCTCGGGATGCGCGGCATCGATCAACATGGTCTTTGACATGGGATATTTCTCTCTGGCGCGCTCGGCCATCCCCGCGAAGGGGGCAGGCGGCTCGCCGAATGGGATTGGGGGCGAACGCAGGCGCCATCCCGTCGCCGCGGCGGATGCCGTGGGCGAGGTCGGTCAGATCAGACCGGAAGGGAGCGCAGGCGATAAGGCCCATGGGGTTTCGTACGGTCCTGGGCCCGGACGCCGTCTGGGGCGCCCCGAACCCGGTCGTCGAACAGGCGGGGGAAACCCGGCCGGCTCTCGGATCAGTGAAAGTCATGCCGCGAAGAGGGCGCGTCCAAGCCTGAGAGTTCAGGGGACGCGATCGGTCGCGAGCGGTTCAAGCATAGTCATGCCGCACGCGAATTAAAAGCGCCGTGCGCTTTAACCGGTTGTCGACGACGTTGCGTCATGATGGCCCCAACCAAGAAGGTGGGTCTCCGTCGAAATGCACGGACTGTCGCGTATAAACCTGACGCAGTGGCGCGCGCGCGAATGGGCGATGACGGCGGTGGCCTTCGTCGTGATTTGCGTCGTTCTGCTGGCGGCCGGGCGAGGCCTGGCATCCGGGGCCATGGGCGAGGTGCTGCGCGTCCGCTTCGGCGGCGACGCCGAACACACCCGCGTGGTGCTCGATCTGGACCGGACGTCGCGCGGCGAGGTGGTGCAGGCCGGGGACGACGGCCGGGTGGTGGTGTCGCTGGCGGGCGTTGCGCCGTCCAGGCGCGGCCTGACGGGCGCGGGTACGGGGCTGGTGCGCGGTTGGCGGGTCACCGGCACGGGCGCCGCCTCGCGGGTCGAGCTGGACCTGGCGACCAGCGCCGAGATCGAGCGCCGCTTCCTGCTGCCGCCCGGCGACGGCGTCGCCCATTTCCGCTATGTGATCGACCTCAAGGCCACAGGCCGCGCCCCGACGGCGCGTCCGGGCCGGGTTCCGCCCGCGGCACCGCGCAGCGCCCAGCGGCCGGCCGAGCGGCCCCTTATCTTCATCGACGCCGGCCACGGCGGCCGCGATCCGGGCGCCCAGGGGGCTGAATCCCGTGAGAGCGCCGTCACCCTGGCCGCGGCCCTCGACCTGAAGCGCGAGCTGGAGCGCACCGGCCGTTACCGGGTCCGCCTGACCCGGGAGAGCGACGCCTATGTCGCCCTGTACCGGCGCGTGGCCATCGCCCGCCAGGCCGACGCCGATCTGTTCATCAGCCTGCACGCCGACGCCGGCGCCGATCCGGCCACCCGCGGCGCATCCGTCTACACCCTGTCCGAACAGGGCGCGGGCCGGGCCGTGCGCGAGTTCACCCGCGGCGAAGACTGGCACCGCAGCCTGAACCTGCCGGGTCGCGACCCCTCGGTCGACCGGATCCTGCTGGACATGACCCAGCGCGCCACCCAGAACCGCTCGGCCCAGCTGGCCCGCACCCTGCTGGGCGAGCTGGAGAGCGCGGACCACCCGATGCTGCGCCGCAGCCACCGCGACGCCGGCCTGGCCGTGCTGCTGGCCCCCGACGTGCCCGCGGTCCTGCTGGAGATGGGCTTCATCACCAATCCCGAGGACGAGCGGATGCTGAACGACAGCCGCGCCCGTCGTCGCCTGATGCGCGCCGTGGCCGACGGCATCGACCGCTATTTCCGTGAGCCGTCGGGTACGCTGCAGATGGCCTCCGTCGGCGGGGCGTCGGGCCAGCCCTGAAACTGGGCGGAGCGGCCTCGCGCCGGGTGTGCGAGGGGCGAGAAGACACGGAAAAATGCGCGGGGCGTTCCGTCGGCTGCCGGACGCCTTCGGCGGACGGTGGAGCGGCCGGACCTGGGGCGGCGCCGGTGGCGGATTCAAGCTGTCAAAGACCGGTCCCACGGGACTTCCGCCATAGAGCATGCGCTGACGTCAGATTCGGTCGCAGGCGCCGGAGACGCATCCGATAGGGTCCGCGACCGGGGGCGAAAGGGGCGGATTCAGGGTCGGGAGGGGCGTGATTATACGGGGCGGGAAGACACTGTTTTGTGTCCCTGGAATTCGGTGCCGGTCGCCCGCCGGGATCAGGCGGGGCCTCGTCCGACAGACAAATGACAAAGCGTCGCGCAGAGACCGGCTTCTCCTGAAGGACGACCGGCGCTATGCACCCGCTGTGTCGTCCCGTTCACCCGAGCACTGGTCCCTGATGCGGTCGCTGGCCTTCCTGGCCGCGACGTTCGCCATCGTGTTCGGTACGCTGCTGCCCTCCGCGGTCGCGGCCTCGGCGGCGACCGGCGATCCGGTCGTGCTCTGCTCCGGCGACCAGATCATGGTTGTCTACGACAAGGACGGCTCGCCGCGGCCTTCCGGACCGATGGACAGCCTGAGCTGTGCGGACTGCGTCCTGTCGGCCCTGACCACCCTGCCGCCACCGCCAGCGCCGATCCATCCCGTGGCCCCGCCGCGGATCGTGGTCGTGCTGCCGGACCTTCTGCCGACCGCGCTTCCGCCCACCGGCCTGCGCGCCGGCCTGCCGCCGCCCTCTACGGCCCCCCCGACCGCCTGAACCGGAAGAACCACCCGCGCGTCGACGCCCTGTCGGCGCGCGCCTTTCCCTGTTCAGGATTCAAGAAATCATGTCTCTCGAGACCACCGCGCCACAGCGGGCGGTTCCCAGGTCGCCGTCCTCCGATCAAGCCCTGTCCGGTCCGTTCCGCGCCGTCTGGCGCTGGCATTTCTATGCCGGCCTGCTGGTCCTGCCCTTCCTGATGCTGATGGCGCTGACGGGTGCCCTGTATCTGTTCGCGGACGAGATCGACGGGGCGGTCTATCGCGACCTGTCCCGGGTCGAACCCCGCGCCGCATCCGCCGCGCCTGACCGTTGGGTCGCGGCGGCCGAGAGCGGCCTTGGCGGCAAGGTCGCCAATGTGTTGTTGCCGGCGCGCCCGGACGAGGCCGTCCGCCTGGCCGTCAACCTGCCCGACGGCGGAAAGCGCACCGCCTTCGTCGATCCGTATGACGCCCGGCTCATGGGCGACACCGGCTTCGGCGGGGTGATGGAGACGGTCAAACAGCTCCACAGTCTCATCCTGCTGGGCAGCTGGGCCAACTATGTCGTCGAGGTCGTCGCCGGCTGGACCATCATACTGGTGGCCACCGGCCTGTTCCTGTGGTGGCCCCGCGGGCGGGGCGTCGGCGTCGTATCGGTAAGGGCTTCTGACCCGAAGCGCCGCCCATTCTGGCGTGACGTCCATGCGGTGACCGGCCTCTACGCCGGCGCGGTCATCGCCTTCTTCGTCATCACCGGCATGCCCTGGTCGGCCTTC
The DNA here is from genome assembly GCA_030693575.1 of Brevundimonas sp. GTDB lineage: Bacteria > Pseudomonadota > Alphaproteobacteria > Caulobacterales > Caulobacteraceae > Brevundimonas. The sequence continues at coordinate 11,775 of JAUYAG010000113.1, read as the reverse complement.
TGGGGCGACCAGTATATGGCCGCGGTCAAGGCCAACGGCCTCGGCCGCCCGAAGGCTCCGGCCGCCGCGAGCCCCTTCGCTCATGCCGAACATGCCGGGGACGTCCCTGTCGGCGTCGGCTGGACCATGGAGGGGATGGTCATGCCCACGCCTCACGTCGGTCCGCCCAGCCTGTCGCGGGTGATTGAAGCCGCCGATGCGCGGGGTCTGGCCCGGCCCTATCTGGTCTCGATCCCGTCGGACCCCGCCCTGGCCTTCACCGCCGCGCGACAGGTCAAACAGGTCGAGGACACCCGCGCCCTCTATGTCGACGCCGCCACCGGCGCCGTCCGCGCCGACATCCGCTATGACCAGTTCGGCGTCGGCGCGAAGGCCTTCGAATGGGGCATCGCCGTCCACCAGGGGACCCAGTACGGCTGGATCAACCGCTATCTGATGCTGGGCGGCTGCATCGCTATCTGGCTGCTGGCGATCAGCGGCGTGCTGATGTGGTGGAAGCGCCGGCCGCCGAAACTGTCGAAAGGCCGCATCGGCGCGCCCGAAGCTCCGCCCGGACCCCGCGTCCGCGCCGCCGTGCTGGGCATCGTCCTGCCCCTCGCCATTCTCTACCCCCTCACCGGTCTGAGCCTGATCGCCGCCCTGGCGATCGAGCGGGCCGTAACCCTGGTGCGGCGTCGTCTCGACGCCCGCGCCGCAAGGAGCGCCTGATGAAACGCCTGCTGATCCCCGCCGCCCTGCTGTCCCTCGCGGCCTGCAACCCGACCCCGGTGCCGGAGGGCCCCGCGGTCGTCACGACCACGGACGCCCTGTGCCGGCCCACGCCCAACGGCCGCGCCATGACCGGCTGCTATCTGACCCTGACCGCCAGCCGTGACGACCGGCTGGTCGCGGTCTCCAGCCCCGTGGCCGGCGAAGGCCAGATCCACGAGATGAAGGTGGCGAACGGCATGATGTCGATGGCCGAGCTGCAAGACGGATTGGTCTTGCCGGCCGGAGAGGCTGTCGCGCTCCAGCCTGGCGGCAACCACATCATGCTGATGGCCCTGAAGCAGCCGCTGGCCGAGGGCGAGATGGTGTCGCTGACCCTGACCTTCGAGCACGCGCCGCCGATGGGCGTCCGCGCGGTCGTCGGCCAGCCGCCGGCGGGCTGAGCCTCTCCGGCTCGCGCTGCGCCGGAAGAACCCCTATCTCCGCCGGATGCGCCTGCGAGTCGTCGATCTTGAAACCTCGGGCGGGGACCGTTCCGCCGAAATCCTTGAGGTCGGGATCGTCGATGTCGTGCCCGACCGGGCAGGGGGCTGGACCGCCCAGCCGCCGGTCACGAAGCTGTTCCGGCCGCGCGGGGAGATCTCGTTTCACGCCATGGCGGTGCATCATCTGACGCCGGAGCATTTCTGCGACGACGATCCGCACTGCGACGAATACCGGCTGCGCGAGATGTTCCTGCCCGTGCCGGCCGACGTCATGGTGGCGCATTCGGCGCAGTTTGAGCGGGGGTTCATCGCCGATACGGCGCATGGCGGCCTGCCGTGGATCTGCACCGTAAGGTCGGCCAAGAACGTCTGGCCGGAGGCACCCGGGCACTCGAACCAGGTTCTGCGCTACTGGCGCGGCCTGCGGCTGAACCCGGCGCTGGCCGATCCGGCGCACCGGGCGGGGCCGGACGCCTGGGTTACGGCGCATCTGCTGATCGACATGCTGAAGGTCGCCACAGTCGAGCAGATGCTGGGCTGGACCAATGAGCCGCGGCGGATGGACCGGATTCCGTTCGGCAAGCATCGCGGGCGGCCGTGGGCGGAGCCGCCCGACGACTACCTGCGCTGGATGGCCGGGCAGGGGGATATGGACGCCGATGTCGTGGCCGCGGCGCGACAGGAGCTGGACCGTCGCGTCACGGCTCTAGCCGGGACCTCCGACGCGGGCTAAACCAGCCCATCAGGCCCGCCTTTCGGAGTATCAGGTGAAGATTGCCGAACGCTGGTTCGTGATGGCGGGCGTGGCCCTGCTGGGCGGGATCGCCCTGGCCGGGCTGATCGTGGCCGTCTATGCGGCCTGGCTGTTCCATGACCTGCCCGACGCCTCGGAACTGTCCGACTACCGGCCGGCGACGGCGACGCGGGTCTATGCCGGCGACGGCACCCTGATCGGCGAGTTCTCGGACGAGCGGCGCATCTATGTGCCGTATGAGCAGATTCCGCTGCCGGTGATCCAGGCCTTCCTGGCGGCCGAGGATCGCAACTTCTTCAACCACGGCGGCATCGACGTGGGCGGCCTGGGTCGGGCCATGTTCAAGAACGTCTTCAACGCCGCCACCGGGCGGCGGCTGGAGGGCGGCTCGACCATCACCCAGCAGGTGGCCAAGAACGTCTTGCTGACCAATGAGAGCAGCATCAACCGCAAGGTCAAGGAAGCGATCCTCGCCAACCGGCTGGAAGCGACGCTGACCAAGCAGCAGATCATGGAGCTGTATCTCAACGAGATTTTCCTCGGCTATCGCTCCTATGGCGTGGCCGCCGCGGCCTATAACTATTTCGGCAAGTCGCTGAGCCAGCTGACGCCGGATGAGGCGGCCTTCCTGGCAGCCCTGCCCAAGGGGCCGAACAACTATCACCCCAAACGCCACCCCGAGGCCGCCCTTGGGCGCCGCAACTGGGTGCTGGGGGAGATGAACGAGAACGGCTTCATCGACGACGCCCAGCTGGCCACGGCGCTGGCCCGGCCGTTGTCGGCGCAGGACGCGCCACGCCGGGCGGCGTACGCCGACGCCGACTTCTTCGTCGAGGAGGCGCGCCGTCAGGCCATCGCCCGCTTCGGCCAGGAAGAGGTCAACCGCGGCGGCTACTATATGCGCACGACGCTGGACCCGACGCTGCAGTCGGCGGCGCGCGACGCCCTGATGCGCGGGCTGGAGAACTATGACCGCCGCCATGGCTGGCGCGGGCCGTGGGGCACGACCGACTTCGCCGAGGGCTGGCGCGAGACCGCCGTGCGCGGCCAGCGTCCGCCGGAACGCCGGGCCTGGGAGGCGGCGGCCGTCGAATCCGTTGCGGGCAACAATGTCCGTATCCGCACCGCGCGCGACAACCGCGCGGGCGCGCTGGTCACGGCCGACGCGGCCTGGGCCAACGCCAACCGCCAGCTGCGCCGGGGCGACCTGATCTTCGTCGAGGCGCGCGGCGGACAGTACCTGCTGAAACAGGTGCCCAACGTCAACGGCGCCCTGGTGGCGATCGAGCCCCAGTCCGGCCGGGTGCTGGCCATGGTCGGCGGCTATTCCTACGCCCTGTCCAGCTTCAACCGCGCCACCCAGGCGAACCGCCAGCCGGGCTCGGCCTTCAAACCCTTCGTCTATGCGGCGGCGCTGGAGGGCGACTACACCCCGGCCTCGATCGTGCTGGACGCCCCGATCAGCTTTGCCGGTGGGCCCAACGGCACGCGCTGGAGCCCCGAGAACTACAGCCGCGAATACTACGGGCCGCAGAGCCTGCGGCGCGGGCTGGAGCTGTCGCGCAACGTCATGACCGTGCGGCTGGCCGAGGACGTGGGCATGCGCAACGTGGTGGACCTGGCGAGCCGGATGGGTGTGGGCGACAACCTGCAGCCCAACCTGTCGGTATCGCTGGGGGCCGGCGAGACGACACCCTATCGCCTGACGGCGGCCTATGCCGCCTTCGTCAACGGCGGACGCCGGGTCGATCCCTATCTGATCGAAATGGTCCAGGATCGGGACGGCGAGACCATCTTCCGCGCCGACCGCCGCCGCTGCCGCGACTGCGGCCGGGCCTTCAGCGGTCAGGAATCGCCGCGGCTCGAGGGCCGTGGGACGCAGGTCATTGATCCGGTCACCGCCTATCAGATCAGCTCGATGCTGGAAGGCGTGATCCAGCGCGGCACCGGCGCCAGCGCCCGCGGCCTCGGCCGCTGGGTCGGCGGCAAGACCGGCACGACCAATGAGTACCGCTCGGCCTGGTTCGTCGGCTTCTCGTCGGACATTGTGGTCGGTGTGTTCATCGGCTTCGATGACAACCGGCCGCTGGGTTCCGGCGAGACGGGGGCCACCGGCCCCGTGCCCGTGTTCACCGAGTTCATGCAGGCCGCCCTGCGCGAACGCCCGGCGCGGCCGTTCGTGCGGCCCCGCAATGCGGTCTTCCGCACCGTCAACGGCATCGAGGAGGCCTTCCGCCCCGGCACCGAACGCCGCCGCCAGGAAGAGGCCCCGGCGCAGGAGATTCCGACCGGGCCGCAGAACTATAACGAAGTGATCCGCCGCGAGGAGGAGGAGGCGTCGGGCCAGACGCCATCCACCACTCCGGCCCCGCCCGCCACCCCGCCGCCGGCGAAGAAGGAGCCGGCGGAGGATTTGAGCGGGCTGTATTGAAGACAGGGATCAGGGACTAGGGATTAGGGATTAGGGAAGCGGTCCGTGTCCCTGCTGAGTCGCCAATCCCTATTCCCTAATCCCTCGTCCCTAATCCCTCCTTCCCCTTTCCCCCGGCGCGTCCTATGTCCGCGCCTCACTTTTGTATCGCTGGAGAATGCGATGAGACCGGATGTCGAGGCCATGAAGGCCGACATCGAGCAGAGCATCGCTCTGCTCAGGAGGCGTCTTTGACTGGGATGTCGCGCTTCGAAAACTGGATGAACTGAACGCGCGGGTCGAGGACCCGACGCTGTGGGACGACCCCGACGCGGCCCAGATCGTGTCGCGCGACCGCGCGCGCCTCGAGGCCCAGATCAACACCGTCCGCGAGATGGAGACCGGTCTGGAGGAGGGCGTGATGCTCGCCGACATGGCCGATGAGGAAGGCGACGAGGCGACGCTGGAAGAGGCGCGCGCCTCGCTGAAGGCGATCAAGGACCGCGCCGGCCGCGCCGAGCTGGAGGCCCTGCTCTCCGGCGAGGCCGACGGCAACGACGCCTATCTGGAAGTGAACTCCGGTGCCGGCGGCACCGAGTCCTGCGACTGGGCCGGGATGCTGCTGCGGATGTATTCGCGCTGGGCCAGGGCGCACGGCTATGAGGTCGAGCTGGAGGCGTCGGAAGACGGCGACCAGGCGGGCATCAAGTCGGCCACAATCCTGATCACCGGGCCCAACGCCTATGGCTGGCTGAAGTCAGAATCGGGCGTGCACCGGCTGGTGCGGATCAGTCCGTATGACGCGGCGGCCAAGCGGCACACGTCCTTCGCCTCGATCGGGGTGTCACCGGTGGTGGATGACGCCATCGAGATCGATATCAACCCGTCGGACGTGCGCACCGACACCTATCGCGCCTCGGGCTCGGGCGGTCAGCACATCAACAAGACGGACTCGGCGGTGCGTCTGACGCACATTCCGACCAATACGGTCGTGGCCTGTCAGGCCGGCCGGTCGCAGCACCAGAACCGCGAACAGGCCTGGAAGATGCTGCGGGCCCGTCTGTACGAGCTGGAGTTGCAGCGGCGCGAGGCGGCGGCACAGGCCGTGGCCGACGCCAAGACCGACATCGGCTGGGGCCACCAGATCCGGTCCTACGTCCTGCAGCCCTATCAGATGGTCAAGGACCTGCGGACCAACGTCGAGACCTCGGATACGCAGGGCGTGCTGGACGGGGATCTCGACCTGTTCATGGGCGCGGCGCTGGCCGCGCGCGTGGGCGAGACGCGCGGATCGACCGTCGAATAGAAAAAGGCCCCGGAGCGATCCGGGGCCTTTTGTCTTTCAGGCGTCCCGTAAGGTCAGGACGGGCCCTTCATGTCGATGATCTGCGGCGCGGGCTCGGGCGCGGCGGGACGCGGGGCCGGGGTGGGCGCCGGGGCCTCGCGGCGGCCTTGCAGGACGCGGCCCTGGAAATAGGCGCCGATGTCGATCGACATCTGTTCGGCGGTGATGTCGCCGTCGACATAGGCAGTGGCGATCAGCTTGACCTGTTTGCCCGAGATGCCGCCGACGATGCGGCCGCGAACCTCGACATAGTCAGCCGAAACATTGCCCTCGACGGCGCCGGTCTCACCGACGATCAGCCGGCCGACGCGGACGTCGCCCTTGATCGCGCCGTCGATCTGCAGATCACCGCCGCCCGTGATCCCGCCCTCGAACTGGAGGTCGGACGACAGGGTGGACAGACCGCGCGCGCTGGCGGCCGGGGCCGGCCGGGCGGCCGATGCCGAGGGACCGCCCGGCGTGGGCAGGTCGGGCAGCGGCGGGATGGAAGAGCCGCTGTCAGCGCGGGGCTGGGGCGACGGGGCGGGGGATTTAGTCTTGTTGAACAAGTTGGTCTCCGGCTCTCATGAAGCGGGCGGGGTTTTGGGGTCGGCCGTCCATCCACACTTCGTAATGCAGATGCACGCCCGTGGAGCGTCCTGTGGTTCCCATGGCACCGACACGCTGGCCGAGCGTGATCCGCTGACCGGGCTGGACAGCAGTGGCGTTCAGGTGGGCGTAGCGTGTCTTGAAACCGCGTCCATGATCTACCTCAACGGTGTTGCCATACCCTGAACGAACGCCGACGAAAGACACGATCCCCGGGGCCGGGGCGTAGATCGGCGTGTTCAGCGGGGCGGCGAAGTCCTGACCCTGGTGCAGGGCAGGGCGGCCGTTGAACGGGTCGAAGCGGACGCCGAAGCCGGAGGTGGTGCGGGCCTGCGTCGGGCGGCGGAAGGGCATGCTCTCGGCGGCGTTGGCCAGCGACCGCATGTCGGACAGATTGTCGGCGGCGTGGCGGATGCGCACGGCAAAGGCTTCATCGACGTCCAGCACGGCGGCCAGGGCCCGGGGATCACGCGCCTCGACCAGCGGTCCGCCGAGCGCGGCGTCGTGCGGGGTGTAGGCAGCCGGGTTCAGGCCGGCGAGGCGGAAGGCCAGGCGCAGGCGTTCGGCGCGGGTCTGGGCCTCGGTCTCGGCGCGGGCGATTAACCGCTCCTGATCCATGCGCACGGCGATCATCCGCTGGACCGGCGAGGAACGATCAGGATTGAGGGCCGGGGCAGGGCGCAGCGCCTGTTCGGCACCCTCGACGCCGCGGAACATGCCCATGACCTGGGTCAGGGCCGCGTGGCGGCGCTCGACCATCTGGGCCATTTCGTCGAGCGAGCCGGTCGTGGCGGTCATGCGCACCACGGCGCTGTCCAGCCGGGCCTGCAGGTCGGCGTTCATCCGCTCCGACGCGGCGCGGGCGCGGGCGACGGTGCGGTCCGTCTCGCTCTGCGCCACCATGTCGAAGATCATGCTGCCCGAGGCCATGGCGGTCCAGCCGCCCAGCAGCACCGCGGCGACCGCGCCGGCCGCCTGTTTGCCCGGCGTCAGGGCCCAGGCGCGGACGGACTCGCCGTCACGCAGGTACAGATATCGGGTCGGAAACCACTTTCCGATCAGAGACCGCCTGACAGTCGGCTCTTGTTCGGTCATCACGCAACGCCCCCAGAACGTACGACGAGGGTTTATGCGCCATGGTACAGCTTGGGTACAAGTCTGTTCACGACTTGTTAACCACCTTGCCCGGTCTTCACGCGAAGAACGTCGGTATTCGCGCCGATTATTCGCTTGAGAGGCGAGTCCGCGAATCTATGTAACGGTAGTTACATCTCCAGCTGTGTCGGCTCAGATGGATTCAACCGCCGCCAAGACTTCCCCGGCGTGACCCTTGACTGACACCTTGCGCCAGACGCGCCGGACCACACCGGCGCCGTCAATCAGGAAGGTGGCCCGTTCGATCCCCATGTATTCGCGGCCGTAGAGCTTCTTCTCCACCCAGACGCCCCAGGCCTCTGTGACGTCTTCCGGTTCGTCGGAGGCGAGGACGACCTTGAGGTCGTATTTGGTCTTGAAGCGGTCGAGCTTCTTCACCGGATCGCGGGAGACGCCGATGACGGTCGCACCGGCCGCGTCGAAGTCCGCGATCAGGGCGGAGAAGTCCTGGCCTTCGCTGGTGCAGCCGGGCGTGTCCGCCTTGGGATAGAAATAGAGCACGATCTTGCGGCCCTTGAGGCCATCGAGGGTCACGCGACCGCCGTCGGCCGTGGCCATGTCGAACGCGGGGGCTTTCGAGCCTTCGGTGATGTCAGTCATGCGGTCTCTCAAACGGGACGAACGAGGACGATCTTCTTCTTGCCGGCAGCCAGCTTCAGCACGCCGTCAGCATTGACGTCGGACGCCTCGATCAGCCGGGCACCATCGGCGATGGCCGCGTCGTTCAGGCGCAGGCCGCCGCCCTGGGCGAGCCGCCGGGCCTCGCCGTTGGAGGCGGTCAGTCCTGCCTTGGTCGTGACCGCGGCGATCATGGCACCGATCACTTCGTCCGCAGGCAGTTCGACGGTCGGCAGGTCCGCCGACAGTGTGCCTCGCTCGAAGGCACCTTCGGCGGCGGCGCGGGCCGTCGCCGCAGCGTCGGCACCGTGCAGCATGGTCGTGGCGGCATCGGCCAGGGCCTTCTTGGCGTCGTTGATGGCCGCGCCGTCCAGCGCTTCCAGCCGGGCGACTTCGTCCAGCGGCGTATCGGTGAACAGGCGCAGGAATTTGCCCACGTCGGCGTCATCGACGTTCCGCCAGAACTGCCAGTAGTCATACGGCGACAGCTGTTCGGCGTTCAGCCAGACCGCGCCCTGGGCCGTCTTGCCCATCTTGCCGCCCGAGGCGGTGGTGAGCAGGGGGGTGGTCAGGCCGAAGGCGGCCTTCTGGTCCACCCGCCGCACCAGATCGACGCCCGAGACGATGTTGCCCCACTGGTCCGAGCCGCCCATCTGCAGGGTGCAGCCGCGGGCGCGGTTGAGCTCGAGGAAGTCCACCGACTGCATCAGCATGTAGTTGAACTCGAGGAAGGTCATCGGCTGTTCGCGTTCCAGCCGCAGCTTGACCGAGTCGAAGGCCAGCATCCGGTTGATGGTGAAATGCGTGCCGTATTCGCGCAGGAATTCGACGTAGCCGTAGGTCGACAGCCAGGCGTCGTTGTCGAGCATGACCGCATCGGTCGGGCCGTCGCCGAAGGTGAGGAATTTCTCGAACACCGTCTTGATGGAGGCGATGTTCGACTGGATCGTTTCGTCGGTCAGCTGGGGGCGCGAGGCGTCCTTGCCGGTCGGGTCGCCGACCTTGGTGGTGCCGCCGCCCATCAGGACGATGGGCTTGCCGCCGGCCTGCTGGAGCCGGCGCAGCATCATGATCTGGATCAGGCTGCCGACGTGCAGCGAGGGCGCGGTTGCGTCGAAGCCGATGTAGCCCGTCACAACGCCCGCCGCCGCCGCCGCATCCAGCTCCGCCGGGTGGGTGATCTGATGGATGTAGCCGCGCGCCTGCAGGGTTTGCAGGAAGTCGGACTTGAAATTCTGGTCGCTCATGGCGGCTCCGTTAGCAGGGATGCCGGCGGGCGTCATGGGAGTTTGCGCGCCGGTGTGGGCGGCGCGTGGGTTCGCTGGCCGCTCGCTATTTCAGCGGGCGGTAATAGAGGCCGGAAAGGGCGCGGGCGGCGATCATGGTCCTTGGGTAGCCGCGACGGTTGACCAGCGTCAAGGGCGGGGTATCGGTGGGGATGCGCGTGATCCTCCAGCCCCATCCCGCTTCGCCCCCCGGTCCGGTCGAACAGATCGTGGCGTATTTTGAGCGCGTCAATCGCTTCCGGTTCTGGGTTCGCTTCGAGCTGCAGGGAGCGCTTTCGCAGGTGGTTTGGCCGACGGCGGCGTTTGGCGGCCGAGCGGACGACCTCTGGCGAACGACCTGCTTCGAGGCGTTTCTGAAAGGCGATGATGCATACTGGGAGTTCAATTTCTCCCCGTCCCAGCAATGGGCGTCATACAGTTTCGACGCGTACCGCTCCGGCCAAAGACAGGCCGCCGAGGTGGCTTCCCCTGTTCGACCGGACCTCGAAGATACCTACGCGGAGTTCGAGGCGACCTTCGAGCAGCCGCCGGGTGTCACTCGTCTGGGTCTGTCTGCCGTGATCCAGACTATCGACGGCGCGATCTCCTACTGGGCGCTGGCTCATCCGTCCGATAAGCCGGACTTCCATCATCCCGAATCCTTCGTTCTGGACCTGCCATGAAATTCGGCATCGACCGCCTGTTGTCCGAGCCCGCGCTGCGGGCCGCCCTGAACGGCCGGCGCGTCGCCCTGCTGGGGCATCCGGCCTCGGTGACGGCGGACCTGACGCATTCGCTGGATGCGCTGATGGCCTGTCCCGACCTGAACGTCACGGCGGCCTTCGGGCCGCAGCACGGCATGCGGGGCGATCTGCAGGACAATATGATGGAGAGCCCGGACTTCACCGACCCGCGGCACGGCATTCCCGTCTTCAGCCTGTACGGCGAGGTGCGGCGGCCGAGCGGGCAGGCGATGGGGACGTTCGACGTCCTGCTGGTCGACATGCAGGACCTGGGCTGCCGCATCTACACCTTCGTGACGACGCTGCTCTATGTGCTGGAAGAGTCGGCGAAGCACGGCAAGGCGGTGTGGGTGCTCGACCGCCCCAACCCCGCCGGGCGACCGGTCGAGGGCACGACCCTGCTGCCGGGCTGGGAGAGCTTCGTCGGGGCCGGGCCGATGCCGATGCGGCACGGCATGACCCTGGGCGAGATGGGCCGCTGGTTCATCGATCACTTCAGGCTGGATGTGGAATACCGCGTCATCGAGATGGAAGGCTGGGCGCCGGAGCAGGCACCGGGCTTCGGCTGGCCGATCGGCGAGCGCAGCTGGATCAACCCCAGCCCCAATGCGGCGAACCTGTCGATGGCGCGGGCCTATGCGGGCACGGTGATGCTGGAGGGCACGACCCTGTCCGAGGGGCGGGGCACGACGCGGCCTCTGGAGCTGTTCGGCGCGCCGGACATCGATGCGCGGGCGGTGATCGCGGAGATGCAGGCGTTTGCGCCGGAGTGGCTTGAGGGCTGCGTCCTGCGCGACTGCTGGTTCGAGCCGACCTTCCACAAGCATGTCGGCAAGCTGTGCAACGGGGTGCAGATCCACGTCGACGACCCGGCCTATGACCATGCGGCGTTCAAGCCGTGGCGGCTGCAGGCGTTGGGCTTCAAGGCGATCCGGCGGCTGTATCCGGACTATGCCCTGTGGCGGGACTTCCCGTACGAATACGTCTTCGACAAACTGGCCATCGACGTGATCAACGGCGGGCCGGGGCTGCGGGAATGGGTCGACGATCCGGCGGCGACGCCGGCCGATCTGGAGGCGCTGGCCGGGCCGGACGAGGCGGCCTGGGTGGAAGAGCGGAAGATGTACCTGCTGTATTGAGGCAGACTAACCGAGTGGCTTCAGCAGAGCGCGCCCATAAGGAAACTGTTCGCCCGTCGAAGCGTCTATTACCGTCAGTCTCGACCCGCCGCCGCCTAACGGGACGAGGTCGCGCGTAGTCACCAGGACTTCATCGCCGACCACCCGCCCGTCGAGATACTGGATGGAGCCGTCTAATACCCTGAACCTGTGGACACGCCTCTGATAGGTGGGCGTCACCTCTGTTCCCAGGAACCCGACGATCCAAGGTCGCGGCGGAAGCTGGAACCTCCCGGCATCGTATTCGTCAGGCCCGACGCTCAGCTGAAACCGGCGGGCCATGGGCTCTTCGGTGTTGAGGTCGACGGGCATCGGTCGCGGATCAGGCCGGCTTTTCGGTCAGCCGCTTGTCCAGATAGGCCCCGACGCGGGTGTCGACGGCGCCGATGTGGTCCTGCCAGAAATGGGTCGCGCCCTCTTCCAGCTCATAGTCGATGATGATGCCCTTCTGGGTGCGCAGCTTGTTGACCACGCGCTCGACCTCGACCGGCGGGACGACGGTGTCGTTGGTGCCGTGCAGGAACAG
>JAUYAG010000112.1 GCA_030693575.1 Brevundimonas sp. | reverse complement strand
GCGTGCGCCGGGTGCTGGAGGCCGCGCCGGGGCCTCTGCCCACCGGTATGGTGGAGGCCGTGCGCATGGGCACCACCGTCGCGACCAACGCCCTGCTGGAGCGCAAGGGCGAGCCCGTCGTCCTCGCGATCACCCGTGGGTTCGGCGATGCCCTGCGCATCGGCTGGCAGAGCCGTCCGGACCTGTTCGCCCGGCACATCGTGCTCAACGACCAGCTCTGTGACCAGACGATCGAGATCGACGAACGGGTCCGGGCAGACGGCACCCTCGACCGGGCACTGGACGAAGCGCAGGCGCGAGCGGACCTTAAGGCGGCGCGCGCCAACGGATTCCGGGCTGTGGCGATCGTTCTGGTGCACGGCTGGCGCTTCACCGATCACGAGCGGCGGCTGGCGGCCATCGCCCGCGAGGTGGGCTTCGAGCAGATTTCGGTCAGTCATGAGATCGGGGCGCTGATCAAGCTGATCGGGCGCGGCGACACCACGGTGGCGGACGCCTACCTCTCGCCGATCCTGAGGGCCTATGTGGAACGGGTCGGCACCGATCTGGGCACCGCGACCCCGCTGCTGTTCATGCAATCGAGCGGCGGGCTGACGGCGGCGGAAGCGTTTCGGGGAAAGGACGCCATCCTGTCCGGACCGGCCGGTGGCGTGGTCGGCATGGCCGAAACCGCGCGCGCGGCAGGCTTCGACCGTGTCATCGGTTTCGACATGGGCGGCACCTCGACCGACGTGTCCCATTTTGCCGGCGACTATGAGCGGACCTCCGACGCCGTGGTCGCGGGGGTAAGGCTGAGAGCGCCGATGCTCGGCATCCATACGGTGGCGGCTGGCGGCGGTTCGATCTGCCGCTTCGACGGCTCGCGCCTTCGCGTCGGGCCAGAGTCGGCCGGCGCTGTGCCCGGCCCCGCCGCCTACCGCCGCGGCGGCCCGCTGACGGTAACCGACTGCAACGTCATGCTGGGCAAGCTGCGGCCCGACCAGTTCCCGGCGGTGTTCGGCCCCCATGGTGACCAGCCCCTCGACGCCGCAGCTGTGACGGCCGGCTTCGAGGTACTGGCCGACGAGGTTCGTCGCGCGACGGGCCGTGACGCGACGCCGGAAGCGCTGGCTGAAGGCTTCATCACCATCGCCGTCCAGAGCATGGCCGAGGCGATCAAGTCGGTCTCGATCCAGCGCGGCTATGACGTCACCCGTTATGTGCTGAACTGCTTCGGCGGCGCGGGCGGTCAGCATGCCTGTCTCGTCGCCGACGCCCTCGGCATGACCCGCGTCATGCTCCACCCGTTCGCGGGCGTGCTGTCCGCCTACGGCATGGGCCTGGCCGAGGTTCGCGCCATCCGGCAGGCGACGGTGGCGGCGCCGCTCGAGGCCGCCGGCGACACCGCCCTCGCCGATCGCGCGCGGACGCTCGAACGTCAGGCGCGCGGCGACCTTATCGCCCAGGGCTTCACCGATGCAGCGCTGACCACCCTGGTGCGGGCCGAGATCAAATTCGCCGGGTCTGACACACCGCTGGTCGTCCCCTTCGGACCGGCCGGCGAGATGCGCGCCGCCTTCGAGGCCCTGCACCGGCTACGGTTCGGCTTCTTCGCAGAGGACAAGGCGTTGCTGGTCGAGGCCCTGGAGGCCGAGGCGGTTGCCGCCTCCGGCCAGACCCCATCGGCCGTCGGGGGCAGCCACGCGGGCGAGGCTCCGGGCGTCATCACGCGGGTCCCGGTCCGCATGGCGGGCGGTGCCCACGAAGCGCCCGTCTATCGTCGCAGCGATTTCGGCCCCGGAGCCGCCGTCCTCGGACCAGCCCTGATTCTCGAGGACACCGGCACCACCGTCGTCGAACCCGGCTGGCGCGCCGCGGCCGATCCGGCCCTCAACCTGATCCTCGAGCGCACCGTCCCCCTGCCCGCCCGCACGGCCATGGGCACAGACGTCGATCCGATCATGCTGGAGGTGTTCAACAGCCGCTTCATGGCCTGCGCCGAGCAGATGGGCGAGGCGCTGCGGGCCACCGCCTATTCGGTCAACATCAAGGAACGGCTCGACTTCTCCTGCGCCATCTTCGACGCGACCGGCGCCCTGATCGCCAACGCCCCGCACATCCCGGTGCATCTGGGCTCGATGGGCGAGAGCATTCGCACGATCATCGCCTCGCGCGGAGGGGTTGCCGATGGTCGGGGCATGAAGCGCGGCGACGTCTATATGCTGAACGCCCCCTATAACGGCGGCACCCACCTGCCCGACATCACCGTCATCATGCCGGTCTTCCTCGAGGCGGATGACGCGCCGGCCTTCTTCGTCGCCTCGCGCGGCCACCACGCCGATGTCGGCGGGATCACCCCGGGGTCGATGCCACCGGCTTCACGAACGGTCGAGGAAGAAGGGGTCCTGATCGACGACTTCCTCCTGATCGACGGAGGCCGGCTTCGTGACGCGGAGACCCGGACGCTCTTCGCCTCGGGCCGCTATCCGTCGCGCAACGTTGATCAGAACATGGCCGACCTGAAGGCCCAGGTGGCCTCCTGCGCCCGCGGCGGCGATGAGTTGACGCGGATGGTCGCCGAGTTCGGCCGGCCCGTCGTCACGGCCTATATGGGCCACGTCCAGGACAATGCCGAAGAGGCCGTGCGCCGCGCCATCGCGGCGCTGAAGCCGGGCTCATTCGCGCTGGAGATGGACGACGGCGCCGTCATCCGGGTGCGGATCGATGTCGACCCCGGGGCCCGCAGCGCTGTCGTCGACTTCACCGGCACCAGCGATCAACTGCCCAACAACTTCAACGCCCCGCTGTCGATCGCACGGGCGGCGACCCTGTACGTCTTCCGCACGCTCGTGGACGACGCCATCCCCCTGAACGAGGGCTGTCTGAAGCCGATCCGGCTGATCGTGCCCGAGGGGTCGATGCTGAACCCGCAGTATCCGGCGGCCGTCGTGGCCGGAAACGTCGAGACCAGCCAGGCCGTGGTCGACTGCCTGTACGGCGCCCTCGGCGTGCTCGCGGCCAGCCAGGGGACGATGAACAATTTCACCTTCGGCGACGAGACGCGCCAGTACTACGAGACCATCGCCGGCGGCTCGGGTGCCGGTCCGGACTTCGACGGAACCGCGGCGGTCCAGACCCATATGACCAACAGCCGCCTGACCGATCCCGAGGTGCTGGAGACGCGCTTCCCCGTTCTGCTGGAGGAATTCTCCATCCGACGCGGCTCGGGCGGCGACGGCGCCAACCGGGGCGGCGACGGCGCGGTTCGCAGGGTGCGCTTCCTTGAACCGCTGACGGCAGCGATCCTGTCCAATCACCGGCGAACGGCCCCGTTCGGTCTGGCCGGCGGGGAGGCCGGCGCGGTTGGCGTGAACCGGGTCGAACGGGCGGACGGCTCTGTCGAGCCACTGGGAGCGACCGCCGAGGTCGAGATGGGCGAAGGCGACGTCTTCGTCATAGAAACCCCCGGCGGCGGAGGCTTCGGCGCGAAAAGGGCTTCCTGAACCGGCCGTTCGGCGCAACCATCGCCGAAGGGGGAGAATCCGATGCTGGTGCTTCTGGGAATAGCGGTCGTGGTCGCGGGCTTTGTCGCCCGCATCAATCCGCTGCTGGTCATCTTGATTGCCGCCATCGTCACAGGCGTGACGGCGGCGGTGGCGCCGGGCGTCGACGTCCGGGCGCTGGCGACGGCGGGCGTGGCTACGCTCGCGGCCTTCGGCGACGCCTTCAACGACAACCGGTATTTCCACATCACCTGGCTGATCCTGCCGGTAATCGGACTTCTGGAGCGAGCCGGCCTGCAGGAACGGGCCCGGATGCTGATCGCCCAGGTGAAGGCCGCCACGGCCGGTCGCCTGCTGCTCAGCTATCTTTTCGTCCGTCAGGCCACGTCGGCGCTCGGCCTGACCTCGCTCGGCGGCCACCCGCAGATGGTCCGGCCGCTGGTCGCGCCCATGGCCGAGGGCGCGGCCGAGGTTCAGGCCGGTGGCGACCTGCCTGACAGGATCCGCTTCCGCATCCGCGGCATGTCCGCCGCCACCGACAATATCGGCCTGTTCTTCGGCGAGGACATCTTCATCGCCATCGGCTCGATCGTGCTGATGGTCGGTTTCCTCGAACAGGCGGGGATCATCGTCGAGCCGCTCCAGCTGTCGGTCTGGGCCATTCCCACGGCCATCGCCGCCTTCGCCGTCCACGGCGTGCGACTGCTGATGTTCGACCGGGAAATCCGTCGTGATCTTGCCGCGCGTGACGCGGAGGCCGGCCAATGATCACGCTTGAGCACGCCTACATCCTCGTCGGCCTGATGTTCCTGGCCTTCGCCATCCTGACCCTGCGCGACACCGGGCACCCCACGCGGATCCGCAGCGCCCTGTTCTGGGGCCTGATCGCAGCCTCGATGCTGTTCGGGTCCTGGCTGGGCGGGCTCGGAAACGGCCTCCTCGTCCTGGCCCTCGTGGCCCTCGGCGGCCTGAAGACGCTTGGCGTCGGCCAGCCCTCCACAACCACGCTGGAAGAGCGGCGCGAGAGCGCGACCCTGCGCCGCAACGCCCTGTTCATTCCGGCCCTGATCGTGCCCCTGATCGCCGTCGGCGGCACGCTTGCGGCGAAACACACCAGCGTGGGCGCCTGGCTGATCTCATCGACCCAGACCACCCTGATCGCCCTCGGCCTCGGCTGTGTCCTCGCGCTCGTCGCCGCCATGGCCTGGCTGCGACCGCCGGCCATGGCGCCGGTGCAGGAGGGACGGCGGCTGATGGACTCGATCGGCTGGGCCGCCCTGCTGCCGCAGATGCTGGCCTCGCTCGGTGCCGTCTTCCTCGCGGCGGATGTCGGCGGCGTGGTCGGGGAACTGGTCACCCAGGCGGTGCCCATGAGCTCGCCCCTGCTGGCCGTGGCGGCCTACTGCCTCGGCATGGCCCTGTTCACGGTGATCATGGGCAACGCCTTCGCCGCCTTCCCCGTGATGACCGCCGCCATCGGTCTGCCGTTCGTGGTCGGCCAGTTCGGCGGCAACCCGGCCATCGTCTGCGCCATCGGCATGCTGGCCGGCTTCTGCGGGACGCTGATGACGCCAATGGCGGCCAACTTCAACGTTGTGCCGGCCAATCTTCTGGAACTGCCTGACCGGAATTCGGCGCTGAACGGCGTCATCCGGGCCCAGCTTCCGACGGCCGTGATCCTGCTCGGGGTCAATATGGCGCTGATGTATTTCCTCGCCTTCCGGTTCTGACGATGACCCATGCCCTCGACGCCGCGACGGCCTCACGCTTCGCATCGGCCGCCCTCGGCCATGTGACGCGCGAATATCCCAACAAGATGGATCACGTGCTCTCGGGTCCCGAGGACGTTCAGGGACCCCGCGCCCTGCACCCGATCTTCTTCGGCAGTTTCGACTGGCATTCCTGCGTCCACGGCTGGTGGACGCTGTTCACCTTGGCGCGGCTGTATCCGGACATGCCGGAGGCCGCCGCGATCCGCGCGCTGGCCGACGAACTCTTCACGCCGGAAAACGTCGCCGTGGAGACGGCCTATCTGGATCAACCGGGCAGTCGTGGCTTTGAGCGGCCCTACGGCTGGGCCTGGCTGTTGATGCTGGCCGCCGAACTGGAGCGGCACGAGAGCCCTCATGCCGAAACCCTGCGGCCCCTGTCCCAGGCCTTTGCACAGCGATTCAGGGAATTCCTGCCGCTGGCCGGCTACCCGGTACGGGTCGGGACCCACTACAACACGGCCTTCGCCCTCCGTCTCACGCTGGACTACACAGAACGCACCGGCGACGACGCCCTCTCCGCCCTCTGCCTCGACCGCGCCCGCGTCTGGCATTCAGGCGACCGGGATTGCCAGGCGTGGGAGCCGTCACAGGACGAATTCCTGTCCCCGGCCCTGATGGAGGCCGTCCTGATGCGCCGCACGATGGGGCCGGACGCGTTCGCCGACTGGTTCGACGCCTTCCTGCCCCGGCTGTCACAGCGCCAGCCCGCCACCCTGTTCCAGCCCGCCAGCGTCAGCGACCGCTCCGACGGCAAGATCGCCCATCTGGACGGCCTGAACCTGAGCCGCGCCTGGTGCTGGCGCGAAATCGCGTCAGCCCTGCCGTCAGACGATCCGAGAAGGCCGATCGCCCTGCAGGCGGCGGAAGACCATCTCGACGCCGCCCTGCCCCATGTGACGGGCGACTATATGGGCGAGCACTGGCTGGCCAGTTTCGCCCTGCTGGCGCTGCTGGCCAATCCCGCCCCCTGAGGCGCTTGACGTCATCCGCCATGCGCCAGCATAAGAGCCGCCCGTCAAGGCGGCGGCCGGCTTAGCTCAGTTGGTAGAGCGCCAGTTTTGTAAACTGGATGTCGCGGGTTCGATTCCTGCAGCCGGCACCACCGCGCCCCTCGGAAAATCAGGCCGCTCCGTGCTTCATTCAGCCGGGCGAACGGGCTGGTAGCTAGCCGCCCCCCAGGGCGACCGCGACGCGATAGACGATCCAGGCCGCCAGATAGGCCAGTCCAAACATGTAGACGACCATCACCCACATCCATTTCCACGAGTTCAGCTCGCGCTTGACCACGCCCAGCGTCGCCACGCACTGCGGTGCGAAGACGTACCAGGCGAGGAAGGCCAGCCCGGTCGCCAGCGACCACTGCGCCGCCAGGGTCGCGCCCAGCAGACTGGTGGCGCTTTCGGCATCGGCGACCGCATAGACCGTGCCCAGTGCCGCCACGGCCACTTCGCGCGCGGCCATGCCGGGCACCAGGGCGATGACCATCTGCCAGTTGAAGCCGATGGGCGCGAAGATCGGCTCCAGCGCATGGCCGATCATGCCGGCGAAACTGTAGTCGATGGCGGGCTGGGTGGCCCCCTCGGGCGGATAGGGGAAGGTCGCCAGCGCCCAGACAATGACCATCAGCGGCAGGATGATCCGCCCTGCCCGCTCCAGGAAAATCCGGGCCCGGATCCACAGATTGAACAGCACGCTCTTGAAGTCGGGAGTCTTGTAGGCCGGGAGCTCCATCATGAAGGGCTCGACGGCGCCCCGCCAGAACACCCTGCGGATGACGAAGGAGACGGCCAGGGCACTGATGATGCCGGCAGCATAGAGGCCGAACATCACCAGACCTTGCAGGCTCGCGAAACCCCAAACCCGCTCGTTCGGGATGAAGGCGGCGATGATCAGGGTGTAGACCGGAATCCGCGCGGAGCAGGTCATCAGCGGGGCCACCATGATGGTGGTCAGGCGGTCGCGCTTGCTGTCGATGACCCGCGCCGCCATCACGCCGGGGATGGCGCAGGCGAAACTGCTGAGCAGGGGGATGAACGCACGCCCGTGCAGACCGGCACCGCCCATGATCCTGTCCATCAGGAAGGCGGCCCGGGCCATGTAGCCGAAGTCCTCCAGCATGATGATGAAGAGGAAGAGGATCAGGATCTGCGGCAGGAAGACCAGCACGCTGCCAACCCCCGAGATCAGGCCGTCGACGATCAGGCTTTGCCAGATGCCGTCGGGCATGACCGCCGCGACCCAGCCGCCGAGGGCACCAAGGCTGGCCTCGATCCCGTCCATCAACGGCGTGGCCCAGGTGAAGACGGCCTGGAACATCACGAACAGCAGCACGCCGAGGATCAACAGGCCGCCGACCGGATGCAGCAGCACGGAATCGATCCGGCCGGTCAGGGTATCGGGCCGCTCCGGCGGGCGGACGCAGGCCTTCATGATTCGCTCGGCTTCCCGCGCCGCGCCGCGCAGGGCGTCAGCATCCGGTGCCGCCCATTGGTTCTCCGCCGTCGCGGACAGGGTGCCCGCTGCTGCGTCGATAGCGGTGACCAGGTCTTCGATGCCCCGCTTTCGCGTCGCCGTCGTCGGCACGATCGGCACACCCAGTTCGCTGGAAAGGCGCTCGAGGTCGATGCGCAGGCCCTGACGCTGGGCGATGTCATACATGTTGAGCGCCAGCACCATCGGCCGACCGACGGCCTTCAGCTCGAGCACCAGCCTCAGCACCAGTCGCAGGTTGGTCGCGTCGGCGACGGCAACGATCACGTCCGGCGTCTCCTCGCCGGCCAGCCGGCCAAGAACGGCGTCGCGCGTAACCTCTTCGTCGGGACTGCGGGCGCGCAGGGAGTAGGTGCCCGGCAGGTCGAGGACCGACATCGGCCGGCCCGACGCGGAACGGATCAGCCCCTCCTTCCGCTCCACCGTGACGCCCGCATAGTTGGCGACCTTCTGGTGAGCGCCCGTGAGAGCGTTGAACAGTGCGGTCTTTCCGCTGTTCGGATTTCCGACGAGCGCGACTCTCGCGCTCCGCACCGCCATGTCCATCAGGCGGGAACCTCTTCGCGCACGACCCTGACGGCGGCGTCAGCGGCGGGCTGGAAACGCAGGGTCAGATTGGCGGCCTCGTGACGGCGCAGGGCGACCCGCATGTCGTCCACCTTCATCGCGATAGGGTCGCGGCCGAACAGGCCCTCATGGAGCAATTCGACCTGTGCACCCTCCACAAAGCCGAGTTCCAGCAGCCGCCGCTCCAGCTCCAACGCATGTTCATCCGACGAAGCGTGGTCGCCGACCCGCACGATGACACCGCGGTCGCCTTTGCGGGCATGACTGAGTTTCAGGGTGTCGGACATTACGCTCGTGGACCAGCGGCGCGGCTCGGCGCCTGTTGACACTGATTATCAGGTGCGACTGGTCCTCGTCCAGTCCGCCATGTCGCCGCAGCCCATTGCCTGCCAGAATGGCTGGGCTATCACAGGCACAGAGAGCCGGAGACTACCCATGCACCGCCCCGCCCTGATAGCCATTGTCGCATTCACATTGACCGGTTGCGGTCAGCCCGACGATCCTGCGCAGAAGGGCGCACCGTCCGCCGGGCCGGCCTCGCCCTCGCCCTCGCCCTCGCCGACCGCAGCGGAAAAGACGGCCATTCTGGCCACTCTCCCGGCGCCATTTAATGCCGGCGATCTGGACAACGGCCGTCGGGTCTTCGCCCGTTGCCGCTCCTGCCACACCGTCACGGAGGGCGGCCCGAACATGACCGGACCGAACCTTTACGGGGTCTTCGGCCAACAGGCCGGTGCCCATGCCGGGTTCAACTATTCCACCGCCATGAAGGAGGCCGGGTTTGTCTGGGACGGTGAGCGCCTGGACGAATGGCTCGAGAACCCGCGCACCTTCCTGAAGGGCACGAAGATGAGTTTCGCCGGCATCCCCGACGCCACGGATCGCCGCGACGTCATCGCCTTCCTCAAGGTCGAGACGGGCTACGCGCCGCCGCAGTCCTGACGCCTATTCCGCCGCCGCCGGAACCGTATCGTTGGCGGTGGTCTCCCGGGCTTCCCACTCCTCGATCTTGCGGGCGGTGTACTCCGGCGACTTCGTGAAGCGCGCCAGCGCGCCATAGATCACGGGTACCACGAACAGGGTCAGCAACGTCGCGAACATGGCGCCGGCGAAGATCACCACGCCGATGGTCTGACGGCTGCCCGCGCCCGCGCCCTGCCACAGCACCAGCGGCAGGGCACCGAAGGCGGTGGCGATCGAGGTCATGATGATCGGGCGCAGGCGCAGGGTCGACGACTCGATGATCGCTTCCTGAATCGAGCGGCCCTGATCGCGCAGCTGGTTGGCGAATTCCACGATCAGAATGCCGTTCTTGGCCGCCACGCCGATCAGGATGATCAGGCCGATCTGGCTGTAGATGTTGAGGCTCGAGCCCGCCATCACCAGACCGAACAGGCCGCCGGCTGCGGCCAGGGGCACGGTCAGCATGATGACCGCCGGCGTGATCCAGCTCTCGAACTGCGCCGCCAGCACCAGGAAGACCAGCAGCAGGGCCAGTCCGAAGGCCGCCGCAACCGCGCCGCCGGCCTCCTGCTGGTCGCGCGCCGCGCCGCCCCACTGGGTGGTGACGATGCCCTGCGGCTGCTCCTGTGAGACACGGGTCATGAACTCGGTCGCATCCACCAGGGTCGTGCCCGGGTTCAGGTCGGCCGAGATCGAGATGGCCCGCTGGCGATCCAGTCGCCGCCGGTCCGGCGTATCGCCTGAGGTTTGTGTCGTGACCACCGCGGACAGCGGCACCAGCTGTCCCGAGCCTGTCGCGACATACAGGGCTTCGAGGTCCGCGACGCTGCGGCGGTCGGCGCGCTCGGTCTGCAGGATGACATCATATTCCTGGCCGCCGCGCAGATAGGTGGTCGCGCGCCGGGATCCGAACATGGTCTCCAGCGTGCGCCCAATCGCCTGGGACGAGACGCCAAGCGCCGCCGCCTTTTCGGGATCGACGTCGACCAGCAGGCGCGGGGCGTTCGGTTCATAGTTCAGGCGCGGCCGCGAGAAGCCGGGGTTCTCCAGCGACGCGGCGAGGACCGGCTGCAGCCATTTGTAGATGTCCTCATACTCGGCGCCGGTCACGACCATTTCGATCGAGTTGGAGTTGCCGCCGCCGCGCTGGAAGGCGCCGGGGACCGAAGCATTGACCTGGGCGTCGGTCTGGCCGCGCAGCTTGCCGTTCAGCTCCTGTGCGATCTCGTCAGCGGCGCGGTCGCGTTCGGACCAGTCGCTGAGGATCAGGCTGCCGTTGCCGGAGTTGTAGCTGCCACCGCCGAAGCCGGGTGCGGAGATCAGGAAGCTGCTCGCCTCCCCGCTGGCCTTGTACTCGGCGAGGATCGGCTCGATCCCCATCATGATGTTGCGCGTGTAATCGAAGCCCGCGCCCTCGGGCCCCTGGACACGGATCTGGACCCGTCCGCGGTCTTCCGCCGGCACCAGTTCGTTGGGCAGGGTCACGAACATGAAGGCCGCTCCGGCGGCGACCGCCACGATCAGTCCGACCATGCCGGCCACAGCAACTCGCTTGCCCAGCAGGGCCTGCAGCGAGTTCTGATAGGAGTTGCGCAGCGCCTCCATGGCGCGATCGACCTTGCGCGCGACCCAGCCGCCGGTCTTCGCCGGACGCAGAATCCGGGACGCCAGCATCGGCGACAACGTCAGGGCCAGGAAGGCCGAGAAGGCCACGGCCGCCGCAATCGCCGCGGCCAGTTCGACAAACAACCGGCCGACATAGCCGGGCAGGAACAGCAGGGGCGCGAATACGGCCAGCAGCACCACGGTCGTCGCCACGACGGCGAAGAACACCTGTCGCGCGCCACGCTCGGCCGCCACAAGCGGCGGTTCCCCGTGATCCAGACGGCGCTGGATGTTCTCGGTCACGACGATGGCGTCATCGACCACCAGACCAATGGCCAGAACCAGCGCCAGCAGCGTCAGCAGGTTCAGGGAAAAGCCCAGCGGTGCCAGAACGATGAAGGTCGCCAGCAGGCAGATCGGCGCCACGATGGACGGAATGAACGCCGCCCTCAGACTGCCGAGGAAGATGAAGTTCACCAAGGCCACAAGCGCCAGCGAGATGCCGATCGTGATCCAGACCTCGTCGATGGCGTGGGAGGTGAAGACCGAATTGTCCGAGCCGATGACCAGCTCGGTGCCCTCGGGCAGACTGGCTCGCACGTCGTCCAGCATCGCCTCGACGCCTTTCGAGATGGCGAGGTCGTTGGACTGGGCCTGACGGGTGACGGCCAGACCGATCTGGTCCTGTCCATTGCCGCGGAACAGACGACGGTCCTCGGCCGGAGCCTCGACGATGCGGGCGATGTCGCCGAGCCGGGTGACATAGCCGGACTGCCCCTGGATGGCCCCCGATGCGCCGCTGGGCAGGGCGGTCGCGCTGCCGGTCTGGGCGGCAACCACTCCGCCAGAGCCGCGGGTGCCGATCGGCAACTGGCGGAAGTCCTCGGCGCGGGCATAGGTGCGGGCGACGCGGACGGTATAGTCTTTCTGCCCGGACTCGAGCTGGCCGGCGGGCAGTTCGACGTTCTGGGCGGTCAGGGCGGATTCGACGTCGGTGACCGTCAGGCCGCGGGCCGCGAGGGCGGCGGCGTCCAGCCAGATGCGCATGGCGTAGCGCTGCTCGCCATAGATCTGCACCTGGGCCACGCCGGGGACGGTCGCCAGGCGGTCGATCAGGTAGCGGTCTGCATAATCCGTCAGTTCGAGGCGGTTCATCGACGTCGAACGCAGGAACAGGATCATGATCGGCTGGCTGTCGCTGTCCGCCTTGGACACTTCCGGCGGCTGCGCCTGATCGGGCAGCCGTCCGACGACGCGGGAGACGCGGTCGCGGACGTCGTTGGCGGCATCGTCAATGTTGCGGTCCAGCGAGAACTCGATCGAGACGTTCGAACGGCCGTCCCGGCTGGAGGAACTGATCCGCTCGACGCCCTGGATGCCGGCGATCTGCTGCTCGATCGGCTCGGTGATCCGGCTCTCGATGACCTCGGCGGAGGCCCCTGCATAACTGGTGCTCACCGAAACAATCGGCGGATCCACATCCGGCAGCTCGCGCACCGGCAGGAAGAAGAACGCCGCAGCGCCGATCACGCACAGGACGATGGCCGCCACCGCGGCGAATACCGGACGGCGGACGGCGAGATCGGACAGCATCATTGTGCGGCGCCCCGCGCGGGAACCGTTGCTGCAGCCGGGCGACGCCCGCCCTGCCCGCCGCCCTGCCCCGCAACCCGGACCGGCGCGCCCGGCTGGATCCGGTTCAGGCCCGAACCGACAATCCGGTCGCCGACGTTCAGCCCGGACAGAATTTCAACGAATCCGCCTTCGACCGAGCCCGTCTCGACCTCGACCCGCTGGGCCGTCGAGCCGCGCTCGCCACGGGCGATGCGATAGACGAAGGCGCCGTCGCCCTCATACTGGACGGCCGCTTCCGGCGCGGCCGGCGAGGTCCGCTGCCCCTGCTCGACGGCCACCCGCACCGCCATACCCGGCCGGATGCGTGAGCCCGGATTGGGGATTTCCGCCCGCGCCGTCACGGCCCGGGTCTGTTCATTGATGCGGGTGTCGATGAGGGCGATCCGGCCGCCGAAGACCTCATCACCATAGGCGTCGATGCTTGCGCGGATCGGCGTACCTGCGCGCAGGACCCCGAGATAGCGTTCGGGCACCGGGAAATCGACGCGAACGACGGCGATGTCGTCCAGCGTCGTGATCACCCCGCCCGGGCTGACCAGGGTGCCCGGCGTCACGGAGCTGAGCCCGAGCACGCCTGCGAACGGCGCGCGGATCATGCGGTCGCCACGCCGTGCCTGTGCGGCGTTCAGCGCGGCCTGCGCAGTCTCCAGCCCCGTCTCGGCGTCCTCGGCCGTGACGCGGGGGGCGATGCCCCGGTCGGCGAGGGTCTTGTAGCGGTCGTACTGACGCTGGGCCTGGGCCACCTGGGCTCGCGCCTCGATGATGCCGGCGTCTTCCTCGCGCGCCTGAAGCTCGACCAGGGGCGTGCCCGCCGCGACTCGCTGGCCGTCCGTGAACAGGACGCGGGTGATCAGCTCGCTGGTCGATGAGGTGATGTTGACCGAACGTCGGCCCCGGGCGACGCCCAGGACCCGGATCTCGTCGGTGAAGGACCGCGTCCCGACAACCGCTTCGGAGACCGACTGGCCGCGCCCGCCACCGGGGCCGCCACGGCCTCCCGGACCGCCGCCGGCCTTTTCATCGCCTGCGAATGCCATCCTCAGAACGACCGCCACGACCATCAGGCCCAGCAAGACGGCGGCAGTGACGATGAAGAAGTGGCGTTTGATCACGCGGAGGCTCTCTGGTGAATGGACGAGCCGACTTAGCGGCCGGGGCCGTCGACGCAACTAAAGTCCTTGTAACGGATGCTGTTCCGGTTTCCGTCGTCGAAATTCGCGCCTCTATGTCGCGCTCAGAACCGCCTCCAGAGCGCGATCACCGGACCGCCGCTTTCCGGTGTTTCGCGACCCGCAACGGCTTGGCGCCAGCCAGCCTGCACGCTCCATTCGCCAAAGTCGCGAACGACTGAGGCCTCGACGGACAGCCACCGGGGCCCGCCGTCGTCTGCCTGCCCGCCGAAGGCCTGGGCCAGAACCATCCAGTTCTCATCGAGATGTGCCCCGGCCGTAGCGTCGATGCGCGTCTCGTCCGGCAATCCCTGCCGCATCCGCCGCGCCACCTGCAGGTCGACGAACGAGCTGCTGGGCCCCCAACGCCCCAATACTCCGGACGATGGGCCGCCAAAGGACCGCCCGACAGAAGCCCGCACTTCCCAATCGCTGTCGCCGACGCCGGGCGCCGCATAGCCGGCGTTGCGCCCTTCCCCACCGTCGGCATAGCCGGCGTAAAGGCTGGCCGCTGTCCGTTCGTCGCGCCACACCTGCCAGGTCACGCCGATCTCGATCGGTCCCCGGCCTTCGTATTCGACAAAGGCGTCCTCGCCCGACTGCCAGTCGCCCTTGAACTGCACTGTCAGCCGGTCGGTGACGCCATATTCCGCAAACACGCCGACGACCATGTCGCGACGTTCACCCGGCAGATCGGCCAGTTGGCCGTCAGGATCAAATCCCCGATCGGCCCGCATGTCCTCGTATTTGACGATCCATTGGCCCTGGCCTTTCGGCTGGGTCCAGGGGCCGGCGACTGCAGGGCCGGCGACCGCCGCAAAGGCCATCGCGGCCAGAAGTCGGCCGGCCAGTCTCACACGTCGTAGCCCGGCGATTTCCGGTCCAGCATCCGCAGCGCTCCCGGCCAGGCCAGGGCGGAGACGAAGCCGATACCCCGGCCCTGTTCCCTTGTTTCCGCCTGGGCGGCGTCCGGCGCGAACAGAACGTGCTCACGCCCTCCGGACAGCGCCGCGACCTGCTGGGCGCAGGCGCGCTCGAGGAAGAACATTCCGATCCAGGCCTGGGCCGCGGTCTGTCCAACCGCCAGCGTGCCGTGGTTGCGCAGCAGCATCAGCGGCTTGTCACCCAGATCGGCCACCAGTCGCCCACGCTCCTCGTGGTTCAGCGCCAGGCCTTCATAGCCGTGATAGGCGACCTGATGCTGCAGAAGGCAGGCGTTCTGGCCGATGGGAAGCAGACCCTCCGTCTGCGCCGCCACTCCGACCCCGGCCACCGTGTGCAGATGGATGACATAGTGCGCGTCCTCGCGCGCGCCGTGGATCGCCGAATGGATGGTGAAGCCCGCGGGATTGATGAAGCTGGTGGTGTCCTGGACGATGTTCCCGTCCAGATCGACCTTCACCAGGCAGGAGGCCGTCATCTCCTCGAAATACCAGCCGTACGGGTTGATAAGGAAATGATGCTCCGGCCCCGGCACGCGGGCCGAGATATGGGTGAAGATCATGTCGTCCCACCCATGCAGCGCGACGAGACGGTACAGCGCCGCCAGCTCGACCCGAGCGTTCCATTCCCCCTCGGAGACCCTGGACTTCAGGGAAACAGCGGCACCGTCGGCCATCGGTTCGATCCTCATTCTTCTAGGCGGCGCACGCTCGCGCCGCACGGAGCCGCCGTCAAGATTCAGCTTCCGTTAACCGCGTCTTAGTGGGCGCGGCCTAGCTTCGACCATGCTGCCCCTTCGTCGGTGCGCCGGAGACGCCTGTGGTTCTCGTCCAACTCGTGCCCCCGCCAGTCGCACTGCCGGTGCCGCGCCGCGTCCCAGCGAGCTGTTGGCCCTGGCGCACAACCCCAGCACCGAAGCCCGCCAGCGCCTCTTGCTCGGCGTGGTGGCCCTCTGCGATGCCTGTCCGCCGTCGGGCGAGGTATCTCCGGTCCTCGGCGAAATTTTCCTGACCCTCGCCCGCCAGGCCGAACGCGAGGTGCGAAAGGCCCTGTCAGAGAGACTGGCCCATGCCGAATGGGCTCCCGCCGCCCTGGTCAACGTCCTTGCGCTGGACGAGATCGAGATCGCGCGGCCCATCCTCGAGTCCAGCCCCATCCTGCAGGATGAAGACCTGCTGCGCGTGTTGATCGAGGCCTCGCTGGAGCATCAGATCGCCGTCGCGCGCCGTCCGCACATCAGCGGTCGGGTGGCGGACGCCGTGATCGACAAGGCTGAGCCCGCCGTGCTCATGGCGTTGACCACCAACCGCACGGCCGAGATCAGCGCCGAGGGCGTCAGGCGGCTGGTCGAGCATTCCCGTCGGATCGCCGCCCTGAGAGGCCCACTCATCCGGCACCCGCTACTGACCGAGGCCTTGGCGGAGCAGCTGTACCAGTGGGTCGGCATCGCCCTGCGTCAGTCAATCGCCGCCCGATTCAACGTCGATGAAAAGGCTTTGGGGGCTGCGGTCCATGACGCGGTTGAAGGCCTCATGCGCCCCACCAGCCTTGAACCGGACCCGGTGGATCAAGGTGATCGCGATGAGATGGAACGGCGACTGATCGACAAGTTGCAGTCCGCAGGCCAGTTGCGCGCGGGCCTGCTGATCCGCGCTGTCCGCGAAAAGCGGCTTAGCCTGTTCGTCCATGGCCTCTCTGCGCTGGGCGGATTCGCCGTCGGCCAGGTGCGCACCGCCCTGTCGGCTCCGACGCCGGAGGCGCTCTATTACGCCTGTGCGGCGGTCGGAATCGACCGGGCCGTGTTCCCCACGCTGCTGGTCGAACTTCGCAAGCTCAACGCCTCCCTTCCCGGCGACCAGGGTGAACCGGTCTGGCTGCGGGGTGCCCTGTCCCAGGGTTCCGCGGCCCGTGCGTTCAAGGTCCTGACCGGGACAGATCAGGACGAACTGAAAGCCGCCGTTTGACTTCGCCCTCGGGCTCGGCTTGCGTGCGACGGTGACAGAACCATCGCCGGCCCCTCTTCGCATCGCATTCGCCGCCTCCGACCGGCCGGAGGCTCAATCGGCGCGTGAACGGCTGATCGCGCGATACGGTTCGGTCGATCCCGCCGACGCACAGGTCATCGTGGCGCTCGGTGGCGACGGCTTCATGCTCGAGACGCTCCACACAGTCATGGATCAGCGAACCCCCGTCTTCGGGATGAACCGCGGCTCGGTCGGCTTCCTGATGAATGATTTCGAGGAGGACGGCCTGCTGGAGCGGCTCGCGGGCGCGGGCCGCGCGGTCATCCATCCCTTGCAGATGGACGCCTGGACCGAGGCCGGTCAGGCGCACAGCGGCCTGGCGATCAACGAGGTCTCCCTGCTGCGCCAGACGCGCCAGAGCGCCAAGCTGCGGATTACGGTCGACGGCCGCGTACGACTGGAGGAACTGTCCTGCGACGGCTGCATGCTCGCGACCGCCGCGGGATCCACCGCCTACAACCTTTCGGCGCACGGCCCGATCATTCCGCTCGACTCGCGTGTGCTCGCGCTTACGCCGATCAGCGCCTTCCGGCCGCGGCGCTGGCGCGGCGCCCTG
>JAUYAG010000107.1 GCA_030693575.1 Brevundimonas sp. | reverse complement strand
ATGTTGACACCAGCGATACGGGCCACGAAGCTCTCCAGATACGCGTTGACGGACGCAACAAACGCTCCGGTCAACAGACCAGGAGCGCCGACGTCCTTCGCGGAAGCGCGCCTTATACAGGGGATTCACCGCTCGTCAACGCTTGTCGGACACCCCGGCCCGTCTCAGCGCCCCAGATTGACGAAGGTGGTGACCCGCTGCCCCTCGATCGGCCGACCGGAGGCGGTCATGGGCGGGCGATAGCGGAAAAAGGCGGTCGCCCGCAGCGCCTGCTCGCCGAAACCGAAGCCGCGCGGACTTTCCTCGACGATGCGGCAGTCATCAAGCCGCTGGTCGATGCGGATGACGCAGTTGACCACGACCCGGCCCGGCGGGCGGCGCACACCGCGCACCTGCGGCGGCGCGACCGACTGGATCTCGGCCGAGGTGGCCGGGCGCAGGATCATCGGCCCGGTTCCACCTGAACCGGGTCCGTCCCCGTCGCCGTCGCCCGTGCCGGTCCCGGCCCCTGTGCCGCCCTGCCCCATGCCCGGGCTCGGGCTCGCGACCGGTGCCACGCCGACGACCAATGCCGGCTCGGGGGCCTGAACGGGCGGCGCGGGCAGCTCCCGCGGCCTGTCCGCCGGTTTGGGCGTCACATGGATGCGCGAGGGGGCCGCCGGTGCGCCGCCCCCCTGTGTCGGGGCCGGTGCCGCGGGCGGAGGGGGCGGCGGCGGCGGCGGGCGGAACAGGAAGACGCTGATCGGGGGCGCTGGATCCGGCAGCGGAACCGGGGCGTCGGCGCGGGCCATGATGCTGAACACGCCCAGATGCGCCGCGGTGACGCCCACGACGAAGCCGAGCTTGCGCAGCCGGTCCTTGGTCAACAGCGGTGGTTCAGGTTTCACGGGACGATCCTATCACGCACGACTGAACGCGCGGGACGCCGGATCGGTCAGCTCAGGTTCAGGCGGCGGGGCCGTCCAGCACCGCGTCGATAGCCGCGGCGACGGACGCAATGGCGCCCATGCCGTCGATCTCGCTGAGCAGGCCCTTGTCCGCATAGTAGGGCAGCAGCGGCGCGGTGTTGCGGTTGTAGGCGTCCAGCCGGACCTTGAAGCTCTCCGGATTGTCGTCCGGGCGGCCCTGGTCGGCGAAGCGGACGGCGACCCGATCCAACAGGGCAGCGTCGTCCACCTTGAGCCGGATCACGTGGTCGATCTTCTTGCCCAGCTTTTCCAGCATGGCGTCGAGGGCCACGGCCTGGGCCACGGTGCGGGGGAAGCCGTCGAAGATGGCCCCGCCGGCGTCCCCGGCTTCTTTGAGCCGGGCCTCGATGAGGGCGATGACGATGGCGTCGGACACCAGCTCGCCGCGCGACATGATGGCCTGGCACTCACGCCCCAGTTCGGAGCCCGAGGCGATGGCCTCACGCAGCATGTCGCCGGTCGAAAGCTGGACCATGCCGCGGGCCTCGACCAGACGCTTGGCCTGGGTGCCCTTGCCCGCCGCCGGCGGTCCGAACAGGATCAGGTTCATCGCCGCCCCTCTCCGGCCGGCTCTAGCGCCGGGCGGGGGCGGTGACGCCCTTGCCGGAGGGCTTGCCGCGACCGCGCAGCTTGGCCTTCTTGATCAGGCCTTCGTACTGGTGCGCCAGCAACTGGGACTGGATCTGCGCCACGGTGTCCATGGTGACAGAGACGACGATCAGGATCGACGTGCCTCCGATAACCGCCGATCCCATACCGGAGTTGGCCATCATCAACTCGGGCAGCAGGCAAACCGCCGTGATATAGGCCGCGCCGATCACCGTCAGACGGGTCAGGACATAGTCCAGATATTCCGCCGTACGCTTGCCCGGACGGATGCCCGGCAGGAAGCCGCCGTACTTGCGCAGGTTCTCGGCCGTGTCCTCGGGGTTGAAGGTGATCGAGGTGTAGAAGAAGCAGAAGAAGACGATCAGCGCGCCATACAGCAGCATGAACACGGGCTGGCCGTGCTGCATCTGGGCGGTCACCAGCGGCAGCCAGCCCATCCAGGCCGGAAGGTCGGCATTGGCGGTCATCTGGGCCACGGTGGTCGGCAGCATCAGCAGCGACGAGGCGAAGATCGGCGGAATGACGCCGGCGGTGTTGACCTTCAACGGCAGGAACGAACGCTCGCCCCCGGCCATCCGGTTGCCTTCCTGACGCTTGGGATACTGGATCAGCAGGCGGCGCTGGGCGCGCTCCATGAACACGATGAACACCACCACGCCCACGGCCAACGCGGCGAAGAACAGCAGGGTGAAGGCGGAGATCTGGCCCTGCTGGGCCAGGCCGAACATGCGGGCGACGGTGCCCGGCAGAACGGCGACGATGCCGGCGAAGATGATCAGGGAGATGCCGTTGCCAACGCCGCGCGCCGTGACCTGCTCACCGAGCCACATCAGGAACATGGTGCCGCCGGTCAGAACGGTGACCGTCGAGACGATGAAGAAGACGCCCGGCTGGTCGATCAAATTGGGCTGGGCATTCAGGCCGAAGGCGATGCCGGTCGACTGGAACAGGGCCAGCACCACGGTCAGATAGCGGGTGTACTGGTTCAGCTGCTTGCGGCCGCTTTCGCCGCCTTCCTTCTTCAGCTTCTCCCAGGGCGGATAGACCGCGCCCATCAGCTGAACGATGATCGACGCCGAAATGTAGGGCATCACGTTCAGGGCGAAGACGGCGAACCGTTCAACGGCACCGCCGGAGAACATGTTGACCATGTCCAGGACGCCGCGCTGGCTGTCCGGATTCTGGAAGAAGGCCAGGAAGGCCTCGGAGTTGATCCCGGGAACCGGCACATAGGTGCCGATGCGGTAGATCAGCAGCGCCAGGAGCGTGAACAGCAGACGTTTATGCAGCTCGGTCGCCTTGGCGAACGAGCCCATGTTCATGTTTGCTGCGAGTTGTTCGGCGGCCGAAGCCATATGTCGTCACCCCGACTGGTCAGAACGCGGCGCATCGGACCTGAATCCGGCGCCAGCGTCCAGATAGGCGAAGGGCGCCCCGTTAGCGAGGGCGCCCTTCAAGCTTATTTCTTGGCGGCAGTCCGCGTGGTGCGGGCCGAGATCTTGTTGGCATCGCCACGCGGTGCCTTGGCGGGCGGAGCCTTGCCCTTGGCGGCGTTGCGCTTCTCGAGGCGCGCGGCGGCCTTGGCTTCAGCAGCGATCCGCTCCTGGACGACGGTGCCGCCCGCGGCTTCGATCGCCTTGACGGCGCCGGCCGAGGCCGACCAGACGACGAGGTTCAGCTTGGACTTGATCTCGCCGGTGCCGAGGATGCGGACGCCGTCCTTGACACGACGGATCACGCCGGCGGCGACCAGGGCGTCGCCCTTGATCTCGCCCTTGATGTCCAGCTTCTTGGCGTCGATGGCGTCCTGCAGGCGCCACAGGTTCACTTCGGCCAGCTTCAGCGCGCCCGGATTGTTGAAGCCGCGCTTGGGCATCCGCATGTACAGCGGCATCTGGCCGCCTTCGAAGCCGCCGATGGCGACGCCCGAACGCGACTTCTGACCCTTGACGCCGCGACCGGCGGTCTTGCCCTTGCCCGAACCCGGGCCGCGGCCGACGCGCATGCGCTTCTTGTGGGCGCCTTCGTTGTCGCGAATTTCGTTCAGTTTCATGTGCCTGATCCTTTCGGGTGCTAGCGCCCGCTGTAGCAGCGGACTCGGCTGTATTTGAAAAGGGATTAGGGATCAGGGACTGGGGATTAGGTCGCTGGTTCGAGCGCTGACGCCCTTCCCTAGTCCCTAATCCCTACTCCCTAGTCCCTCACTTCTCGACGATCTCGGTCAGATGGGCGACCTTGGCGATCATGCCGCGAACCGAGGGGGTGTCTTCCAGCGTGGACTCGCGGCCCATGCGGTTGAGACCCAGGCCCGACAGGGTGGCGCGCTGGTCCGACTTGCGACGGATCGGGCTGCCGGTCTGGCGGACGGTGACGGTGGCTTTGGATTCGGTCTTGGCCATGGTCAGGCTTCCTGGGCTTCAGGCGCCGCTTCCGGAGCCGAGGCGCCGTCGTTGCGACGACCCATCAGATCGGCGACCTTCTTGCCGCGCTTGGACGCGACCTGACGGGGCGACGACTGGACCTTGAGGGCCTCGAACGTGGCGCGGATCATGTTGTAGGGGTTCGACGAACCGGTCGACTTGCCCACGACGTCCTGGACGCCGAGGGTTTCGAGCACGGCGCGCATCGGACCGCCCGCGATGACGCCGGTCCCGGGAGGGGCGGCGCGCATCATGATCTTGCCGGCACCCCAACGGCCGTTGCCGTCGTGGTGCAGGGTGCGGTTCTCGCGAAGCGGAACGCGGATCATGGTCTTCTTGGCTTCTTCGGTCGCCTTGCGGATGGCTTCCGGCACTTCGCGCGCCTTGCCGTGACCGAAGCCGACGCGGCCCTTGCCGTCGCCGACGACCATCAGGGCCGCGAACGAGAACCGGCGGCCGCCCTTGACCGTGGCCGCGACGCGGTTGATGTGGACCAGCTTCTCGACGATGTCCGAATCCGGACCGTCGACGGGAGCGTTGCGGTTGTCACGACGGTTGCGATCGTTGCCGCCGCCGCCGCGTTGGGGTGTTTGCGCCATCTGTCGCGTCCCTTAGAAATTCAGGCCGGCTTCACGCGCGGCATCAGCCAGCGCCTTCACCCGTCCGTGATAGATGTAACCGCCGCGATCGAAGACGACGTCCTTGACGCCCTTCTCGATGGCGCGTTCGGCGATCAGTTTGCCGATCAGGGCGGCGGCCGCCACGTCGGAACCCTTGGCCTTCTTGCCCTTCTCGCCTTCCAGCGAGGAAGCGGCAGCGATCGTGACGCCGTTCAGGTCGTCGATGATCTGGGCCGAGATGTTCTTGTCCGAACGGTGCACCGACAGACGCAGGCGTCCGTTGGCGACAGCCTTCAGGCGGCGGCGAGTGCGCTCGGTGCGGCGCTGGGCTTGTTGTCGAAGAGAGAGAGCCATGACCTACTTCTTCTTGCCTTCCTTGCGCCGGACCTTTTCGCCCGTGTAGCGGACGCCCTTGCCCTTGCAGGGCTCCGGCGGACGCAGCTTGCGGATGACGGCGGCGATCTGACCGACCGCCTGTTTGTCGGCGCCCGAGATCTTGATTTCCGTCTGCTTGGGCACCGCGAAGGTGACGCCGGCAGGCGGTTCGATATTGACGTCGTGCGAGAAGCCGAGCTGCAGCGACAGGGCATTGCCCTTCATCGCGGCGCGATAGCCCACGCCGACCAGATCCAGGCTCTTTTCAAAGCCGGTGGTGACGCCGACGACCATGTTGTCGACCAGGGTCCGCGACAGGCCCCACATGGCCCGCGAGCGCTGGTTGTCCTCACGGATCGCCAGGTTCAGGCCATCGTCGCCCTGCGTCACTTCGATCTCTTCGGCGACGGTCCAGGAGCGTTCGCCCTTGGGACCCTTCACCGAGACCGTCTGGCCGTCGAGCGTGACGGTCACGCCCTTCGGCACTTCAATGGTGCGTTTTCCGATACGGGACATCTTAGTAGACCCTGCAGAGGACTTCGCCGCCCACCTTGGCTTCGCGAGCCGCGGTGTCCGACATGACGCCCTT
>JAUYAG010000105.1 GCA_030693575.1 Brevundimonas sp. | reverse complement strand
GTGTTGATGTGGTCGGATTTCGACTGTTCCAGCGCCTTTTCGACGGCGCGGTAGATGCCCTTTTCCAGATAGTCGTCGAAGCCGAAGCCGGCCTTGTCGACGTCCGGATTGACCCAGGAACAGACGAAGACGGTGAAGCCCTGGCTGGACAGCCATCGGATCATCGAGTTCTCGGGCTGCAGGTCCAGAATGTAGAATTTGTTGATCCAGGGCGGGAAGATCAGCAGCGGCACGGCGCGCTGTTTGTCGGTGGCGGCGTCGAACTGGATCAGTTCGAACAGCTCGTCGCGCCAGACGACCTGGCCGGGCGCGGTGGCGACGTTCTCGCCGACGACGAATTTGCCATAGTCGGCCTGGCTGATCTTCAGCTTGCCTGCGCCGCGTTCCATGTCGGCGGCGAAATTCTGCATGCCCTTGACCAGCGATTCGCCGTTGCTGTCGGCCAAAGCCTTCAGGGCGACCGGGTTGGAGGCGAGGAAGTTGGAGGGGGAGAAGGCGTCGGTCAGCAGTCTGGTGAAGAACTCGGCCCGGCGCTTGGTCAGGGGGTCGACGTCCTCGACGCTGGAGACCAGACCGTTCATCCAGTCGGAGGTGACCAGATAGGACTGGCGCATGACGTCGAAGGCGGGGTTTTCGGTCCAGGCGGGATCCTTGAACCGCTTGTCCTTCGAGGGGGCGGCGGCGGTCTCCTCGCCGGCGGCGCGACGGGTCGTGGTGGCCCACAGGTCCATGTAGCGGTTGAACAGATCGGCCTGGGCGGCGAACAGCTTGTCGGGACGCGAGGCCAGGCTGGTCATGACGGAGTTCATGGCCGGGCCGACGTGGAAGGGATCCGGCGACAGGGCGGCGGGGCGATCGGCCTGGGACAGGGCGGCCTCGGCGATGGCCGACTGGGCCGTCATGGCGGCCTTGGCCAGGTTCATCGACAGGGTTTCAAGCATCTGCCGCTGGTCCGCGCCGGCGAAGGCGAAGGCCTCGGCGGCGGGGGCTTCGGCTTCGGGCGAAGGGGGCGGCGGAGGTGCCGGTTCGGGGGGGGGCGCGGCCCTGGCGGCGCGGGGCCGCGGCGGCTTGGCCGAGGTCGGGCGTCCGGCCTTGCGCGGCGCGCGCGGCGGCGCTTCGGCGGTCGGGGGGCTTGGACGCTTGGCCATGAGGAGCTCCGGATGTCGTCAGGAACGGTCGCAAGCGCCGCGCGCGCCCTTCCGCCTGTCGCGATCATCGCATAAGACAGCCCCTGAAATGAACGCGTCGCGCCGGAAAATTGCAGCCGCCCTGTCCGTCGCCGTCGCGGGCGGTGGTCTGACGGCCTGCGTGGGTTCGTTCGATCCGGCCACAGACGCCACTTCGCCGATCGCGCCGCGGGTCCAGGCCCTGGTCGACGCCAACCGCGAATATCCGCGCTGGGCGGACTTTCCCCGCAGCGTCGAGCCTCTGCCCGAACCGGTCGCGATCGCGTCGCAGGTCAACACCCTGCGGGTGACCGGCGGGGCGCTGGCGGGCGAGGTCTCGCGCATCGACTGGCAGACCACGGGGGATCCGGCGGAGTTCGCTGCGGGAGTCCAGGCACGGGTCGATTCGGTCGAGGTCGCCCCGGTGACCGCGGAAACGCTCGCGGAAATTGAAGATTTCGTGCGTCGCACGCGCGAGCGGGGCCGCGCCCCGCCGCCGGTGGACCGCCGCTGATACCCTCATCACACGTTCGCCCGGACGGTAGAATCCGGGGACCCTCGTCTCAGGAGACACTTCATGGCCAATCCGGCTCCCTACGCCTCAACGCTGGCCGCTGACGCCGCGCGGGTGACCGAACTGGCGGCCATCGCCAGCTATGCCGGCATTGGCCGCGGCGACGAAAAGGCCGCCGACCAACTGGCCGTGGACGCCATGCGTACGGCGCTGAACGCGCTGGATATCGACGGCAAGATCGTCATCGGTGAGGGCGAGCGCGACGAGGCACCGATGCTCTACATCGGCGAGAAGGTCGGCACCGGCAAAGGTCCCGCCATCGATATCGCCCTGGACCCGCTTGAAGGCACCACCCTGACCGCCAAGGCCATGGCCAACGCCCTGTGCGTGCTGTCGATGTCGCCGGGCGGCGGCATGCTGCATGCGCCCGACACCTATATGGACAAGATCGCCATCGGCCCCGGCTTCGCCCCCGGCACGGTCGATCTGGACATGAAGCCCCAGGACAACGTCCGCTCGCTGGCCTCGGCCAAGGGTGTGAAGCCGTCCGACATCACCGTCTGCGTCATGGACCGGCCCCGGCACGCGGATCTGATCGCCGCCCTGCGCGAGGTGGGCGCCAAGGTGGTGTTGATCACCGACGGCGACGTGGCCGGTGTCATCCACACGGCCGAGCCGGAGACCGGCATCGATCTGTATCTGGGATCGGGCGGGGCGCCGGAAGGCGTGCTGGCGGCCAGTGCGCTGAAATGCGTTGGCGGCCATTTCCAGGGCCGGCTGATCTTCCGCAACGACGATGAGCGGGCGCGGGCGGCCAAGACGGGCGTCACCGATCTGGACCGCAAGTATGACCTGCACGAATTGGTGTCGAAGGACGCCATCTTCGCCGCCACGGGCGTAACCAAGGGCGCCATGCTGGACGGGGTCAAGGTCGCCGACGGCTTCGTCTCGACCCATACGCTGGTGATGGATTCCTCGACCCGGACGGTCCAGCGCATCCGCACGATCCGGCCCCTCTGATGGTGTTTCCGGGGCGGCCCAAGCTGTCCCTTCTCCCCTCCGGGGGAGAAGGTGGGCGGCGGAGCCGCCCGGATGAGGGGGATGCCGGCTTCGGGCAGGTCGTCTGACGATGAGCGTGCTGAAACAAACCCCTCATCCGTCTCGCTCCGCGAGCCACCTTCTCCCCCAAGGGGAGAAGGCACACGCCGGACCGTCCATGGATGAGGGGGAGCCGGCCATGGAATACGCCCCTTTCCTCGGCGTCTCCCGCTCCCTGTCCGGCCGCGAATGGCGGCAGAGGCCCGCCGAGGCCGGGCTGATCCGGGCCCATATGCAGACGCTGAACCTGGAAGAGCCGCTGGCACGGGCGCTGGCGGCGCGCGGCGTGCGGGCCGATCAGGGCGCGGACTTTCTGACACCGACGCTGAAGGCCCTGTTCCCGGACCCGTCCAGCTTCATGGACATGGATGCGGCGGCCGAGGCGATCCTCGACGCCCTGCAGGCCCACGCCTCGATCCATGTCTTCGCGGACTATGACGTCGACGGCGCCTCGAGCGCGGCCCTGCTGGTGCGATGGTTCCGGGCTATGGGCGCAGAGCTGCCGATCTATGTCCCCGACCGTGTCACCGAGGGCTACGGGCCGAGCGCGCGGGCCTTCGACACGCTGAAGGCCTCGGGCGCTGATCTGGTCATCACGGTCGATTGCGGCGCGGCGGCCAATGAGGCCGTGGCCCATGCGGCGGCGATCGGGCTGAATGTCGTGGTCATCGACCACCACATGATGCGCGAGCATCCGCCGGTCTGCGCCGCCGTGGTCAATCCGAACCGGCCCGGCTGCAACTCGGGGCAGGGCAATCTGGCGGCAGCGGGGGTGGTGTTCGTCCTGCTGGCGGCGCTGAACCGCGAGGCGCGGCGGCGCGGGATGTTCGCCGACGTCAAGGAACCCGACATCCGTCAGTGGCTGGACCTCGCCGCCATGGGCGCGATCTGCGACGTCACCGGCCTGACGGGGTTCAACCGCGCCCTGACCAGCCTGGGCCTGAGGGTCATGTCGGACTGGGGCAATCCGGGGCTGAGGGCATTGCTGGCGGCGGCAGGGGCCGAGCCGGGGCCGGCCAAGTCGAACCATGCGGGCTTCATCCTCGGGCCGCGCATCAATGCGGGCGGGCGGATCGGCAAGTCGGACCTCGGGGCCCGCCTGCTGTCGACCGACGACCCCGTCGAGGCGGCGGCGCTG
>JAUYAG010000103.1 GCA_030693575.1 Brevundimonas sp. | reverse complement strand
CATCGAGGGCGGCGTCACGCGCCACTTCCCGTCGCAGGACACGATGTCGATCTACGATGCCGCCATGCGTTACCAGTCCGAGGGCCGGCCGCTGGTCGTGTTCGCGGGCAAGGAATACGGCACCGGCTCGTCGCGCGACTGGGCCGCCAAGGGCACCCGCCTGCTCGGCGTCCGCGCCGTCCTGGCCGAGAGCTACGAGCGCATCCACCGCTCCAACCTGGTCGGGATGGGCGTGGTGCCGCTGCAGTTCAAGGCCGAGGGCTGGACCCGTCTGGGCCTGACCGGCGAGGAAATCGTCACCATCCGCGGCCTGTCCGACGTCAACATCGGCAAGCTGCGTCCGCGTCAGGACCTGTGGGTCGAGCTGTTCCGTCCGTCGGACGGCAAGATGGCCCGTTTCCCGGTCCGCTGCCGCATCGATAACCAGACCGAGCTGGACTACTTCAAGGCCGGCGGGGTCATGCCCTACGTCCTGCGCAACCTGGCGCGCGGCACGGCGGAATAGGCTTCAGGCGGACGAAACAAGAAGGGCCGGCGGAGCGATCCGCCGGCCCTTTTTGCTGTGAGCCATCGCGCCGGGTCGCTCATTTACCGTCAGGGCGTCCGTATGCCGACGCCAGCGCTTCGGCGACCTCTCCGATGAGGTCGAGCGGGAGGGGCGCGGCGTGGGGGAAGGTCAGGTTGCCCTTCGGCCCGCGGTACGGGCCCAGCTTCGCCACCAGGTCCGCGGGCGCGTTCAAGGGCGGGTAGATTCCAATGTGGCGTTTGAAACCCGCGAAATAGAAGAACACCTTCCCCCGCCTGAAGGCCGGCATGCGATAGGCGATGCATGGGGTCGCGTCCGGGATGCGACGCTGGACCTCCACCTGGATGGCTGACAGCCGACGGCGCACGTCGGGGGCGCAGGCGGCGAAATGGTCCTCATGCGTCGCATCATTCAACGGCACCTCCTTCGCTCAGTCGCGGGCCTTCAGCCCCCCGTCGCGTTGTGGGGGCCGCGATCGCGCGGATTCCGCCCGAAGGCCTGTTCGCAGACGGCGCGCCCAAACTCCTCCGAGACCATCATCTGCCGGTCGCCGAGCACGCCGCCGAGGCGGCCCTGGGCGCTGGTCGCCACCGACACCGGGAAGCGGCCGAGGACGCGGTTATCCGCCGGATCGACGAACTCCACCGTGCCCGAGAGCGTGTGGGTACCCTCGCCGGTCAGCAGGGTCTCCAGCCGGCCGGCGCGCTGCATTTCGTCGATGTGGACGCGGAGATTGATCGGCGCTGTGCCCCACATGCAGCGGCTGAGTTCCTCATGAACCTCTTCGGAAAAGGTCCCGGCGAAGTCTTCCTCGGCGTCGAGCCAGTCCGTGGACAGGGTGACGCTGCCGATCTGGGCGGTTTCCTGCAGGCCGATCGGCAGGGCCATGGGCGGGCCGCCCTCGATGACGGGCGCGCAGGCCGCGGCGGACAGCAGGGCGGCGGCGACGGCGGCGGTGAC
This sequence comes from Brevundimonas sp., assembly GCA_030693575.1. Lineage (GTDB taxonomy): Bacteria > Pseudomonadota > Alphaproteobacteria > Caulobacterales > Caulobacteraceae > Brevundimonas. The sequence goes on along the minus strand of JAUYAG010000103.1, from coordinate 10,935 downwards.
GAAGGGTCTCATTTCGGGCTCCCCGTTTTTTTCCGCGGCAAGCTTTAGCGTGGCGGGCGGTGAACGCCGGATGAACCGCGTTCGCCGGGGGATTAAATCGCCGTAAGGCGCGGCCGTCTAGCGGCCGAACACCTCGACCCCGATCTCGCCGTCGGTCGTCAGCCAGGCCCGCTTCATGCCCTGGCTGTTGAAGGGGGCGGCGATGTTGCCGTCGCGGTCCAGGGCGATCAGGCCGCCGTCGCCGCCCATGCCGCCGATCTCGTCGATCACGGCGCGGCCCGCCTCGGCCAGCGTCTGTCCCGCTCCGACGCGCCAGCTGACCTGGGCGCAGGCGGCGACACGGATGAAATATTCGCCCTGGCCGGTGCCCGAGACCGCGACCCGGCCGTCGGCCCAGCTGCCGGCGCCGGGGATGGGGGTGTCGCCGACGCGGCCCGGCATCTTGCCGAACACGCCCGCGGTCGAGGTCGCCGCCGCCAGTCGTCCGTCGCGGTCCAGCACGCAACAGCCGACGGTGCCGTGGCTGAGCGTGCCGGGCGGATGGTTGTCCTCGCCCTGACCGGCCCGGGTGAACCATGCGTCCTCGTCGCCGATCCGCTCGAGGCCTTGATCCAGCGCGAACAGGGCCGCGCCCTCGCCGGCCAGCATGACGTGGGGCGTGCGGTCCATCACCGCGCGGGCGGCCACCACCGGATTGCGGAAGCCCTGCAGGGCGGCAACGGCACCGGCCTTGCGGGTCGAACCGTCCATCAGGCTGGCGTCCAGCTCATAGGCTCCGGCCAGATTGGGCGAGGCCCCGCGCCCGGCGACATAGAGGCCGGAGTCCTCAAGCAGGACCAGGGTCTCGACGGCCACGTCCAGCGCAGCCGCGCCCGCGTCCAGCCGGGCCTTCATGGCCTCGACGACCTCGCGCATATGGGCGATCTCGCGGTCGTAGTTGCGCTCGCGTCGAGCGCCGGCGCCGCCGTGAAGAATAAGAGCGGGGGCGATCATGGGGGGTTTCCTCGGGTGCGGCTGCTGGTTAGCGTCGGATCTGTCATCGGCGCAAGGCGTGCCGGGGGATCTTTGGGGGCGGCCATATCCGGAATGCTGAAGGACACGATCAAGATCGATCCGACGCTGGATCCGCGCGCTCTGACCGCAGCGTTCAAAAATTTCGGCCGGCTGCATATTCCCGGTTTCCTGACGGAAGCGTCGGCCCGGCAGCTGCACGACGTCCTCGCAACCGACACCCAGTGGGTTTGCTCGACGATGGGCGGCAGCACGGTCGTGGATGTCCCGGTCGAAATGCTTGAGGCCATGGGAGCGGAGGCTTACCGCGAGTTCGTCTCCCACGCCCACGCCGAGGCGGCGGAGGGCTTTCACTACATGTACGATACGATCCGGCTGATCGGACCGGAGTCGACCCGGGCACAGGCGCTGGAAGCCTATGCACCGTTGCTGGATTTCCTGCGGGGCGACGCCTTCCTCGATTTTGTCCGCAAGCTGACCGCAGACGCCCGGCCCGCCCTTGTCGACGCACAGGCGACGCGCTACCTGCCCGGCCACTACCTCACACAACACGATGACCTGAATCCGAAGTACGGACGGCTCTACGCCTACGTCCTGAATCTCACGCCACGGTGGCGCGTGGACTGGGGCGGCCTGCTGAACTTCATCGACGCGGACGGGCATGTGGCCGAGGCCTATGCGCCCGCCTTCAATGCCCTGAATATCTTCCGGGTCCCTCAGCCGCATTCGGTCGGCTTCGTCGCCCCGTTCGCCCGTGGAGCCCGCCTGTCGATCACCGGCTGGATCCACGATACCACCCTTGCTCGCCCCTTCTGAGAAAGAAGACTGTCTGATGCGCGCAGTCCTGTCCAAGGCCCCCGGCGGTCCCGAAACCCTGGTCGTCGAGGAGGTGCTGGACCCCCGGCCGATGAAGGGCGAGGTGGTCATCGAGGTGAGGGCGGTGGGCGTCAACTTCCCCGACACCCTGATCATCGAGGACCGGTACCAGTTCAAGCCGACGCGGCCCTTCTCGCCGGGGGGCGAGGTGGCGGGCGTGGTCGAGGCCGTCGGCGAGGGCGTGACCAACGTCCGCAAGGGCGACCGCGTCATCGCCGTGCCCGGCTGGGGCGGCATGGTCGAGCGGCTGGCGGTCCCCGCCGCCACGGTGATGAAAATCCCCGACGCCATGGACTTCAACACGGCCGCCGCCCTGGTGATGACCTATGGCACCTCCTACTACGCGCTGAAGGACCGGGCGCAGCTGAAGGCGGGTGAGCGGCTGCTGGTGCTGGGCGCGGCGGGCGGGGTCGGAGTCGCCGCGGTCGAACTGGGCAAGGCCATGGGCGCCCAGGTCACGGCCGCCGCCTCGACCAATGACAAGGTCCAGTTCGCGCTGGAGGCGGGGGCCGACAACGGCCTGATCTACCCGTCCGGCAAGATGGACAAGGCGGCCCAGAAGGAGCTGTCGGGCGAGCTCAAACTGGCCTCGGGCCGCGACGGTCCCGATGTGGTCTATGACGCCGTCGGCGGCGACTACTGCGAGCCCGCCATCCGTTCGATGGACTGGAACGGCCGCTATCTGGTGGTCGGCTTCCCGGCCGGGATTCCGTCCCTGCCGCTGAACCTGACCCTGCTGAAATCCGTGTCGGTGATCGGGGTGTTCTGGGGCGCGGCGGTGATGCGCGATCCCGCCGCCCACGCCGCCAACATGGCCGACCTGCTGCGCTTCTGGGAGGACGGCAAGATCCGGCCGCGCGTCAGTCAGACCTTCCCGCTGGAGCGCGCCCATGAGGCGATCAAGGCCCTGGGCGACCGGTCGGTGATGGGCAAGGTCGTGGTCACGGTCGACTCGTGACCCTGCGGCTGTCGCCCGCGCTGGATGCGACGGCGCTGGGCGCGGCGTTCAGGGCGCGGCGGCGGCTTCACATTCCCGGCGTCCTCGATCCCGACAGCGCCGGGGCCCTGGTCGACGCCATGGAGGCCTTCGATGAGTGGAAGGTCAGCGTCTCCGCCGGCGGCGAATTCTTCGAACTGCCGCTCAAGGGCCGCCGCGCCGCCGAGCCGGCCAAACAGTCGTGGATCGACGGGGCCCGCGTCGACGGGGCCGATCCCCGGATGCAGTACGTCTTCGACACGCGCCGGCTGGACCTCGAGGCCGACGCGGGCCCGCGGGACGCGGTCGGCGCCGTCCCGGCCTTTCTCAACGGCCCGGAATTCCTGGCGTTCGTCCGCGCCGTCACCGGCGACGACCGGATCGACTTCGCCGACGCCCAGGCCACCCGCTACCGGCCCGGCCATGTCCTGACCGGCCATGACGACGCGGCCGAGGGCAAGAACCGGCTCTATGCCTATGTGCTGAACCTGACCCGCGACTGGCGCGCCGACTGGGGCGGGGTGCTGGCCTTCGAGGGCGTGGACGGACACATCGAGGAAGGCTTCGCGCCCGCCTTCAACGCCCTCAACCTCTTCGCCGTGCCGATGCGCCACGCCGTGACCCAGGTGGCCGGCTTCGCCCCGCGCGACCGGCTGTCGATCACCGGCTGGCTGCGGTCACATCAGGCGGTCTAGACGGTTCTTCGCTTGAGTTGACGCACCGTCCGGGTCCTTCCCCGGCGATGGCTGGTTCATCACAAAGGACACAAAGGAAGCCACAAAGGACACAACGGGTCCTGTGAGGTCCCCCGAACCAGGCCCGCCGTTGCACGGGATCAATGCGGCGTACGCCGCGATCTCAAAGCAGCCCTGGAAGGCATCGACCTCGACACGGACCGGCTCTCTTCGTGTCCTTCGTGGCTTCCTTTGTGTCCTTTGTGATGAACCTTCCGGCCGCCGCACCTCGGCTGAAGGATCGGCGGCAGATTCAACTCAGCCGACGATGGCTCTAGTTGTCACGCAGCCGCTCCAGCGCCGCGTCGGCCTGATCCTTGTGGCGGCGCTTGATATTGGCCCCCAGGGTGGCGATCAGGGCCGCGATCACCGCCGCGTCGTCGGTGAAGCCGATGCCGGCGAAAATGTCCGGAATCGCGTCGATCGGCAGGACGAAATAGGCCAGCGCCCCCAGCATGATCCCCTTGGCCGCCGTCGGCGTCTCCGGATCGCGCGCGGAATAGTAGACGCTGACCACCTGCCGGGCGAAGGGGATGCGGGCCGCGGTGCGCCGGATCTTGGGCCAGAATCCCTTCTGGACCCGCACCTCATTGACCTGCTGGACGGAAGGTACGAGGGCGCGGGACGGGTCCAGAGCGTCTTCGGGCGTCATCGGTTTGGCATTCGTGGTCATGGCGGCTAAATCCCCGCAACTGATCTCAGGTTCAAACAACATAGGGGCTTCGGCCATGAAACTCGACGGGTCGATTGCGGCGGTGGTGACGGGCGGAGCCTCGGGCCTCGGCGAGGGGACGGCGCGGGCCATCGCGGCGACGGGGGCGAAGGTCGCCCTGTTCGATCTCAACGAAGAGCGCGGGGAGGCCATCGCGGCTGAAATCGGCGGCGTCTTCTGCAAGGTCGACGTCACCGACGACGCCTCGGTCGCCGCCGCCTTCGCCAAGGCCCGCGCCGCCCACGGCCAGGAGCGCCTGACGGTCAACTGCGCCGGCATCGCCACGGGCCAGAAGACGGTCAGCCGCAAGAAGGACACCGGCGAGATCCGCGCCCACGACATGGCCGGGTTCGAACGCACCGTGCGGGTCAATCTGTTCGGCACCTTCCGCGTCCTGTCGCAGTCGGCGGCCGGCATGGTGACGCTGGAGCCCATGGCCGACGGCGAGCGGGGCCTGATCGTCAACACCGCCTCGGTGGCGGCCCAGGACGGCCAGATCGGCCAGGCGGCCTATTCGGCCTCCAAGGGCGGTGTCTACGCCATGACCCTGCCGGTAGCCCGCGACCTCGCCCAGGAAGGCATCCGCTGCAATACCATCCTCCCCGGCATCATGTGGACGCCGATGATGGCCGGCATGGACCAGAAGATCCAGGACGCGCTGGCCGCCGCCATTCCCTTCCCCAGCCGCCTCGGCACCCCGGCGGACTACGCCTCGCTGGTGCTGGAACTGGCCCGGAACGTCTACATCAACGGCGAATGCATCCGTCTGGACGGGGCCATTCGTTTGGCGCCGCGCTGACGCGCGGGGTGCGCTTCGCGCAGGCGCTACCGCTCGCGACGCGGTCTCTCGCTGCATGAGCGCCGAATTCTGGGCCAGGGGACTTGCGACCTGCCGGGCCGCTCGGTATACGCCCGCCTCCGACTGAAGTGCGGGCGTAGCTCAGTGGTAGAGCACAACCTTGCCAAGGTTGGGGTCGAGAGTTCGAATCTCTTCGCCCGCTCCAGTTGGAAACTGAAAGAGCCCGGCTTTGGCCGGGCTTTTTTGCTTTTGGCGCCATGGGCCGCCTGAGTTTGCCAAGGTTGGGGTCGAGAGTTCGAATCTCTTCGCCCGCTCCAGTCGAAACACGAAAAAGCCCGGTCCCCGCGACCGGGCTTTCTTGCTGTCTGCGCCCCGGGGCCGGGTGCCGCCAGCCTAAAGGCCGAGGGCGGTGCGGATGTCGCGCCAGTCGACGATCTTGAAATTCTGCTGTCCCGGGTGGGGCGTGTCCGCATGGTCGTGGAAGGCTACCGCGCCCTCGGGGAACCGGCCGATCGGGCCGGAGAAGGCATCGAGGCCGTCGGTCTGGGTGACGCCATCGATCACCGGGCCGTCTACGATGGCGAACCGCCCCAGATAGACATGGTTGTCGCCTTCGATGCGATAGACCGGATAGGTGCTGTCACCCTGGCTGGAGACGATCAGGTATTCGACGCCCCGATCCCGGAGGATGGTCAGGCCCTCGACGTCGTCCTTGATGCGGATCCGGTCGACGCGGGCGATCGCGGTAGCGGCCGTGGGCCCCGCCGGATCGAAGTCGAAGCGCCAGAAGCCGACATCCTCTTCTCCGACATACAGGGTATCGGCGGCGTCGTTCACCACACACCCTTCCAGCTGGCTGCCGAGGGTCAGAACCCGTTCCGGGCCGATCACCGGCCCCGCCGGGCCGGCCGTGATCGTCATCTGGTGCACGGTTCCGGCCTTGGTGGTCACGACCAGATAGAAGGCCTCGCCGCGCCGCCCCATGCAGAAGCCGTAGGGCTCGTAGGCGGTGGAGAGGAAGCCGTAGTCCGAGGTGGTCAGGGTCGCGGGATCGAACAGATACAGGTTCACGCCGTTTGCACCGGGCGCGTCATTGCTGGCGGCCACCAGAACCCTCTCGCCGGTCACGGCCGGGAAGCCGGGGCGCAGATCGACGTTGTTGACCGGGCCGGACGGCAGAAACTGGCGCACGGTGCCGTCCAGATTATGGACATACAGGCCGTCCGACTTGTCGGTCCCGAACATCACGGCGCGGGAGGGGTCGCGGGGGTCGGCCCAGAGGGCGGGGTCATCCGCGTCCACGGCAGGGTCGCTTGTCATGACGGTCTCGACGGCCGCCATCACAGCCCGGGCGGGGTCGCCCGGTGCCAGCAGGCCCTGCGGTCCCCGGTCCTCGACCGAGGCGCAGGAGGCTCCCAGCAACAGGACCGGCAGGCTGCAGAGGGCAAGGGTTCTGAACTTCATGATTCCGGGTCCCGCGGTTGCCCGGCGGCAAAACCATGTGACACCGGGTGGATCAAGCCGCAGTCCATGACGAATTCATGTTGTCTGGATGACGGTCGCTCTGTCCCGGGATGATCTTTCATCGCGCCGTTGAAAAACGGCCAAGCCCGGTTCGCGAAACCGTCGCGACGGCGTTGCTGTGAAGCTCTAGCCGGTCGGTCAGAGCTGGCGGCCGGGGGGTCGACCGGACCATCGGGGATGCCTCACATGAAAATCGGACTTTTGCTCGGCGCCGCGCTCGCGCCGCTCGCCTTTGCCGGCGCCGCCTTTGCCCAATCGGGCCAGGACACTGCACCGCAAGGCCCCGTCTCATCGCTCGACGAGGTGATCGTCACCGGCGAGCCGGTGATGCGCAATCGCACCGACGACGTGGTCTCGACCCTGTCCTATGACCTGGAGTTCTTCCAGCGCTTCGAGCCCCTGACCGTGGGCGACGCCCTGAAGCGGGTGCCCAGCGTGACCTTCCTCTCGGACGTTCTGGAATCCGACGGCGTGCGTCTGCGCGGTATTGATCCCGGCTACACCCAGATCCTGATCAACGGCGAGCGGGTGCCCGGCGGCGAGGCCGACCGCTCCTTCTTCGTCGACCGTATCCCGGCCGAACTGATCGACCGTGTCGAGGTCGTCCGTTCCTCCTCGGCCAACCGCTCGGGCGATGCCCTGGCGGGCACCATCAACATCGTGCTGCGCGACGCCCTGGCCCTGGACGGCGGCTATATCCGCGCCGGTGCCATCCTGTTCCCCGACGATGAAGTCGGCACCACCTTCGGGGCCGTCTACGGCGGCGAAGTCGGGCCGGGCCGGCTGCTGATCGGCGCCAGCGTCCAGGACCGTCGCAACCCCAAGAACAAGTTCAGCCAGCGCTTCGACGAGCCGGGCGGCACGCTCGACAATGTCGAGGTCCAGACCGACGTCCGCGACGGCACGGACTATTCCTTCAACGCGGCCTATGAGGTTGAGGTCGGCGGCGGGACCCTGGACCTGTCCGGCGTGTTCGTGCGCACCGACCGCCTCCAGGACGAGGACTCGATCGAATATCAGGACGGGATCCAGACCGAGCCCAACATCCTGTCGATCAACGACAACGACGTCGACATTCAGACGGACAACCTGGCCCTGCGCGCCCGCTACGAGCGCGACATGCTGGGCGGCGAGACGCGGATCAAGCTGGGCTATGCCTCCTTTGACGACGATCAGGAGGAGTTCGAGAATGAGGCCGAATACCTGCGTGACGGCCTGCCCTTCCCCGAGGAGGATCGCTACACGGCCGAGCTCGAGTTCCGCGACCTGCAGGACGAGGAGATGTCGTTCGCCGTTGAACACACCCGGCCCGTCGGCGACGACGTCGAGATGGAGTTCGGCATCCAGGCGGTGAGCAAGGATCGCGACTCGACCACCGTGGTGGCCGACCGCGTGCGGTTCAACATTCCGAACGCCCCGACTCCCCGCCCGGCCCAGCCGCCGTTCGTGTTCAACACCAATAACTACATCATCGAAGAGACCCGGTTCGACCCCTATGTGATGTTCTCGGGCGAGGCCGGTGCCCTGAAGTGGGAAGCTGGCCTGCGCTATGAGACCACCGACACCACCATCGCCGGCATCGACAATGACTTCGCCGTCCTGCTGCCCTCGGCCAGCCTGCGCTTCCGCCTGTCGGACTCGGATCGCCTGACGCTGTCGGTCGCCCGTACCGTCCGCCGCGCCGATTTCGACGACCTGGCTCCGGTGACCCTGGAAGAAGAGCGCGGCGACAACGATTTCCGCGGTAACCCGCTGCTCGAGCCCGAAACGGCCTGGGGTGTGGACCTCGGCTTCGAGCGCCGTCTGGGCCGCCGTGGTGTGATCGGCATCAACGCCTTCTATCGCGACGTCACCGACCTGATCGAGGACGTCAATACGGGCCTGGAAGGCAGCGGCGGACCGGGCACCTTCATCGAGTCGATCGACAATGTCGGCGACGGCCAGGTCTACGGTCTGGAGTTCGACCTCTCGACCCCGCTGGACTTCATCGGCATGGAATCGACCGGCGTGTTCCTGAACGCCTCCTGGCTGGACAGCACGGTCGAGGACGTGCTCGGCGAGCGTCGCTTCAACAGCCAGTCGGACTATGTCTACAACTTCGGCTTCACCCACGACATTCCGACCTGGGGTCTCGCCTTCGGCGCCACCTACCGCAAGCAGGCCGACGCCTTCGAACGCGTCTACGCTGAAGAGATCGTGACCTCCTACGGTGCGGATCTGGAAATCTTCATCGAGAAGCAGATCTTCTCCAACACGGTCATCCGCCTGACCGGTTCCAACCTCCTGGACAGCTCCAAGGACGAGGTGTTCGACAAGTTCGGCGACCAGGCCGACCAGATCTCGCGCAGCTATGACGAATATGAGCTGGAAACCGAGTCCGCCGGGCCGGTGTACCAGTTGGTCATGCGCGTCGCGTTCTGATCGACTCCGCAGCAGGAGCGTAAGGAAGAGGCCGGGCGTCGCCGCCCGGCCTCTTTCGCATCTGCCGTCCCGATCCTGCACGGTGAAGCTGGACGGGGCGCTCCGGCCCGGCTAGGTCGCCTTCGGGGCGAAAGCGGGCCGGTTCGGTTCGCCGTTTGCAAGGTGTCTCCCGGACAGGCGCGCGTGGCGCCAGAACGGGACAGTCGGGTCGCATGTTTCTCGAAGGCCAGGTGAACTGGATGTGGGTGTTGGGGGCGGTCGCCGCCGTGGGTTGGCTCGTGGGCCTCGTCGCCCTGTGGTTCGCCTTCCGCAACGGTACGCGTCACGTCAGCACTTCGGATCAGCTCGATCTGGTCCAGCGCGTCGCCGACGATTCCCAGAAGCGCCTGTTCGAAACCCTGAACGCCATCCCCGTGGCCCTGGTCGAGACTGACCTGCAGGGCAAATTCGTCTTCGCCAACCGCGCCGCCCATCAACTGCTGGGCCGCAAGGACGCCGAACTGATCGGACTGCGGTTCCATTCCGCGACCTGGGGCATCACCTTCCCCGACGGCCGGCCCGTGCCGCCGGACCTGCTGCCCAGCGCCCGCGCCCTGCGCGGCCAGACGGTGCGAGGGTTCCAGCATCTGCTGGCCAATCCCGCCTCGCGCCGCAAGATGCTGGTCTCGGTCACGGCCATGCCGATCGAGAATGAACTGGGCCAGGTCACCGGCTCGACCGCCGCCATCGTCGAGACTGAAGGCCTGCAGACGCCGGAACAGTTCATGCCGGAGCCGGTCACGGCCCCGTCCGACGAACTGACCCGTCGCGTCTTCGACGCCGCCTCCAGCGCCCTTGTGGTCGTCGCCGCCGACGGCCGGGTGCGCGAAGCCAACCGTACCGCCCTGCTGGTGCTCGGCCGGCCCGAAGCCGAAGGCGACTTCGCCGACCTGTTCCTCGCCGAGGACGAGCGTGTCGAGGGCCGTCAGGCCCTGCGCGCCGCCCTGTCCGCCGCTGCGGGCGAAGCTGAACCCTTCCTCTCGCACCGCGGGGCCGAGGAAGGCATCCGGTGGTCCATGCTGCCGCTGACCGACGCCGACGGCCGGGTCGACGCCCTGCTGCTGGCCGGAGAGCGGGCTGAGCCGACTCCGACCGCCGAACCGGTGATTATCGAGACGCCGACCGCGCCTGAAGCCGTCTCCGACGAGACCCTCGCCCTGCGCGAAGCCGCCGAGTCCGCTCGCCAGCAGGCCGAGGAGGCGATCGCCGCCGCCGCCGCCGCTCGCGAGGAAGCCCAGGTGGCCTATGCCGCCGCGCGCAAGGCCGGCGAGGACGCCGAGGCCGAGCTGGCCGGGGGGCGCCGGATGGAGAACGTCGGCCGCCTGACCGGCGGGCTGGCGCACGACTTCAACGCCCTGCTGGGTGTCATGACCGGCGCGCTCGACATGATGCTGCGCCAGGCCGACGACCCCGCGCGGGTCCGCCGCATCGGCCAGGCCGCCCTCGCCGCCGGCCAGCGCGGCGAGCTTCTGACCCGTCGCCTGACCGCCTTCTCGCAGGGTGACGACGAACCGGTGCTGCGCGTCCTCGACGCCGGCGTCCTGCTGCGCGGCATGGAGACGCGTCTGCGCGCGCTCGGCGGGCCGAACATCGACCTGATGATCGAAGGCCCGTCCGAAGCCGCCCCCGTCCGGCTCGACCCCGTCGCCTTCGAGGGCGCGGTCCAGAGCCTGACACGCAACGCCGTGGAGGCCGTCGACGGCCGGGGTTCGGTCGCGGTGAGGCTGGAGACCATGCTCGAGGGCGGCGTCCGTCTGAGCGTGCGGGACAGCGGTCCGGGCATGGACCGCGACCTGGCCGCCCGCGCGGTCGAACCCTTCTTCACCACCCGCGAGGGCGCGGC
>JAUYAG010000095.1 GCA_030693575.1 Brevundimonas sp. | reverse complement strand
GGCGTCGTCGCTGCCGCAGGCGGCGGTGGCGGCGGCGGCGGTCAGTTCCGCATGGGCGGCGGCGGCGGACGTGGCGGCATGGGCGGCATGCAGCCCGGCCAGGGCCGTTTCAACCTGTCGGTCTATCATACCTACCGGATCCAGGATGAGATCGTCATCGCCACCGGCCTGCCGGTCCTCGACCTGCTGGACGGCGCCGCCACCGGCGCGCGCGGCGGCAGCCCCCGCAACGAGATCCAGGCCCAGGGCGGCGTCTTCCGCAACGGCATGGGCGCCTTCGTCAACGCCAACTGGCGCGAGGGCACCCGCGTTGACGGCGGCACCGGCCCGGACCTCAATTTCGCGGATCAGGCAACGGTCAATCTGAACGTCTTCATCGACCTGAACTCCCAGACCGACTGGGTGGCGAAATTCCCCTGGCTCAAGGGCTCGCGGGTCAATTTCGGCGTCCAGAACCTGTTCGACACCCGCCCCGAGGTCACCGCCAGCGCCGGTGCCACCCCGCTGAACTACCAGCCGGACTACCTCGACCCCCAGGGCCGGGTGGTCAGCCTGACGTTCCGGAAGATCCTGTTCTAGGGATCAGGGAGTAGGGATTAGGGATTAGTGGGCACGGCGCTCGATTTCACCGGCCGCGCACAAGCAGCGGACCACCTGATCCCTAATCCCTAATCCCTACTCCCTCTTCTTCCCCCACCGCCGCTTCGGCTCCTCGCCTTTCGCCTTGGCGGCGATCTCCTTCAGCTTGCGGCCCTGCATGGCCGATAGCGCCTGCCCCGGCGCGCCCAGTTCGGGGTCGCCGAACGCGCGGCCATGGGTCTTCACCCGCTCGGACACCGAGTCGAGGAATTCGCCCTCCCATTCAGACAGCGAAACGCCCGCCTTCTCTGCCGAGCGGCGGGCGCGTCTGAGGGCGTTCAGGGCCGCCCGCTGGGCCGCCTTGCGCTGGGCTTCGAAGGGACTTGGGGGCGGTTTGCGTTTCAAGGCAGGGATTGGGGACTAGGGATTAGGGATTGGTCGATGATCGACCACGACCGCACCTAATCCCTAATCCCTAATCCCTCAAAATCAGATCTCGCCGAGCGCCGAGAGGTACAGGTCGAGGATCGCGTCCTCCTCCTGCCGCTTGGCCTTGTCCTGTTTGCGGATGCGGATGACCTTGCGCAGGATTTTCACGTCATAGCCCTCGCCCTTGGCCTCGAGGAAGACCTCCTTCATGTCGGCCATGACGGCGGCCTTGTCCTCTTCCAGCCGCTCCAGCCGCTCGATCACGGTGCGCAGCCGGCCCTGGGCGGCCGAGGTCAGGACGTCGGGCGAGGAATCGAAGGAAGCGTCGTCGGCCAAGGGAGGACTCCGGGTAAAACTCGCCCTCAAACAGGCCGAAGGCCGGCAGGGCAACAAGGATGCGGGACGCTAACCACGTCGCCCCGCGCGACTCAACGACCGTCGGGGCCAGACGCGAAAAAGGCTGCGGACAAGTCCGCAGCCCTGAAACTTTCGAGCCGCGCTGTGGCGCGGACGACCGTGTTTAGCCCTGCTTCGCCTTGAAGCGCGGGTCGGTCTTGTTGATCACGTACACAACACCCTTGCGGCGCACGACCTTGCAGTCGCGGTGGCGGGTCTTGAGCGACTTGAGCGAGCTACGGACCTTCATGGTCGTCGTCCTGGGGCAAAGCAAAACAGAAAAGCCGCGGGACGAACCTGCGGCGGAGCGGTGCGTATAGAGAGGCTTCCCCGGTTCGTCAACCAGATGGGCAGGCGTTCGGCCGCCAATCGACAGGCGCGCCGCCGCCCGCCCCCGATTGCCCGGGCCGCCCGTATGGTGCAATCCGATTCGAGCGACCGCGCCCAACCGGGCCGCGCCGCCGGGAACCACGCCCATGGGACTGTTCGACTGGATGACCGGCAGCAAGCCCGCCCCGCCCGGCGTGCCGCGCCTCGCGGTCCCGGCCCTGCGCAAGGGCCTGCTCGCCATCAACCGCGACACCGCCCCCTTCACCGTCCGTGACGGCAAGCCCGAAGGCGTCGACATGGTCGCCGAATGGCGGATCGTCGACGCCCGATGGTACGAGATCTTCGCCAGGGCCGGCATCCAGCGCGTCTTCAAGGTGCTGATGAAGTTCGACGAGGCCAAGGGCGAGGTCCGCGCCGTCGACCAGTCCTGGGAGGTCGAATGGCGCGCCGGCGTGCCCGTCCTCACCGCCACCGCCGAGGGCTTCCGCGGCCAGTCGTGGGAAAAGAGCTTCGAGGCGGTCTACGCCTTCCGCGAGGACCTCTCCTGGGGCGAGGTCTACAGCTACAAATTCGACACCGACGAGATCAAGAAGCCCCTGGTCGCGGCCGCACAGGCCGCCGGCTGGGGCTGGCGCGGGGTAGCGTTCAGCAAGCTTTGATAGTCCGCATCAAGGCCGGAGCCGAGCGTCCGCAGCGCCAGACGGCTGGCTACAGCGGTCAGCCCTTGTGGAAGCAGTAATCACAGAGGTCTGCGCTGATCTCGTGAACTGGGACAGACCGGCCGCAATGAACACATTCCCCGGTTGGGCCGTCATACGGCGTCAGCTTGGGATTCCGCGCGAGGTTGGCCGCGGTGCGCTTGGCCGCCTCCGTTGCGCGCTCTTCATCTGTAAATCCGCTCATCGTGCCTCGTCACGTCGTCAGGAGAAGATCGACACAGGAGAGTCAGACGCGCACTCGTCGTGAGCGATAGCGCACCCAACCCGCGCTCAAGCAGCGAGCCGCCGCGCGGCGAGCGTTAGCGCGCCCGACAAGGATGGAGGCCTGGCCTCCGAGTTGAACGGAGGGTCTACGGCGTTGCACCGCCGTCGCGTCGCCCCTCCGCCACCAGGCCATCGGTATCGGGTCTCAGAGCTGACGCCCTTGTGCGCCCCGACCTCTCAAATATTCCATGAAATTGAGGGTTAACGACGCAAAACAGGGAAGTTCCCGCGCAACGGACGCGCGCCACGCGACTGCCCGCGGCCCGCAGATCTACAGCCAGGCCGTCGCCGGTTCCTGCATCATGCCGAGCAGAATACCCGTCACCTGCACGCCGCTGCCGTCCTCGGTGACGATGCGGAATGCCTGACGGCTCAGCGGCTCCGGATCGGGCCGCGCCATCGCCCAGCCCTCGAACAGCCGGGCCGTGATCGCCCAGTCCCCCAGAACCGCGACGTTGAAATGCCGGTCATCGGCGCGGATGCGCACCATCAGCGCCTCGACGTCCCGCCTGGTGCCCTCGACGACCTGAACGAATTTGCCGTCCGGAAGCGCAAGGGCGCCGGTGATCCGGTCCCGAAGGTTGTTCTTCACCGATGTTCTGAAAATCCTGTCCAGCCCTGCATCGTCGTTGTGATCGATCCGGGACTCGCTCCGGTAAACCAGCCTGCACAGGTCCTTGATCATCTTGTCACCTTGAGGCGAGACGCCCCGGCCACCACAACCCTTCACCGAACGCGAGGTTGCGGACGTCCGGTACGGTGCCGCAAGGCCGGTGAACCGTGCCGCCCCGCTCTGGCCTCGCAATTGCAGCAACGCTTGCCGCGCTCGCGCACTTGTCATGACGCGAACACCGCCGGGGACCTATGATCCAGACCATGCGTATCAGCCTTCGTCTCATTCTCATCGCCTCCGTCGCCGCCTGCGCCCCCATG
>JAUYAG010000088.1 GCA_030693575.1 Brevundimonas sp. | reverse complement strand
ATACATCGGCGCCGGCGAGAAGGTCGATGCGCTGGAGGTGTTCGACGCCCGCCGTGTCGCCGGCCGCATCCTCGGTCAGGGGGACATCGTCGCCCTGGTCGAGAAGGCCAGCCAGGAGCTGGACCAGTCCAAGGCCGAGGCCATGGCCCGCAAACTGGCCAAGGGCCAGTTCGACCTGAACGATCTCGCCGGCCCGCTGCAGCAGATGAAGCGGATGGGCGGTCTTCAGGGCATCATGGGCATGCTGCCCGGGGTGGCCAAGATGAAGAACCAGATGGCCGAGAGCGGCGTCGACGATCGGATGATCGCCCGCCAGGAAGCCATCATCTCCTCGATGACCAAGGCCGAGCGCAAGAAGCCCGACCTGCTCAACGCCAGCCGCAAGAAGCGCGTCGCCGCCGGCGCCGGGGTCGAGGTCCAGGACATCAACCGCCTGCTCAAACAGCACCGCCAGATGGCCGACATGGTCAAGTCCATGTCGCGCGGCGGCGGCAAGGGCATGAAGCAGATGGCCGCCATGATGGGCGGCCTCGGCGGTGGCATGGGGGGCGGCCCCGACATGGCCCGCCTCAAGGCGATGGGGGGCGGCCGCATGCCCGAGCCCAGCGCCGACGAAATGAAAGCCCTTCAGGACCGGCTCGCCGGCCTGGGCGGCGGACAACTTCCGGGGGGCCTCCCGGGTCTTCCGGGCTTCCCTCCCAAGAAATAATCCGACTTAACGAAAGAGACTGAAAATGCTGAAGATTCGTCTGGCCCGCGGCGGTGCCAAGAAGCGCCCCTACTATTATATCGTCGTCGCCGACAGCCACTCGCCGCGTGATGGCAAGTTCATCGAGCGCGTCGGCACCTACAACCCGATGCTGCCGCGCGACGGCGAGCAGAAGCGCGTCACCCTGAAGACCGACCGGATCGCCGAATGGCTCGGCAAGGGCGCCCAGCCCACCGACCGCGTCGCCCGCTTCCTGAGCCAGGACGAAGCCCTGGCCGGCAAGGTCAAGTGGACCCAGTCGAACAACCCGAAGAAGGCCGAGCCGGGCAAGAAGGCCCAGGAACGCGCCGCCGAGCGCGCCCAGCGCGAAGCCGACCGCGCCGAGGCCGAAGCCGCCGCCAAGATCGAGGCCGCTGAAGCCGCCGTCCGCGCCAAGGAAGAAGCGGCCGCCGCCGCTGAAGCCGCCAGGAACGCGCCGCCGGCCCCCGAGCCCGAAGCCGTTGCCGAGGAAGCCCCGGCCGAGGCTGCTGCTGAAGAGGCTCCGGCCGCTGAAGCGGAAGCCGTGACGGAAGAGGCTCCGGCCGAAGCCGCCGCCGAGGAAGCCCCGGCTGCTGAAGCGACCGAAGAAGAAAAGACCGAGGCCTGATCCAGTAATCCTTCTCCCCTCCGGGGGAGAAGGTGGCCGCCGAAGGCGGTCGGATGAGGGGGTTGTCGGACGTGGAGCGGAACGGATGAGGGCGATCGCTATCGAACAGCCCCTTCATCCGTCCCGCTTCGCGGTCCACCCGTCGGTCGATCGGCTCCGCCGACCGATCCTCCACCCCCGAGGGGAGAAGGACGAATGACCGAAAGCAGCAAACTCATCCTCGTCGGCCAGGTCGCCGGCGGGTTCGGGGTCAAGGGCGAGGTGCGGGTGACCGCCTATACGGCCGAGCCGAAGACCCTGCTCTCCTGGGGCGTCCTGCTGCGCGCCGACGGTTCGACCGGCCTGACCCTGACCACCGGCCGGGCGGAGAAGTCGGCCGTCGTGGGTCGGGCGAAGGAGATCGCCACCAAGGAAGAGGCCGACGCCCTGCGCGGGCTGAAGCTGTACATCCCGCGCGACAAGCTGCCCGAGCCGGATGAGGACGAATTCTACCTGACCGATCTGGTCGGGCTGGAAGCGCGCGACCCCGATGGGCTGGTGCTCGGCACGGTGAAATCCGTGCAGAATTTCGGCGCCGACGACATGCTGGAGATCGCCCCGGCGACCGGCGGCCCGACCTGGTATCTACCCTTCACCCGGGACGCCGTGCCCGACCTGCACATCGCCGACGGCTGGCTGCTGGCGGTGAAGCCGAACGAGATCGGCGAGCGCGAACCGGACTAGAGACCACCAAGTTATGGAGGGCATGCCCCCATCGTCACCTGCTCGCGGCGAGGCTTGCCTTGTCGTCAACCCTGCGCGTCCGCACATGACTGGATAGACCGACGCGTGCTGGAGGCCCATCGCGCATAAGGCCCCTGATCGCCCTCGATCGTGACGACGACGGAGCTCCAGTCCGGGGCGAATGCCGGTGCGGTGATTGACCAGCTCTCCCCATCCTTCGTCGTCGGCGGGATCGGCCTGACGTCCGGCGTATCCTGAGCCGCATATGGACCAGGCCTGATCCCTGGAAGGCCGCGAAACGCCTCCATTGCGGACGCAAATTCCGGGCAGGTTGCAGTTGTTACGCTCGCCCGCTCGCCGCGTCCCTCCAAGACCGCGCTCCACACGCCGTCACGGTCCGTCGCAATGGTCAGGACCTGACCTCGCTCCCCGCGAAACACCATTGCGTCGCCGTCGGGCGAGACGGCTGCACCACCGACCTGCCGGGCGTGCGCGCCACACCCGGACACACAACCCACCGCGGCAATGAATGTGGCCAGCCACACCACGCCAAGCTGAGCCCTAGTTGGAAGGACAGGGTACCGCATCGGGGTTCACCTCCTTGCCCAACTCATCTGCGCCAGTCCCTCGAGTATGCGCGTATATTCTGTAGCCATGAGGCGAAGCCGGGTCGAGAATGACGACGTAGGCCGCAAGCGCCAGCGCGTCCGTTCGGCTTGGAAAGTCCCTTATCATCCTGTCGATACGTGCATTGAATTGATTTCGCTCATTCGTGCTCAACCTGCCATCGCCGCTAGGATGATTGTGAATATCTCCCATCCAGTTCAAATAGGTCGTGCCTCGCGGCAAAATTTCTACTTCCGGAACATCCCCGACGACGGCTTCGGGGCCAACATCAATTTCAGTGATTTCAACTTGACCTGTATTGGTCATGTAGAGGTTCGCGCCGAACTCTCTGTTGCTTAGGCTTGAGCCATCGTTCAGCGATGCTGCCTTATTCGCCAAAGCCGCTACCGCTCCAGCTGCCGCCGCGTCGGCATTCCAAGGCAGGGCCGTCGCCGGATCGGCGCAGGGGTCATTCTGTTGCGGCGGCGGCTCAGGGTCGTCGCCGGCCAGGTCGATGGTGCGGCCGGGCGTGTCGCCGATACCGCTGCTGCTGCCGCGGGCCGGGAACGGCGCCGTCGGGGAACTCCGACGCTGGCCCGTCGTAACCACGTCGTCCAGTTGTGCAGGCGGGCCGGAATCCGTCATTTCGATCTCCCTGAAGGCGTTCCTCATGCAACCCTGACACGCATGATAGCACCTGCACAATCACATTCCGGTGGCGATCACCCTTCCTCGTCCGCCGCCATGCTCATCATGTGGAAGCCGGCGTCGACATGGATGACCTCGCCGGTGGTCGAGAAGCCGAGGTCCGAGCACAGCCACAGGGCGGCGCCGGCGACGCCTTCCATCGAGGTGTCCTCCTTCATCGCCGACATGGCCCGGCCCTGGCTGATCAGGCCGCGACCGCCCGAGATGCCGGCCAGCGACAGGGTGCGCATGGCCCCGGCCGAGATGGCGTTGCAGCGGATACTAACTGGATGAGCCGCGTTACACGCCCTTATAATCTCGACCGTATCGCGGACCCAGAATGGATAATCTGGGTGAGCGCCCTTTGGGGTCCCCTTAGGCCTCCAAGTCGTCTTTCCAGCAGGGGCGCAGCGCTTCCTCCGCCCGCTCGACAAAGCCGGCGATCAGGCCGTTTGCGGCCGTCACGCGATAAGTCGACATGGCACCGTCAGGCTGCCGCCCCTGACCCCAGACCGCATACCCGGGAGAGTGAGGCTGCACAGGGCTCCAGTCAGGATAGATGAACCAGGGCCGCGGCATAGCTTCCAGCCTGGGCGCGGGGGCGAGACCGCCGAGCGGAAGCCGCTCCATTGCCGGAACTATATTGAGAACGACAGGACACGCCGCGCTAGTCGTCCAGGTTGCCTGTTCGCGGCCGTCGGGCGTGTTCAGCGAACGACGCAGTACATACTCGCCCTTGCCACGAAACTGCCGGGTGTAGATTTCCACTACCCAGTCGCCAGCATCGCCGCGAGCGTACCCCGCCCAAAAGGAAAGCGACAAGCCTCTCGGTGCATGGGCCATGCTGTTCTCGACGGTGAACCTGGAAGGAGGTGACTGCATGAGAGCAGCGGCAATCAGGACGGCGGCGATCATGCAGGGGCTCCACACGGCTGTGCGTTCGGATTCACCTCGTCGCCTTCTTCGCCCCCAATCGCCGCGTCAAGATTGCTTTCGTTTTACACATGTATCTTGATCGGCCCGGGCGTCTCGTATTGTCCAAACGCTCTCGATGCAACGTAGATTCTGGCTTCTGCACCCCTACCTGCCCCCAACAAGAACTCTCGCTGTGCGGCAATTCCAAGAAGATGCCCCACGTCGCTCTCGAGGGCCCCTCTGTGACCGGAGGGCAAGGTGCCCCCAACTCCGTGAGTGTGGACAGACCCGATCGGAACCAGGCCAGGCTCCGGTGGCGTCCAGTTGATACTGACTGTGGGCCTGCCAGTTCCGCCCGTCGCCGCGGCTGCAGCCGCCTCCGCAAACGTCTGGTCAGAGTGTCTCATCGGGCCTCGGATGACCGATCCGTCCGCTCTCTCCCAAAGGGCAGCTCCGTATTCTCTCTCGTTGAAACCTCGCCCCCCGGAGGGCGGCTCGGTCTCTGCAAACTCATCAAGATCTTTCGTCGTCTGTGCCGCAGCCGCGTCCGCGTTCCAATCCAGCGCCGTCGCCGGGTTGGCGCAGGGGTCGCCCCCGGGAGGCGGCTCAGGGTCGTCGCCGGCCAGGTCGATGGTGCGTCCGGGCGTGTCGCCGATACCGCTACTGCTGCCGCGGGCCGGGAATGGCATCGTTGGCGAACTCCGCCGCTGGCCCGTCGTAACCACGTCGTCCAATTGTGCAGGCGGGCCGGAATCCGTCATTTCGACCTCCCCTCGAAAGCGCTTTCACGCAACCTTGACGGCAGCAGCAGCGGCGGTACAATCAAAATCCGGTGAGATCACCCCTCCTCGTCCGCCGCCATGCCCATCATGTGGAAGCCGGCGTCGACGTGGATGACCTCGCCCGTGGTCGAGAAGCCGAGGTCGGAGCACAGCCAAAGGGCGGCGCCGGCGACGCCCTCCATCGAGGTATCCTCCTTCATCGCCGACATGGCCCGGCCCTGGCTGATCATGCCGCGACCGCCCGAGATGCCGGCCAGCGACAGGGTGCGCATGGCCCCGGCCGAGATGGCGTTGACGCGGATGCCGCGGGGCCCCAGGTCGCGGGCGATGTAGCGGGTCGCCGCTTCCAGACCGGCCTTGGCCACGCCCATGGTGTTGTAGTTGGGGATGGCCCGTTCGGAGCCGAGGTAGGTCATGGTCACCATCGAGCCGCCGTTGGGCATCAGTTTCGACGCGCGTCTGGCGACGTCGACGAAGCTGAACACCGAGATGTTCATGGCCAGCAGGAAGCTGTCGCGGGTGGTGTTGTCGACGAAGGAGCCCTGCAGCTCGTTCTTGTTGGCGAAGGCCACCGAATGGACGACAAAATCTATCGTGCCGAAGGCCTTTTCCAGCTCGGCGAAGGCCAGGTCCATCGAGGCCTCGTCGGTGACGTCGGCCTGGATCAGCAGTTTGGCGCCGACGCTCTCGGCCAGCGGGCGCACGCGGCGCTCCAGACCCTCGCCCATATAGGTGAAGGCCAGTTCGGCGCCCTGGGCGGCCAGCTGGGAGGCGATGCCCCAGGCGATGGAGTTGCTGTTGGCGACCCCCATGATCAGGCCCTTCTTGCCCTTCATGAGTTCACCGGTGGGCATGTTCCAGCCGCTCTCGCTCGCCATCGTCCGTCTCCCTTTTGGTGGCCTGTGCTCGCAACGCGGTTGCTCGCGACTTGAGGCCGGTCTGGTTGGCCTGAGGCCCTGTTCCGAGGGTTAGCAGCGCCCGGCTTTGGGGGGAAGCGTCAGCCCGCCTCTGCCTCGCGCCGGCGGGCCAGCCGCTGAAGCAGGGGCGCGGCGGTCACGCCGTGGACGAGGATCGACACCAGGATGATGAAGCCGACGATGGCCCAGAGCCGCTCGCTGTCGCCGAAATCGCCGTGGTTGAGGCCGTAGGCGACGTAGTAGACCGAGCCGACGCCGCGGATGCCGAGGAAGGAGAGCAGCAGCCGCTCCCGCATCGGCTGGCCCGATCCGGTCATGGCGATCATGCCCGCGACCGGGCGCACCACAAAGACCACCGCCAGGCCGATCATCGCATCCGTCCAGGTCAGGCTGGCCAGCAGGCCGTTGGCGAGCGCACCGCCGAACAGGACCAGCAGCAGCATCATCAGCAGGCGTTCGATCTGGTCGGAGAAGTCGTGCATCTCCTGATGGATCTCATGGTCACGCTCGGCGGCGCGGAGGGTCAGGGCGCAGACGAAGACGGCGAGAAAGCCGTAGCCGTGGGCCAGTTCGGCGGCGGAGTAGGCCACCAGGGTGGCGGCCAGGGCGACCAGACCGTCCCCGAACCGGGTCCCGCCGCCGCGGAAAATCAGCCGGGCGAAGGCCAGGCCGGTCAGGACGCCGACGCCCAGTCCGGCCAGCAGCTTCCAGCCGACCTTGATCGTGAACCAGTCCGTCAGGCCCCCGGCTGCGAAGACTCCCCCCGCCGCGGCCAGTATGGCCAGATGGACGAACGGGAAGGCCAGGGCGTCGTTGAGCCCCGCCTCGGAGGTCAGGCCGAAGCGCACCTCGTCCTCGTCGCCGGACTTCGGCGGGCCGACCTGGACGTCGGCGGCCAGCACGGGGTCCGTGGGCGCCATGGCGGCCCCCAGAAGAAGGGCCATGGCCAGGCTGAAGCCGAGGCCGGCGACCCCGAGCCAGGCCACCGCCGCGATGGTTAGCGGCATGGCTATGGCCAGCAGCCGCCAGGTCGAGGACCACCGCCGCCACCCGACAGGCCGGTCGAGCTTCAGCCCCGCGCCCATCAGGCTGATGATCACCACCAGTTCGGTCAGCCGCTCGGTCGCCGTGTCCCAGGTCCGCGGATCCGGATTGAAGGACAGCAGGCCGGTGCTGAACACCAGCACGCCGACGGCGACACACAGGATGGCGAGGGTCAGCGGCAGGCGCTTCAGCCCGACCGGCGCCCAGGCGACCAGCAGGACCACGGCACCGAGGCCGAGCAGGAACAGGATGTAGGGGTCGAGGGTCAGGGGCGGTCCATCCGGTTGGGCTGGACCATCCTAGCGCGCCGGGAGCCGGTTGGCTCCCGGGTTCAGACCTTCGAAAGGATCAGCGTGCCGTTGGTGCCGCCGAAGCCGAAGCTGTTCGACATCACGTGCTTCAGCTCGCCGTCGTGGCGTTTGCGCAGGATCGGCATGCCCTCGAACTCGGGGTCGAGGTTCTCGATGTGGGCGCTCTCGGCGGCGAAGCCGTGCTTCATCATCAGCAGGCAGTAGATGGCTTCCTGGGCCCCGGCCGCGCCGAGCGAATGGCCGGTCAGCGACTTGGTCGAGGAGATCATCGGCATCTGGTCGCCGAAGACGTTGCGGACCGCCCCCATCTCCTTGGAGTCCCCGACCGGCGTCGAGGTGCCGTGCGGGTTGAGGTAGTCGATCTTCGGATTGCCGGCCATGTCGAGCGCGATCTTCATGCAGCGCTCGGCGCCCTCGCCCGAGGGGGCGACCATGTCATAGCCGTCGGAATTGGCGCCGTAGCCGGTGACCTCGGCATAGATGGTCGCGCCGCGCGCCACGGCCCGCTCATACTCTTCCAGCACCACGATGCCGGCCCCGCCGGCGATGACGAAGCCGTCGCGGTCCTTGTCATAGGCCCGGCTGGCGACCGAAGGGGTTTCGTTGAAGTTGGACGACATGGCGCCCATGGCGTCGAACATGTTGGACATCGACCAGTCGATGTCCTCGCAGCCGCCGGCGAAGACCACGTCCTGCTTGCCCCAGGCGATCTGTTCGGCGGCCGCGCCGATGCAGTGGGCGCTGGTCGCGCAGGCCGAGGAGATCGAATAGTTGACCCCCTTCAGCTGGAACCAGGTCGCCAGGACGGCCGAGGGGCCCGAGGCCATGGCCTTGGGCACGGCGAACGGCCCGATGCGCTTGGGCGAGGTCTTTTCGACCGTGGTGGCGGCGGCCTGGAGGATGATCTGGGTCGAGGGGCCGCCCTCGCCGACGATGACGCCGATGCGCTCGGACTGGATCTCCTCGGCGGACATGCCGGAGTCCTTCAGCGCCTCCTCGAAGGCGATGTGGCCCCAGGCGGTGCCGTTGGCGAGGAAGCGGGCGGCGCGGCGGTCGACCAGCGGGGCCCAGTCCTCGGCCGTCACGCCCAGAGCCGGCGGCGCCCAGACCTGCGAGCGGAAGCCGTACTGGATGTGGTCCGGGGCGGCGACGACGCCCGAGCGCGCCTCGCGCAGGGAGGCTGCGACCTCATCCTGGCCGGTGCCGATGGAGGATACGATGCCCAGACCGGTGACGACGACACGCCGCATGGTGGTTTCCTTCTAGATGCCGAGTTCGCCGCGTTGACCGCGGTCTGTAACGAGGGTGATCAGCCGCCGACGGGTTCGGTCGCGCCGAACAGACCGACGCGCATGTCGGTCGCCGTATAGATGGGGACGCCGTCGGCTTCGAGAACCCCGTCGGCGATGCCCATGACAAGACGGCGATTGATGACCCGCTTGAGGTCGATCTTGTAGACGACCTTCTTGATATCGGGCGTGACCTGGCCCGTGAATTTGACCTCGCCGACGCCGAGGGCACGGCCCTTTCCGGGGCCGCCGATCCAGCCGAGGTAGAAGCCGACCAGCTGCCACATGGCGTCGAGGCCGAGGCAGCCGGGCATGACCGGGTCGCCGATGAAGTGGCACTGGAAGAACCAGAGGTCCGGATGGATATCCAGCTCGGCCTCGATATAGCCCTTGCCGTGGGCGCCCCCGTCCGCGTTGATGGTCACGATCCGGTCGAGCATCAGCATCGGCGGGGCCGGCAGACGGGCGTTGCCGTTGCCGAACAGCTCGCCCCGGCCCGAGGCCAGCAGGGCCTCGTAGTCGAACGACGACGGATATTGCGACTGGCTCAATGCGGCTCTCCAGCGGGTGTTGCTGCCGGGTTACACGACGGGAACCGACGGCTCAACTTTTTAGCGGTGGGACCGGACAGCGGCGATCAGCGACCGCGGCCGGCCGGGCGGGCGGCGCTGCACAGGGCCCGCTCCTGGCCGCCGAAGACCTCGCTCTGGCGCACGAAGCCGTGCATCCGGCGCACCCGGACCTCGCACCAGCCGTCCTCGCAGTCTTCCATGGCCACCACCGAATGGGGCGTCAGCCGGGCCCGCAGGGCGGCGGTCGCGGACGGGCCGGAGCGGATCGCGATCTCGGCGTCCGAGGCGTTGAAGGCGCTGCGGCGGCTGGAGACGACGCTGCGATGGACCCAGGCGACGCCGCCCTCCGGATCGCAGATCTTGCGCCATTCGGTGGTCTCGGCGACCACCTGAACGGGCAGGCCCGAGACCTGGTATTCCCACAGGATCCGGTAGTCGAGGCCGGGGCCGAAGCGGGCCCGCACCTCGTCGGATTTCAGCGACAGCCAGCGCGGCACGGGCTGGCCGCTGGGGGTGGGCCGACCGTCGGGCATGGCCTGACCCGCCCCGGCCAGGGCGGCCGCGGCAAGGACGCCGGCGAGGACGGCCAGTCGTTGGATGCGGGAGCGAGCCTTGCCAGACACGGGATGCGCCAATAAGCCGAAGCGATTGAAACCGAAGGCCGCCAATGTCCTCGCCCAGACTTAAGGTGGTGTTAACCAGACGGCTGCCCGACGCGGTCGAGACGCGCATGCGCGAACTGTTCGACGCCGAGCTGAACCTTACTGACAAGCCCATGGATCGCGCGGCGCTCGAGGCGGCGGTACAGCGCGCCGACGTTCTGGTCCCGACCATTACCGACACGATCGACGCCGACCTGATCGCCGCGGCGGGCGAGCAGCTGAAGATGATCGCCAATTTCGGCGCAGGCGTGGACCATATCGACATCGACGCGGCCGTCGGACGCGGCCTGATCGTGACCAATACCCCCGGCGTCCTGACCGAGGACACGGCGGACCTGGCCATGGCGCTGATCCTCGCAGTGAGCCGCCGCATCGTCGAAGGCGCCCAGGTCGTGGCCGAGGGCCGGTTCGAGGGCTGGACCCCGACCTGGATGACCGGGCGCAAACTGTGGGGCAAGCGGCTGGGCATCGTCGGCATGGGCCGGATCGGCCAGGCCCTGGCGCGGCGCGCGAAGGCGTTCGGGATGCAGGTCCACTATCACAACCGCAAACCCGTCCCGGCCATGATCGCCGAGGAGCTGGGGGCCACCTACTGGGACGATCTGGACCAGATGCTGGCGCGGATGGACCTGATCTCGCTGAACTGTCCGGCGACGAAGGACACCTGGCACCTGCTGTCGGCCGAACGGCTGGCCCGGTTGCAGCCGCACGCCCTGTTGATCAACACCGCCCGCGGCGAACTGATCGACGAGGCGGCCCTGTCCGATGCGGTGGTGCGCCGCGCGATCGCCGGGGTCGGGCTGGATGTCTATGAGCACGAGCCGGCCATTCACCCGGGCCTGCTGGGCCACGCCAACGTCGTCCTGCTGCCCCACCTGGGCTCGGCGACGCTGGAGGCCCGGCAGGACATGGGCGACCGGGTCATCACCAATATCCAGACCTTCCACAACGGCCACCGGCCGCCGGACCGGGTGATCCCGGCCATGCTCTGACTCCTTGTGCTTGACGTCCGGCGGAACCTTGGGTTGGTAGGCGGGCAGTCGCGTTCGGGGGCGTATCATGACGATCAGGAATTCCGCGGTGGCGCGGTGGGCGTTGTCGCGCCGGGGTCTGCTGGCGGGAGCCGGCGGTCTCGGGATTGCGGCGGCGGCGGGACCCGCGGCGGCGCGTCAGGTCACGCCCCACGCCCTGGCGGACTTCTACGCCAAGGATGGGGTCAAGGGTGTGGCCCTGTCGCCGTCGGGCGAGCGGATCGCCATCATCCGCGAGATCCATCAGGGCGGCGCCAGGCGCTCGGTTCTCGACGTGCTGGACGCCGCCAATCCGTCCGCACCGCCCAGGCGCGCGCCGCTGGGCGATGTCGATTGCGAGTCGATGGCCTGGGCAAGCGATGAGCGCCTGCTGGTTCGCATCGCCCTCGGCGGGCGCACCGTCACCGAGCGGACCTCGGCCCGGTCTCTGGGTTCGACCACCGTCGAGGCCGTGATTTCCCGGCGGATGGTGTCGATCGACCCGGACACCGGCGGTGCCGTGGTTCTGTTCGACAACGAGCCCCAGCGCATGCGGAGCACCCGCAACCTCGGCTCCATCGTCGATCTGCTGCCCGACGACCCCGAACATGTGCTGATGATCGCGCCGACCCAGGCGCGGCGCATCAACGCCCTGTACAAGGTCAATGTCATGACCGGCCGGGCCGAGGAGTTCGAGCGCGGGGATTTCGACACCGTCGGCTGGGAGACCCGGCACGGCGTGCCGGTGCTGCGCTATGACATCAACGCCGCCGGCAACACGCTCGAGATCATGGCCCGGGCGCCGGGCGAGCGTCAGTGGCGCTTCGTCCGCCGGATGCGGATCGCCGAGGTTCTCGACTTCGAATATGTCGCGCCGACCGAACAGGGCGACGTGATCCTGGTATCCGCCCGGCAGGAGGGCGAGGACGTCCAGTCCATCCGCGAGTTCAATCTGAGGACGGGCGTCTATGGCGCACCCGTCGCCTCGCGGCCCCGTTCCGACGTGGCTGGCGGCCTGACTGACGATCGCGGTGCCTATCTGGGCGCCGCCTACTGGAACGACCGGCTGGAGTATGACTTCGCCGTGCCGGAGCTGGCCCCGCATCACCGGGCCATGAACCGGTTCTTCGACAATAGCTGCAACGTGCGCCTGATCGATATCGACCGGACCCACAACCGCTTCCTGTCCTATGTCAGCGGGCCCAATGAGCCCGGCGCCTGGTACCTGTATGACCGGGCCGCCCGCAGCTTCGTCAACCTGACCCCGCGCACCGCCCTGCAGACCGAGCGGCTGGGCCGGACCGAGGCGCTGGACGTGACCACCCGCGACGGTGCCTCCATCCGCGCCTATCTGACGGCACCGCCCGGAGGGGCACCCGGGCCGCTGATCGTCCTGCCGCACGGCGGGCCCGAACTGCGAGACGTGATGAACTGGGACCGGACGGTCCAGGCCCTGGCGACCGAGGGCTGGTGGGTGCTGCAGCCCAATTTCCGCGGCTCCGGCGGCTATGGCCTGGCCTTCGCCAGCGAGGGCTGGGGGCGTTGGGGCGACCGGATGCAGGAGGACGTCGAGGACGCCGTCGATCACGCGATCAAGACCCGCGGGCTGGACGCCGGCAAGGTCGGCATCATGGGCAGCAGCTATGGCGGCTATGCCGCCCTGATGGGGGCCGTGCGCCGTCCGGACCTGTACAAGGCCGCGATCTCGATCTGCGGCGACAGCGACCTGCCCGAACTGCTGGCCAATGAGAAGCGGGGCGACAATTCGCCGGAGAATATCGCCTATCGCTTCTGGTCCACGCGGATCGGCGACCCCGAGGAAGACGCGGCGGCCCTGGCGCTCGCCTCGCCCCGCCGGAGGGCCTCGGAAATCGCCTGCCCGGTCATGCTGGTGCACGGCGTGGACGACCCCGTCGTTCCGGTCTTCCAGTCGCGGCGCATGAAGGAGGCGCTGGAACGGGCCGGGAAATCCGTCGACTACATCGAGATCCGCGGCGCCGGTCACGCTGACTGGGAAGACGGCGTCGAGCTGGACCTGATGACCCAGTATATCGAGCTGTTCCGGCGGGTCTTCGCCTAGAGCGGGGCGCAGACCGGACAGTCGGGGTCGGCGGCGACCGTCACGGTGCGCGCAGTCCCGGCCAGGCCGTCGTAGATCATCAGCCTGCCCGTCAGCGCCTCGCCCGCGCCGGTGATGAGCTTGATCGCCTCGAGCGCCGCCATCGAACCGACCACGCCTGCCAGCGCTCCGATCACGCCGACGCGGGCGCAGGTTTCGGCGTCCGGGGGGGCGGCGGGCACGAGACAGCGGTAGCAGGGCCGGCCGGTGAAGACGCCGACCTGACCGCTCCACCGGCCGAGCGCGCCTGACACCAGCGGAATGTGCGCCGCCACGCAGGCGGTGTTGGCGGTGAACCGGGTCGCGAAATCGTCGGTTCCGTCGATGACCACGTCGCAGTCCTGGATCAGGCGCGCGGCGTTCGCCTCGCCCAGCCGTTCGGCGACCGGCTCGATGCGGACGTGGGGGTTGAGCGCGGCGAGAGCATCGGCCCCGGCCTCGACCTTGGGCCGGCCGATGTCGGCGACGTCGAAGGCGATCTGGCGCTGGAGGTTGGACAGGGCGACCGCATCATCGTCGATCAGGCGCAGCGTGCCGACTCCGGCCGCGGCCAGATAGAGAGCCGCCGGAGCCCCGACGCCGCCGAGGCCGATCAGGCCGACGCGCGCGGCCTTGAGCCGCTGCTGCCCGGGCCCGCCGACCTCGGCCAGCACCAGATGGCGGGCGTAGCGCTCGATTTCATCGTCGGAAAAGGTCACGCCCCCAGTTAGGGGGTGCGCACCCGAACGTCCACGCCGTCAGGCGGCCTCGCGGATATCCAGCAGGACCTCGGCCTCATTGGCGGACAGGCGGGAGATGCAAGTCAGGCCGATCCGCTCCAGCAGGACGGCGGGATCGCCGGTCAGGGCGATCGGCTCCTGAAGGCGGCGCTCGGGGATGGGCATATCGGACAGGACCCGCAGACCCGTATGGCGCGGATCGGCGATGATGCGGCGCATCAGCCGGTCCAGATCGGTCCGATCGCCTTCCAGCGCCTGGAGGATATGCCCCTGATGAAACATCAGACAGCCGGATACGCGGTCGCGCCGGTTGTTGCGGTCCGAAACGCCAAGAATCTGGGCGATCGACAGGGTCGAAGCCCCGGTCGCGCCAACGGCTTCGCTGGCGTATATCACGCGATGAAGCACGACGCTTCCCTCATATGTCGAATTGTGGGGTACAGTTGAGCAATGTAACGGGTTACATTGGTTATATTGTGGCTGGGTGCGGTCGTTGTAATTCTGTCGCTTTCCGCTTGCCGCGCCGCATTTCGGTCGCCATCTGAAACGGATGATGAACGCGAACCCCAATTTCCCGGACTGGCACGGCACCACCATACTGGCGGTGCGCAAGAACGGTCGGACCGTCATCGCCGGCGACGGCCAGGTCTCCATGGGGCCGACCATCGTCAAGGGCGCCGCGCGCAAGGTGCGGGTGCTGGCAGGCGGCAAGGTGCTGGCGGGCTTCGCCGGCGCGACGGCCGACGCCTTCACCCTGATCGAGCGGCTGGAGGCCAAGCTGGAGCAGTATCCCGACCAGCTGGCCCGCGCCTGCGTCGACCTGGCCAAGGACTGGCGGACAGACCGTTATCTGCGCCGGCTGGAGGCCATGTTGCTGGTCGCGGACAGGAGCTCGATCTTCACCGTGACGGGCGTCGGCGACGTGCTGGAGCCGGAACATGGGGTGGCCGCGGTGGGCTCGGGCGGCAATTTCGCCCTGTCAGCCGCCCGCGCCCTGATCGAACACACGGACATGGACGCGGAAACCATCGCCCGCCGGGCCATGGAGATCGCGGCGGAGATCTGTGTCTATACGAACGGGAACCTGACGGTTGAGACGCTGGGGTAGGAATCCCCGCCGCCGCTCGGTTCATCACAAAGAACACCAAGGATGCACGAAGGACACGAAGAGACCGAGCTCCTGCCAGCGGCGACCGAGCGTGTCGGCCGCGCGGTGTTGAACGCCGCCTTTGCCGTTCACAAGGCGCTGGGCCCGGGACTGCTGGAGTCCGTCTACGAAGCCTGTCTTGCTGAAGAGCTGCAGCAGGCCGGATTCGCGGTCGAGCGTCAGGCGGGCATACCTATCACCTACGGCAAGGTTCGAATGGACGTCGGCTATCGCCTCGATCTTCTGGTCGAACGGGCTGTGGTGGTGGAGATCAAATCGATCGACGCCCTTGCGTCGATCCATACAGCCCAGGTCCTGACCTATCTGCGCTTCTCCGACGTGCGCCTCGGTTACCTGATCAACTTCAACACCGTCATGCTCAAGAACGGCCTGCGGCGCCTCGTGCTCTGACCCCTTCGTGTCCTTTGTGACCTTCTTCGTGTCCTTCGTGATGAACCAGCCCTCCCCAACGGGAGGGCGCTGCCCCATCTGCATCCCATGACCGACCTCTCTCCCCGCGAAATCGTCTCCGAACTGGATCGTTTCATCGTTGGCCAGGACGACGCCAAGCGCGCCGTGGCCGTGGCCCTCAGGAACCGCTGGCGGCGCAAGCGCGTGCCGGACGACCTGCGCGACGAAGTCACGCCCAAGAACATCCTGATGATCGGGCCCACCGGCGTGGGCAAGACAGAGATCGCCCGGCGGCTGGCCAAGCTGGCGGGCTCGCCCTTCCTCAAGATCGAGGCGACCAAATTCACCGAGGTCGGCTATGTCGGCCGCGACGTGGATTCCATCATGCGCGACCTCGTCGAGGCGGCGCTGGTCATGGTGCGCGACAAACGCCGAACGGGGGTCAAGGCCAAGGCCGAGGCGGCGGCCGAGGAGCGGATCCTCGACGCCCTGGTCGGGCCGGGGTCGCAGCCCGCCACCCGCGAGAGCTTCCGCAAGAAGCTGCGGGCCGGGGAGATGGACGACAAGGAGATCGAACTCCAGCTGGCCGACACCGCCTCGCCCATGCAGGGCCTCGACATTCCCGGC
Organism: Brevundimonas sp.; assembly: GCA_030693575.1. Taxonomy (GTDB): domain Bacteria; phylum Pseudomonadota; class Alphaproteobacteria; order Caulobacterales; family Caulobacteraceae; genus Brevundimonas. The sequence goes on along the minus strand of JAUYAG010000088.1, from coordinate 6,552 downwards.
GGCGGCAATGTCGGCATGATCAATCTGTCGGAAATGCTGGGCAAACTGGGCGGGCAGCGCACGAAGACGGCCAAGCTGCTGGTCCGGGACGCCCTGGCCCCGCTGATCACCGAGGAGAGCGACAAACTGCTGGATCAGGAAAGCCTGACCACCGAGGCGCTGTTGCTGGCGGAGAATGAGGGCATCGTCTTTATCGATGAGATCGACAAGGTGGCGGGCCGGTCCGACCGCTCGGGCGGCGACGTCAGCCGCGAGGGCGTGCAGCGCGACCTGCTGCCGCTGATCGAGGGCACCACCGTCTCGACCAAATACGGGCCGGTGAAGTCGGACCATGTGCTGTTCATCGCCTCGGGCGCCTTCCACGTGGCCAAACCCTCGGACCTTCTGCCCGAACTGCAGGGCCGGCTGCCGATCCGGGTCGAGCTGAAGGCCCTGACCCGCGACGACTTCGTGCGCATCCTGACCGAGCCGGAGGCCAATCTGATCCGTCAGAACCAGGCCCTGCTCGCGACCGAGAACGTCACCCTGACCTTCACCCCCGATGCGGTCGAGGCCCTGGCCGACGCCGCCGTGGCGGCCAATGGCGCGGTCGAGAACATCGGCGCGCGGCGGCTGGTGACGGTGATCGAGCGGGTGCTCGAGGAAACCAGTTTCAAGGCGTCCGACCTGTCCGGCCAGACCGTCGCCTTCGACGGCGACCGGGTGCGGGATCTGGTCGCGGAACTGGCGCGCGATGCCGACCTGAGCCGGTTCATCCTCTAGACGGGCAACCCTTCAGGCGGTTCATTCGTATCTATGCGCCAACCGCCGCGAGGGACGCCCTGATGACCGCCATCCGAACCGCCGCCGCCCTGACTGTCGCCCTCGGCCTCTGCGCCGTGGCGAGCCCCGTTGCGGCCCAGGCGCGCAATGTGGCGCTGGACCAGTTCGACGGCCGCTGGTTCGAGATCGCGCGCAGCCCGAACGACGCCCAGAAGGACTGCCGCCGGGCCCAGATCGACTTCAATCCGCAGAACCAGCCCAACCGCTATTCCATCGTCGTCACCTGCACCCGGCGTACGGACGGCGGGGTGGAGACCCTGCGCGCCAACGCCCGGGTCACCGATCCGGGCAACAACGCCCGCTTCCGCTTTACCCTGACCGGCCTGCTGGGCGTGGGCGGGCTGGCGGGGCAGAACTACTGGGTGTGGGACCATGCACCCGACTACAGCTGGGCCATCATGGCCCTGCCCAACAAGTCCGACTGGTGGGTCTGGCACCGCAGCCAGAGCCCGGCCGAAGCCGAACGCACCCGCCTGATTGCCCGCGCCCGCGCGCTGGGTCTGGATACCGGCTCGGTCGTGCATACCGGGCGGTAGTTCGTTCGGAGAGTTGACCGGCCCCTTCCGCGAAATTGCGGCTGCCGGTTGTGTCCGTTGTGATGAATCTACGCTGGTCGGAGCAGACTCATCGGAAGCCGCGATCAGCCCGCGAAGCCGGCTTGAAATCAGAACATATGCCGAACATAAAGGCGGCATGGCCGCCGCCCTGCTCCAGATCGACCTTGTGTTCAGCCGGCCCCAGACCACGCTGGCGGTGACGCGCGGGGCGGCGCGGCTGATGGTCGACCTCGGCTATGCGCCCCTGCTGGAGGTCGGCCTGCCCAATGGGCGCCGCGCCGACGTCATGGCCCTGGGGCCGCGCGGCGACATCGTCATCTGCGAGGTGAAGTCGGGGGTCGAGGACTATCGCGTCGACCGCAAATGGGGCGAGTACGGGCCGTTCTGCGACGCCTTCTATTTCGCGGTGGCACCCGAGTTTCCGGGCGACATCCTGCCCGACGAGCCGGGGCTGATCGTCGCCGACGGCTTCGGCGGGGCGGTGGTGCGCGAGGCGCCGGCCTCGCCCCTCGCCCCGGCGCGACGCAAGGCGCTGATCGTCGCCTTCGGGCGGCTGGGGGCGATGCGGACGCTGCGCGACCCGGCGGGCTGAGCCCTATTCGACCACCGGCCCGCTTTCGCCGACCGACATGACGGCGGCGGTCGAGGCGGCGCAGCCGGTCAGGTCCTGGTCGCCCAGTTTGACCATGGCCGTCAGCGGATAGGTGCGGTCGCTCATACCGTCCGAGCATTCCGTGGCGATCAGGGTGACGCGCAGGTCGGTCCCGTCGGCGGTTTCCGCCTCATACGTCGCCGTCGTGCCCTGGACCACGGGAGCGGGCTGGGGCGCGCGCTGTTCAGGCGGTTCGGGGGACGTATAGACCAGCTCGGTCCCGGTCAGTTCGACACTCCAGAACGGCTCGGTGCCGAGGGCGCGGACCGGTTGGCCGAGATCGACCCCGCCGAGCACCGGCGCAGGTTGCTCGGCCGGCGCTTCCGGCTGCACCGGATCCTCCGACGGCGAACAGGCGGCGAGGGCGAGCAGGGCGAGGGCGGCGAATACGGGACGCATGGGAGACTCCGGGGGGTTGACCGCAGGAAGCGCGGACGACGCCCGCGGGTCAAGACCGGATCGGTGCGTCAGGCGCTCAGGGCTGGCCGTTGGCCGCCGGCACAGAGGCCATCATCACGCCGTCGGACGGCGCGGCGGGGGCTTTGTGGATGAAGCCATAGGTCGGATAGACCGAGGTTCCGAGAGCCCGGCTGGGATTGTACCAGACCTTCACCGCGGTCCAGTCGCCGCCTTGCGAGACGTCGACGACGGTGACGTTTTCCTCGACCCGACCACGGCTGCCGCCCCAGTTGGCGTGGGTCACGCGGATCACCCGGTCGGTCAGGATTTCCGAAACGACGGCGACGTGACCGCGCGTCATCCGGCCGGTGGGCTGGAAGGCGAGGACCGATCCGGTCTCCGGGCGCTCGCTGGTGCGGAACTTGCCCTGGGCCTGACGCCACCAGGTCAGGGCGTCGCCGAAGATGTTGATGCCCGAGAACATGCGAGCGAAGGTCACGCACTGCCAGTACGGCTCATCGGCCCTAACCGCGGGGGCATAGCCCAGCGCAGAAAATCCGAGGGTCGCCGCAACCGCGGCGGCTGTGAGCCGTTTCATCATGCTGGCGTGGTTCCCGACCCGTTTCAGTCGGCTAGCCCTAGACGATAGTTTCGGACGGTTGAAGTCCCCTGTCGGGCGAGTCCGTGCGCGCTTTCGTCGCGGCTGCTCTCGCGGCGCGACGGTCGGCGAAACCTCTCAAAGCCTTGCGGGCCGGGCGTTCGACGAGGTGGTAGGTCACCATGGCAGCGACCGGAATCGCCGCGACCAGCGCCAGCCACACAATGATGTGAAACCGCTTGTCGTCCGCCCCGGTGAGGCGCGCCGCGACATTGGTGGTCAGCAGCAGCACCGGCGCGCAGACCATATAGATCGAATAGCTGATCTCCCCGAGATAGACGCCCAGCTTCGAGCCGAGGACGCCCGCGCGGGCGTTGTCCAGCGAGCCGAGGCCGAGGATCAGGCCGCCGGCGGCGAGCACGGTGACGGCGTCCCACAGGCCGAGAGAGGCGCTGGCCAGAACCGCGACGCCGCTGCCGAGGGCGACCGGCCCGGCGAAGGGCACGCCGCCGCGGCGATGGACCAGATAGAGGGCGCAGCCGAGGGCGAAACAGGGGACGATCCGCAGCGCGCCCCAGCGGAAGGTCGCCTCGGTCAGGGAATAGCCGGCCAGCGGCTCGAAAGCGGCATAGAGGCCCAGGGCGAAGGCGGCGGCCAGCACCGTGGCCAGGATGGGCCGGTCCCTGAGCCGCCAGGCGACGAAGGCGAAGGCGGGGAAGCTGAGATAGGCCGCCCATTCCGCCGAGATCGACCAGGATGGATGGTTGAAGGCTGAGCTGGTGGCCAGGCCCCAGGCATGGGTCAGGGTCAGATGCGCCGGCAGATCCCGCCAATTGGTCAGGCTGCCGTCGATACTCAACCCGGCGACCGTCGCGACCACGCCGAGGCCGATCATGCCGAAGAGGGTGACCAGATGCAGCGGATAGACCCGTGCCAGCCGCGCCCACAGGAAGCCGCCGTAGCTGAACCGCTTCTCGCCCGCCGCCTCGAGATAGACATGGCTGAGGATGAAGCCCGACAGGACGAAGAAGGTCTCGACGCCCAGATAGCCCTTGGTCACCGCGACGGGCGTGAAGCCGACATTGAGGTGCGGCCAGGCGGTGTAGAGCACCACCCAGAGGGCCGCGAAGAACCGCAGGGTGGTGAGGGCGCGCAGATCGGGGGGCGTCGGAACAGGCGTCATGGCCTGCAGCCTAGCCGACCGGGGGTACAGGAACCGTTAAACGGCCGGGCGGCCCGGTCTCAGGCCGCGCATTCCGCCGGCTTCGCCTCGCCCGGTGCATACATTTCGCAGGACCGTTCGATCTCGCCCTGGATCATCTCGCAGGGGTTGGCGACGTTGCAGGGCGGATGGGTGGCGGGGCTGACCGCGATGCAGCGGTCGACCAGCCGCTGCGCGGCCGCTTCCCCGATGTCGTTCAGGCAGGATACCGGCGCGCCGACGGGCGCCAGGGCCACGGCCGGATCGACCTCTTCCTGCGGCGGCGCATCGGCCGGCATTTCGGGGGCCGGCGCGGCGGCGGCGGCGGCCTCGGTCGCCGGAGCCTCGGCAGGGCGTTCGCAGGCCGAGACCAGGGCGGTCACGGCCAGCAGGGCGAATACGGTCCGGCGCATCAGGCACTCCGATCGGTCGCGGGAAGCCGCACCTTAGGCACGGTTCGGCCCGACGCGGAAGCGCCCGGCGTCCGCTCAGCGGCCCAGGGCGGCGCGCTGCAGGGCGAACAGTTCGGCGCAGCCGCCCTCGGCCAGGTGGAACAGCCGGTCGAACTCGGCGCGCGAGAAGCCGCGCTTCTCGCCCGTGGCCTGGATCTCGACGATCGCGCCGGCCCCGGTCAGGACGAAGTTGGAATCGGCCTCGGCGTTGGAATCCTCCTCATAGTCGAGGTCCAGCACCGGCTGGTCGTTGCAGACGCCGCAGGACACGGCCGCGACCTGGTCGAGGATCGGGTCGGTCTTCAGCACGCCCTCGGCGCGCAGATAGTCGAAGGCGCTGGCCATCGCGACCCAGGCCCCGGTGATGGCCGCCGTGCGGGTACCGCCGTCGGCCTGGATGACGTCGCAGTCCAGCGACACCTGACGCTCGCCCAGGGCCTTGAGGTCGACAACGGCGCGCAGCGAGCGGCCGATCAGCCGCTGGATTTCCTGCGTCCGGCCGCTCTGCTTGCCGGCGGCGGCCTCGCGGCGGCCGCGCGTGTGGGTGGCCCGGGGCAGCATGCCGTATTCGGCCGTGACCCAGCCCTGACCGGTGTTGCGCATCCAGCCGGGCACCTTTTCCTCGACCGAAGCCGTCACCAGCACCTTGGTATGGCCGAAGGTGACCAGGCAGGAGCCCTCGGCATAGCGGTTCACGCCGGTCTCCAGCGTCACGACGCGGAGCTGGTCGGGGGTGCGGTCGGACGGGCGGGCGGTGGTCATCGATGGATTTCCTTGGACGGGGCGGCGGCGCTGCTTATCCTGAAACCGTGAGCCTGTATGCCCCCAACCCTTCGCCGTTCAGCGGCAGCCCGGCCGGTCTGGCCGCGCTGGACGAACGCGCCCGCGATATTTTCCGGCGGATCGTCGAGAGCTACCTCCAGACCGGCGAGCCCGTCGGCTCGCGCACCCTGTCCATGACCGGGGTGTCCCTGTCCCCCGCCTCGATCCGCAACACCATGCAGGACCTGACGCTGGCGGGGCTGCTGGGCGCACCGCACACCTCGGCGGGGCGGATACCCACACACGCGGGCCTGCGGCTGTTCGTCGACGGCCTGCTGGAGATCGGCGACCTCGGGACCGAGGAGCGGCGCGAGATCGACGCACGCCTCGCCGGACGCGGCCGCAGTTTCGACGAGGCGCTGAACGAAGCCTCCAGCCTGCTGTCCGGTCTGGCGGGAGGGGCGAGCATCGTCGCCAGCCCGATCCGCGAGGCCGGCGTCAAACACGTCGAATTCGTCGCCCTCGGCCACGATCAGGCGCTGGCCGTGCTGGTCGGCGACGACGGGTCCGTCGAGAACCGGCTGATGCCGCTGAAGGCCGGGGTCACCCCCTCGACCCTGACCGAGGCCTCCAACTTCCTCAACGCCCGCCTCAAGGGCCGGCCCCTGCATGAGGCGCGCACCGAGATGCGCACCGAACTGGACGCCGCGCGGCGCGAGCTGGACGCCGCCGCCGCCCGTCTGGTTGAGGACGGCATGGCCGCCTGGTCGGGCGGGGCCGAGCGCGAGCGGTCGCTGATCGTGCGCGGCCGGGCCAATCTGCTGCACGACCGCGAGACCGCCGAGGATCTGGAAAAGGTCCGCATCCTGTTCGACGATCTGGAGCAGAAGGAACAGCTCATCGGCCTGCTCGACGGGGTATCCACGGCGCAGGGGGTGCGCATCTTCATCGGCGCGGAAACGAGACTCTTTTCGCTTTCGGGTTCCGCCGTGATCGCGGCGCCCTATATGACGGGCCGCCAGCGGGTTCTGGGCGCCATCGGCGTGATCGGACCCGCGCGACTGAACTATGCCCGCATCATACCGTTGGTGGACTATACCGCCCGGGTG